>JADQBV010000296.1 GCA_016278415.1 Halanaerobiales bacterium
TTTGAAATATACTTCTATGCCTGCTGTACTGATTGAATGTGGATTTTTAAGTAATAAAGAAGAATTGAAGCTATTAACTGATTGTAATTATATAGACAATATTGCAGCTGCTATATTGGGAGGAATCGGTAATTATTATTAAAAACTTAATAGAAATGGGGTGAAAAGATGGATATTAATTGGGGTTTAATAGTTAATGTTGTTTTAACTTTAATACCAGCACTATCAATTCTATTCTTTATTCTAAAACACTTTTTTCCTGGAACTGATCCTTATTTGAGGAAAGGGGCAGTTATTCTGGCTGAAGTAGATGATATAATAGATGGGGTATTATTGAAATTACCGGATAATAAATATCTAAATACAATTAATGACTTTATTGACCAGGTGCTAAATGAACTTGAAGAGGCCGGATATGATGTTACTGATCAGGATAAGAAAAAGTTATCATATCACATTAAAGGGAAAGTGAAGAAAGAAGACGGATTGGATGTTAAATGGGAAGATGGAAAGTTGAAATTAGATTATAATAGGAAGTTTTAAAGACCGCAGAAATGCGGTTTTTCCTTTATTATGCAGGATTTAGTAATTTATTAGAGAATTAAATAATTATAGTAAAGAATTTTGTGATTATTGTAATAATTGTATTTTTATTTGGTTTATAAATATTACCTACTAAATACTTTTAGCAATTATGAAAGGAGGTATAGTGATGGCAGTTAAACATATAAATACCGATATTGTTCATAGTGGAGCAAAAGGTGGAAAGACTGGTTGCGGAATTGATACAACAGAAAAACCAAGTCATTGGGTTAATACTAGTTCTAAAATAACTTGTAAAAAAGACGGTTGTAAAAATTAATTAGTACGAATCAAGTAACTGTTACTATATTTAATGAGTTAATGGTTACTTGATTTTATTTTGAATTTTATACTAATGAAAAAATTTAAAAGTTTTATATTTATAAAACCGCTTTTAGTGGTTTTTTCTTTTGCAGGAAATAATAGTTTTTTATCGTATTATATATAAGAAAGGTAATATTTGTATGCTATATATACCTTTTTTACTTTATAAATATTGAAATAAAATGGAAGCCAAGAAAAGAGGATATTATGGGTAATAAAGATTCTTTTAAGGGAAATACAGAAACTATTAATGATGCAATGCCATCAAATGCTGGAGATCGCTATCATTTTGTATATGTTGCTAGACGTATGATAGATATGCTGCACCCACGTAATAAATTAGAATTTATTAACATGGAGAATGTTGCTAAAGAAGATTTAATATTTCAAGATAATCCCGAGACTTTCCTAGGTGTAGATTTAACTGAATATTATACAAGTGATAATGATGAAGAGTTAAGAGATGTAGTTGTAGTTCAAGTTAAATATAGTCCAACTCATCCCAATAGTACTTGGACATTAAATAAATTATGTAAAAATAAGCTTAGTAAAAATGGGAATGAAAAGTCTGGTTCTTCAGTACTAAGAAAATTAGCAAATGCATTTGATGCTTTTTATAAAAAATATGATAAAAAAACGAGGAAGAAAGTTACAATAAAATTATATACAAATCAAGATTTAAGCACTGATCTTAGAAAATACCTGAAAGATGCTAAAGAGTTAGTTAATGGAAAAGATGATT
Source organism: Halanaerobiales bacterium (assembly GCA_016278415.1). Next base: position 1,649 of record JADQBV010000296.1, read on the forward strand.
TGGATGGTTCAAAAATATTAAGAGATACTGAGGGAGAGATCAAGGTTATCTTAAATGAATTAGAAGAAACAACTAATCTTTCCTGGAAACGCCTTGCAGCATTTTTATCTTCCTGGGATATATCATGTTTTGGGCAGAATATTATTTCTGATGTTGAAGCTGATCTTTTTTCTAGCGCAAGCCAATATATTACGGATTTCGGCCAATATGTGAATACATTAATTGGTTACATACAAGACCATGCCATTCCTAATAGGTCAACAGAAATTTATCCAGAAAAAGTATATGCACTACTTAGACTTAGAAAAGAGGATTTTTTTCCTGCACCTACAAAATTTTATGATCATAATAATTTATTATTTACTCAGTCAGCTAAAGATTTACTTGATGCAATTGAAAATAAATCAAAAGGAATAATATTATTTCATGGCGTTAGTGGAGTAGGAAAGAGTACTGCCCTCCAAATTGCTGCTCAAAAATATGGAGATGGTAGATCTACGGTCATATATGATTGCTATGCTGGTGGCGCAGGTTTACAGTCTGGATCAGAACGTTTTCCATATAAAAAATTTTTTGTACAAATTATAAATGAACTTGATGGCTTGTTTCATACAGATGTTATTGCCAACACTAGATTAGAGTATGAACATATTATGAGAGAATTTAATAAATCTCTTACTGTTGCTTCTGAAAAGGCAAAAAAATTGGGTAATAAATTAATTATAGCCATAGATGCAATTGATAATGCATTATTCGCTGCTAACCTTATGTCGGTATACACATCTGATTCTTTTGTTCCGCTTATTTGGAATTTAAAAATCCCCGAGAATTGTATTTTTGTTATATCATGTAGAACAGAAAACTGCTATAAATTTGTTTCAGATATTAAAAGTCAATATGAAGAATTAGAAATTACAGGGTTTATAAAATCGGAGACACATTTATATATGAAATCATTATTATCTGATCCAAGCATAGAGCTAACTGAACATATGCATTCTTGTACAAAAGGAAATCCACGCGTTCAGTCTAAAATAATGGATAGCATAGAGCATGAAGGAATTACTAATTTATATAATTATATAAAAAATAAAGCGAAAGAAAATGCATTTAAATATTATAATAATGAGTGTCCGGAAAGATTAAAAACTGAAGAGGAAAAATTAGTATTATCAATTTTACTTGAAATGAGACCATTAGTTAATATAAGTACACTTGCCGATATAGTCAAAAAATCTAAAAATGAAGTTAGAAATATTATAGAAAAAATATACTTTGGGTTAAGAATCTCTGATGAAGATACTATTTTATGGCAAGATCAAGATTTTTTGGAATTCGCCAAAGAATATTTGGAAGAATTTAAAGAAAAATCACGAAGTATTTTATCAGATTATTGTAAAGCTAATTACAATATAAAAAATAATAATTATGCTAGATATAATCTGTCATTTCATTTTTATAAGAGCGGACTATATAAACAACTAATAGACTGGTGGCTTAATGAGGATAAATTAAGTTTACATATTGCAAGTTCTGAAATATATCAAGAAGATGCACTAATAGACATCAAATATACAATACTAGCATCCTTAAAATTAAATAACTATACAGATGCTTTAAAAATTCTAAGTTTGTCTGTGGAGATATTACAGGGTCGGGATGTATTTAACGAAGAAATAAGGGATTTTCCTATTATTGCTATAGAAACTAATTATTTAGACCATTTGCTGGAATATTTCAAAAAAAATGAAATAGAGTATAATCTTCCTCAGTATTATTTTAAAATCGCTAACAAACTTGCTGAGGAAAATAAAGATATAAATATTGCTAAAGATTTGTGTAGAAGAGGCTATACTATTTTACAAAAGGAAAATATACCTGGAAGGGGTTTCAGCCAAGATGATATATTAGAAATAGCCTTATTTGAAACTTATATTTTGGGGTTTGAAAAATCTTTGCTCAACATGAAAAGGTGGACCCCACAGGAAAATATTTATATATCTTATACTAAGTTTTTAAAGTCTGTTTCAAATAAATATCAAGATAAGATAATTAGTATTATACTAAATGCAGATCTTGAAAAGTCTCAAAGAGTATATTCTTTATTGGGTATTTTAAGTAATAAGGAAATAGAAATTGATAAGCAACAATATCGTGAAATAACTGAAGAAGTTCTGATTTATTTGGAAAACGGCACATATGATTTTACTGAGGTGTTAGAACCACTATATGATATTTTAGAGAAATTGTTATCTTATAATATGGTTAATTTAGCCAAGGAGATTGTTAAATACTGTAATGTATCAAAGCCTACTTATTATTTAGATAATAACCTTACTAATTATATAAAACTAAAAGCTTTTCAAACAATTCTTGATATCGAATATTTTAACCCTACTAAATTTGAATTTGAAAATTCAAATGATAAAAAATATAATCCTCAACTAGAACAAATACGCATGTTTATGGAAGTCCAATACCCAGCTTTAATTTGTAGATTAAATACAATATACAATAAAAATACTGAAAAAACAATCAATGAAATAAAAACTTATTTAACAAAATTAAATAGATCAGATTATCGTATGGACAATACATTGATTTATTCAGGGTGTTGGCTAATTGAAAGTATTATATCTTTACCAAAAACTAATTTTGAAATTTTAGAACAGATTATTGATACAATAAGTGCTTTAATAAATTCAAATGTTAATAAGGGTTTTGTACAATATGCAGATCTCTTGTCTAAGGATAAAAGATATTACGCTTTAGCTGAGAGGTTGATATATGAAAAGAGAAAGAAAATAGATCCATTATCATATTCTTCTAGAGAAGCTGTTAGAACATTATTTTCTTTATATTTAAGTGCGCGAAGATTTGACCAGCATTTTGCTGATAACTTATATACTGATGCCCGTTTGTTAGCAAATAAATGGGGTGATGACAACATTGATAGTTTATCATTTTCTATTTTAGAAAATGCCAAACACGCAAAAGATGATTTAAATGAAAATAATATTTTTCAGCTTACTTCTTTGTTTAAATATATGAAGAAGTCATCAAATGAAGTGGTTGATACTTATATGAAGAATTTATTACATCTACTCGGTTTTATTAATCCTACTATAGCTTTTCAATATATCAAAGAATTAATAAATGAAAATCGTGATTTATCGTATGAAGATATAGTTGGTTCACCAATTTTAGGGCTATTAGATTCGGGGAAAAGTGATTGTACAGTATTTTTGCCTCTTACCCAGCTAATAAGTTCAAAAAAAGAAGTAATAGATATTTATCGTTCATCAATTCTAAAAACATCAGTTGATGATCAAAGAAAAAATATCATTAAATCTTTTGCTAAGTATCTAAGAACAAATATACCACTAGAAAATAGAAAAGAAGAAATTAATGATTTTTTGTATTGGGCTGATAACAATGATATGGGTAAATATAAAACAATAGAAGAGATGAAAAATTTAGTGAGTAATCTACCTGATCCAATAAAAAAAGATAATAGAAAATATGTTAATGATGTTGATAAAAAAGAAAATAAAAATTCATTGTTAACAAGTTTTAAGAGGGAATTAAATATTTCTCTTGATTCTGCTATAACTGTTTTAAAGAGTGCTTCACCAAAAGATATTAAGAATTTAGATGATGAAAATATTAATGAAATCATTAAAATTTTAACTAAACGTCTTTTATCATCACAAATTAATAAATTATTAGATATATTTGAAGAGTGGAGTGTAGTTTGGCCAGAGCCAAAAATTTTTAGTTTCCTTATAAAAATATTAGAAGAAGTGCAAATGCCGGAAAGAGTTATTAGTATTATTAAATCAAGATTCCAATGCTTGTTAACACCTACATATCTAAAAAAATTGTCACTTAATTATTATAATAATTATTTAGATGAAATACTTGGATGTAAATTGATAAACTCTGATGAATTAATTGAAATTATTTTATCATCTATTGCTAAATATATAGATGAATTAAATGCAGATAATATTTATCGGTGGATTGGCCATTTAGGCAAATTACTTAAATCCCAAGAGACGTTAAAAGTACTAAATAACATGCTTGCAAGGTCTTTGAAGAACATTCCTAAAGAAATCAAAACTTTAAATGAATTTTTTTATGATATAAAAATAGATCCGATTTGTATTTTAATCAAAATATTTAGTGATGATTTAGGTGATCCTAGACAACATACTAGATGGAATGCTTTATATATTTTAATTGATATGAGTTTAATAAAAGGCGATATTGTATTAGCCTCTTTAGTTAATGAATTACATGATAAGAAGCATAATAGGTGGATAACCAAAAGAGAATGGTTGCTATTTGCTTTGCATCATATTAGTTTAAGAAAACCAGATTTTCTTGAACCATATATAGATGAAATATCACATCATGCTTTAAGTAAAGAGTTTCCTCATGCAAAAATTAGATATCATGCCAAAGAAATCTTAATAAACATTGAAAAGAATAATCCGGGTGTAATTTCTTTCAAAGAATTAAATAAAATTAAGAAAGTTAATGAACCGAAGAAATTATTTACTAAGGATGAGCTGGAAGGATGGAGTATCCCATATAAAGGTAAAAACTGGAGTCAAAAGGATGATCAATTTTTTAATTTTGATTCAATGGATACACTACCTTATTGGTATTCCCGATTAGGAAGATGTTTTGCACAGCATAGATGTCATGTCGCGGATATTGCTTATAAATGGATTGTTAACAAATGGGAAATAACAGATAAAAAATGTAGGAAGGACAGAGAAGAAAATGATTATGATTGGCAAAAGACTAGTAATAGACAAGGAACTGAACCCGTAATTGAAGACTTAAAATTATATGCTGAAAGGCACGCGATGTTTATGGCTGCTGGAGAATTAATTGATAATCAACCAGTATTTTATGATGGTGATAGAGAGGGAGACCGCTGGCATAATTGGCTGCGTTATCGTTTGAGAGCAGCGGATGTATCATTACCAAGTCAATTTATTGATATACCACCGTGTACTAATGAAAACTATGGTATTTTCAATAAAGATTTTGAGATTTGGGTTAAAAGGGATAATAGGGAAGAATTTAAAGATGAGTTATTTGAGGTTAATAATGATTGGATAATAGTTGGAGGTAGTAAGTCAGGTGTATTTGAAGATAGACAATTTGGGGTAACTGTTAAAACTGCATTAGTAAACTCTAAAACATCTGAAGCTTTGGCGAGGTCCATTATTTCTGAAGATTTTTTTCCATTACCATACATCGATGTAACATATGATACAATATTACCCGAATTAGAGTATGACCTAGAAAACAGTTCTGATTATTATATATTCCCTGATAATGAAATAGATAATGGTATATTTAAACTAAAGTCTTTTTTAGCTAACTGGCATCAAGAAATGCCTTTTCATTCTTTTGATTCCAAATGGCCCGAACATGGTAGAGATTATTATTTTCCATCATTAGATTTTTGTAAGAAAATGCATATTTATAGATTGCCAAATTCTTTGAAATGGTTTAATCAAAAGGGAGATGAAGTTGCTTATCATAAAATCTGGTATGATCACTATAGTAGTAATAAATATACTGAAGGTTATAAACTCGTAATAAAGAAAGATTTGCTTTGCCAATATTTAAAAATAGTAAGTCTTGATATGATTTTTAAAGTTACTATTTCCAGACAGAAGTCATCACGATATAGGAAAGATAGTAGTGAATATGATTTGGGTGTAAGTCAGGCATTTATTTTAACTGATAAGGGTGACTTGAAATGAAAAAGGAACTAATAGAAAAAGGAGAAAAAATCATTGACGAATTAAATATAAATAATAACAGTTCATTAAATAAATGGATGGCTCATTATATTGCTGAGCTTATAGAAAACTCTAAGTTAGATCAGGAATTATATGTCACAGATAAAGAATGTGCTGACTTAATTATTCAACTTTGGGATATGAAAATTCAAGAACAGATAATGGAATTGAAATCTAAAAATATGGACTGGTTTAACAGAATATATGATAATAAAAATGACGAATATTATAAAGAGTTAAGAGCATTATTATCTAATGATAAACATGAGACTCAAGGCGTATTAATTGGTGATTTTGGAATAACACTAACTGAATTAAGTTCAATTGAAGTAAATCTGGTTAGACTCTTTGAAATTTCAAAAGGGCTGAACACTACAGAAGAAGAAGTATCGGATGAGGCAAAACAGCTATTTCAATTATTAGAATCTGAAACGAAGATGGTTTATCAGCAAGTTATAAAGATATTCCCTGAATTTGAGGATATTTCAGTAGAAAATTTAGCAATAGTTAAAGAAAGAGTTGTAAAAGCCCTTCAATCAATTGATAAAGTCAGGCATCAGATTCTTTGGGAATAACTTGTATTTTTACTTCCTAAGATGATGTTCGTTATTTGGTAAAAACTAGAGATAAGGTGCTGGAGTTGGAGATTATTGAAAACTAAAAGATGAGAGGGGTTGAATTTTAATGGATCAAACATTATTGGATGAATTAAATAATATAGGTTCTCTTAATCCTAAAGATTCATTTAATGAATTTTATGATAAATCTGGTGACTATGAAGAAATACAGAAAATATTAAATGAAATTAAAAAGTATGATATATTTGATTTTATAGCGAGATTATCTGCATTGAATCTTGTCCCAGAAAATCAAAATAAAAGTATTTTATTTGATACTATTATTTCCTCTATTCTTACCATAAATAGGAACGAGTTCACTTCAAATATTAAGATGAGTAGTGGCAAGTTCCGTAAAATTATTAATAAACTTAATAATCTGGATTTAAAAATGGGAGTAGATCCTGCCGAAAATGTTTTTATTGAGAACGTAATGTTCTATGATAATTTTCTGATTTTTTCAGGAATAAATTATTTACCAGGATATTGTCTTCAAATGATGATTAAAATATTATTTTTACATAAAAATAATTTTGTTAAGGAGTATTTGAAAATAGTTTCTGGTATTATTTTATTAGTTCTTAGTATATCAGATATAGCAGCATCAGAGTTAGGATTTAAAATAGAAGATGTTAAAAGAAGAGAAAAAAGTAATATAATAATTCCTAGTAGTAAAAAAATGAACCAGATGGCAGAACTTATGACGGTTGATAATAGTTATATCAATAATATAATTGATGATAATGGTATAATAGAGGAACTGTATTCAGCTTTTGGACAAGGAGATATACAAAAGACTTTAAATCCTGAACAACAAGATTTCTTTGTAAAACCATTTATTAAATCAAGGGACGACAGAACAATAATTCTCAATATATCAGTTTTATCATCTTTTGCAATGCATAAGATTATTTGTTTAGCAGATAGGTATGATCATAAAGAAGAACTTTTAAGGTTATATAATGAATCAGTATGGAAAGATTGTCGTAGATCTTTAAATTTGCTGGGGCATAAAAAAATAAAAGAAAAAGTCTGGGGGATTGAATTATTAGATCGTAAAAATTATAAAGAAGTATTACTTAATGTTTATAATAACCAAATCATGATTCTTACATGCATATGTGATGATGGAAGAGATTATTCTGAAGATAGTATTTTTGATATGTATCCAAAAAATGATTTTGATAAGCTTTTAGATAAAAGAATGTCATATCTTCATGAAAAATTAACTCAACAAGGTTTAAATTATAAAGATGTTTTTCATATTGTGATAATTAATTCATTCGGAAGAGGTATAATGGCGGGCATGAACAAAAAATATCATTATGAACCTCTTACATTAAATCCATTTGAGTTGAAATGTATTGCAATCAATGAAAGATCATATGAAGGCTTTTTACCAAGATATATAAGAGCTAAAAGTAAATTGAAAGATGGTGCTCCGAATTTATTTAGTGAATTAAATAGTATAGAGATATATGTTAATAGTGAGTATTCATTTTATATTAATGATGACTTTAATCCAAAAGATAATTTATTGTATGTTGCCCCTGGGGACTCTACAGATTATATTATTAGAGCTGTTAATAAAGAAAATAGACATTTAGTTGAATCCTATCAAGATGACTATCTTACAGAAGTTGTGTTGAATGATGAAGCAAGAAATATTTATACAGATTTAGTTCAAAATCCACCTAGAGCTTCTTTATTGCTGAAATTAGCCAATATTAATATATGGATATATTCACCAGAAATAAAAGAAAGTGAAGAAATGGATTTATATTTCTCTATTGTTGATGCAATATCATATTGGATAGCAGAATGCAAGGAGATTATAGAAAGTTATAATTTCCCATATGATTTTATTAACCTGCAGATATTATTAAGCGGAAACATACAAGAATATTATTATGAAATAAACGAAGCAAAAAGTTGGAAAGATGGAGTGTGTTTTGAAATTAGTCATAATAATATTATCTTAACTTGGACTCCAGAGTCATTTCAAGCTTTAAATTATAAAGATAATACAATTGAGAAACAGATGGTAGAATACATAATTAGTATGCTAAAGGAATTTACCATAGAAGGGGAAATTAGGGAAAAACAACTAGACAAAATTTTTAACAATCCTTTGAAAAAGAAATTTTATACACTTGACTATAATAAGAATCCTTATTTAAAACCTTTATCTGATAGAAGTTTTCGCAGAATAAAATCAGAGGATGAAAATGAATTATTAGATAATATTGGAACTGTAGTTCTAGATAATGAAAAATGGTCATATGGAATTATAAAAGATGAAGATCGGTCTAATATAGCAAAATTTGTAGTAGGCTATTTGTATGAATTGTTGGAAAAGCAAATTAAGAAATTAAAACCAGATAATATAGTACAATTAGTATGCTATGATTTGGAAAAAGTTATGTACAATATGATGCTTGCACATAGTAGGTATGCGTATGATGTGGCATGTTATCCTGAAAAAAGAGAAAATATATATAAAGATTATAATGAATTAAATAAGTCATCTAGAGCTTTAAAATTTTTAGCTGAGTATTTAGCAGCATGTCCCCCAGATGAAACAAAGATACTTGGAGAATGGGATTATGAAAAATTACTAGCAATATGTTCTTTGATAATTGATTGGGCTTATAAAAATGATTTATTCTATTATAGAATATTTAATACACCGGTTGAAATATTAAAATCGGACCGAATAGGAATGAAACAAGATGAGTTTAATAAATTAAAAGATATAAATATTAAAGCACGTGAGGAACAATTACAATATTATTCTACATCGGACTATAGAGAAAAAATACCGTGCGAAGAGTTTCCGAATATTGAAGAGAGATTAAATAGAGGATTTTCAGATGAATATGGATATTCATTTGATGAATTTTGTAATTGTATTTTTGAAATGATTACTTATGGCAACCAAACTAATAATGAAGTTAAAAAAGCAGATAAAAGTGAATTAATTACATGGCTAGTGGATAATAATGTGAGTTTAAATAGCGATAAAGTAAATAAAATAATACAGGATATTTCCTTAATTAAACGAGAGAGTTTTTTAAAGCCACCAAAGCCATACAGGAAAGAAGATGTTTATCCATGGCGTTTCAATAGAGAATTATCTTTTACAAGGCGTCCAGTTATTATAATACAAAATGAAGTAATATGGGGAAACAGGCAATTATTTCATATGCTTAAATTTACCCTAGACTTAATTTATGAAGGGAAATTAAAAACACGAGGCAATAGACTGACAAAATTAATTGGTGAAATTAGTAATAAACGCGGTGATGATTTTAATAATCAAGTATTCAATAAAATAAATCAAATAAGTAATTTTATTGTAGATAAAAATATAAAAAAAATAAATTATAAGAGAATAGCTGATGAGAATGGAAATACATTAGGTGATATAGATATCCTATATATTATCCCAGATATTAAACAAATAGTTTTAGCAGAAGTTAAGGACTTTAATTTTTCTAAAAATCCTTATGAAATGGATCTTGAATATCAGAAGATGTTTGTCGATAAAGGCGATAAAAATTGTTTTGCATCAAAACACAAAAGACGTTATAAATGGGTTAATGTACATTTGGAAGATATAAAAACACACTATGGATTAGAAGATATTGATTGGACAGTTAAAGATATTTTTATTGTTAGTGAAGCGATTATTAGCAATGCATTTTACGAAGCAGGAGCGACGATTATCAAATATGATGAAATATCAAAAGAAAGCTTGCAGAGAGTATAATAAATGATTGAATAAAGATTTTAGAATAATAAAGACATATCTATAATAGATTATCAAATTGGATAAGTACTTAAAAAGAAATTTCCGAGTTTTGATGATTTGAGATTATCGGGTATATTATGGTTGTGAAAAATAATATAAAATATTATCTTTATACGATAACAAGTAATTTTAACTAAGATATTATGATTTATATAATATGATTTGACCCACAAAAATTTTCATTTTATAAAAGTAAAGCAACAAATGTATTAATAATAGTAGTTTATTCATTGCAATATATACTGTTTATTATAGGTCAAATCAAAATATACCACTTTGTGATAAAATCAGAAGATTATTAAACATTAAAAGCTATTTAGAATAGAAAAAATAGGGCAGAATAACATGATGAATGCTAAAATCCTGCCCCAATCCTGCTCAAAACCTGTGGAAACACACTAAAAACACAAAAGTAAAAAAATGTAAAAGTCCTATAAACCTTGATATATTAGGAACCTAATGGATTTACCAAAAACAGCAAAAGTATGCTCTGATAACAAAATATTTCCGGTTTCGTTCCTTCGTCTCTGCAACCAAATCAATGAGACTAAGATAAAAGCTATCTAAGTCTCATTGACTTCGGAAATACGGATACGTGACTACGCCATAGTGGCAAAGAAAGTTTACTACGAGGTCCAGTTTTCAAGAGATAAATTATCAATACGATTAAATTCTTTGGTGTTATTAGTAACAAGAGTAATATTTTCCGATAATGCATGTGCGCCAATCATTAAATCATATGCTCCAATTATATTACCTTGTCGTTCTAAATTTGCTCTAATTTCACCATATTCAGTAGCAGCTTTATCAGAGAAAGATAGTATTTCAATAGAAGAAAGAAAGCCAGCAAGTGCAAGCTTATTTCTTTCTTTATAATCACTTTTTTCTACACCATATTCAAGTTCAGCAAGAGTAATAGAAGAAATACATACATCCCCAATATTCAAGGTGTAGAATTTATCAATAACTTTTCTAGGTTTTTCTTTTATTATATATATACATATATTTGTATCAAGCATATATTTCATTATAACTCATCTCTATCTTGTATTTTGGGTTGATTACGTTCTTTTAAAAAATCATCAGAAAAATAACTTAAACTTGTTTCTAAGGAATTCCATTTACTGTCTTTAGGAATTAATAGTACAATATCTTCAAATTTTTTAACATAAACATCTGAACCATCAAATCTATATTCTTTTGGAAGACGAACAGCCTGGCTTCTACCATTTTTAAACAATTTAGCTATATCCATATAAATAATCACACTCCTTAATAGAATAGTATTAGTATATATCATAGTATATACCATTATTCATCATTTTGTCAATAATTTGTTGGGTTAATTATGGGGGGCGCCACTACAGTGTATAACAGCAAGGTTTACGGCTCCGCTAACGTTTCGCGCAAATTTCTTCATAAAGGGCAGTCGCCCTAAGATTTAGAAACTGAGTAAACCTGCGGGACGTTATACAAAATAGCACTAATATATCTGAAAGAGGGTTAATCAAATGAATTCATTTATTTTAGTAATACCTATTATTTTTATACGTTATATACTAATGAGAATTATTAGTAAGGAGGCTTTGAAAAGAGCAGGCTTTTTTCCACCTACAGAAGGAAAGGAACAAATTGCTTTTTATATTTATCAAATAACAACATTGTTTTTACTAATATATTTATTTGTTTCAGAAATTAAGTTTAACACTGTCATAGACTATGTGGGTTTAATAGTATATATAATTGGAACAATATTATTTATAAAATCAATAATGGATTATTCTAAACCACAAAAAAATTGTATAAATAAAAATGGGTTTTATAACTATTCAAGAAATCCAATGTATATAGCTTTCTTTTTATATTTTCTTGGTTGCAGTTTTTTGATAAATTCATGGGTATATTTTACAGTATTAATTATATTTCAAATTTCTGTTCATTTCCTTATATTATCAGAAGAAAGATGGTGTATTAAAGAATTTGGTGAAGAATACAAAAAATATATGAAGAACGTTAGACGTTATATTTAGGGGCTGATATAATATAGGTACGAATTTTCCAAAAATTTGGAAGATGAGAACTTACTTTATTTATATGAGAATTTCTGCTATAATAGTGGTGCAATCAGAATATATATTATTATGATTGCAAAAATATATGTCTTGTATCCCAAAAGGGAACGAGAACAGGAGGTAAAAGAAAATATGAAGAAATTATTAAGCAACACAAGGAGTTTGACTGTATTAAGTGTCATGCTCGCGATTACCATTATTCTGGATAGCACCCCATTAGGGGCTATACCACTCGGGAGTATAAGTGCGACTATTACTCATATTCCGACTATTATCACAGGGGTGATTTTAGGTCCATTAGCCGGTTTTATTATGGGAACATTGTTGGGACTTATATCACTTATTCATGCTTTAACCAGACCTATGACTCCGTTAGACCCCTTATTTATTAATCCTCTGATTTCTGTTTTGCCGAGGATGTTTATTGGTGTAGTTTCATATTATGTTTACAGTGGTCTAAAGAAAGTCATTAAAAAAGAATCTATTAAGGAATCTGTTAGTTCAACTATTGCTGGAATAGCTGGTAGTTTGACAAATACAGCCCTGGTATTTTTAATGCTCTATCTGGTATATGCTCAGGAAGTTGCTGAAAGGATAGGGATTGCTTTTAAAGCACTATTTATTTCGGTCTTTACAACAAATGCTATTGCAGAAGGCTTAGTATCAGCATTTATCACTATGGCAATTGTAGTTGCATACAGAAATTATAATAAAAAAAGCTTATAGTAGGTTACTTTTGAATTAAAGTAAAGAAAAAATAACATAAGTAATAGGAAAATATAAATAGCGGGTTAGTTATAATAACTAACCCGCTATGCTTTAACTAATCATTTCCTAAATTATGCTTTGTTGCGGTTTTTTCCTATTTTTTATTGCCTTTGGTGTTTTAATTTATGGCTGTAGTAGGTTTTCTTAGATCTGGGTTTGAAAACAGTAATAAAGATAAAAATATAGATAATGATGTGTAAGATATAGTCTAAGGAAGGATGAATATAATATGTGGATAGTTATTATTGGTATTATTGCTGGATTAGGGTTTTTAGCAATATTGTTTACAATACTTAGTAAAATTATTCGTTCTAAAGATAAAGATGAGGGAAATAGAAATAGTTTGTTACTAATAATATTATTATTGATTGTAACAAATTTAAGTACATTGATTGAAAATAATAAAACTAGATTTGATTACATTTTACTATCATTTTCTTTTATAATGTTTGTAGTTTTATTTATTGTATATATAAAGAGTAAAAAAGAGGCATAAGCACTTATTGGATTTGTAAATCTAAATAAATCAAAATAATTACGACTAGTCTATTACATAATAATTTATCTGCTATGGTTTTTTTATTTAGATAGCATTTTTAATTAGCTCACTAAGTAATCCTACAATAGCACCTAACCAACCATAATTTTCAAGTTTACCAAAGTAGTTTCCAGCAAATGAATAGAAGAGTTGTTCAATCTCTTTTGCATCCATATTATCGATTTCAGAAATTGTTATGTCTTTAATATTGATCTTTTCAATAAGTTCAGGTAGCCCTTTTTCCAGGGTATCAAGTAATGAGGTGATCAATATATCTATTATATAATCGGCAGTTTTCTTATCGATAATTTCTGGTATCTGTTCGATGAAATCTATATATATTTCTTTTAGCAGTTTTTTAAGATCTGTTTTTATCATAGGCTTAGTTAAGATTGATTTAAATAAGGTATTTAAGTCTTTATTTAAATAATTAGTATTAACAAGGTAGTTCTCATTACTATTCACTGCAATAATTTCTTTTATGGTAGTAGATATTAAGGTGGACAAGCCTTTATTATTATTTAATTGATTATATAATAGTTCCAATGAATTACTCATTATTTTAACATCAATATTATTTAATAGCTTATTTGTATCTATATCATATAAATAATGATCAAGTAATTCACATACAGCTTTATTAATATTTTTCAGGATTTCTTCTTTATTACTTGAAATATGCTCAGCCAAATTGTTTTTTATTAGACCTATTTCTTCTGAGAAAATCATGATAAGTTTTTCCGGTTTTTCTATTTCAAAAAGGCTAAGTAAATCAGATATACTTATAGGTGATAGTTTTTTAATTAAGCCATCAATATTTTTGACTATAATTTTTTTAAAGCTTTGATTGTTAAATAATCCTTGCATTATTAATATTACTTCTTTATCCTCAAATTCTAATTCTTTAATGGTATTTTCTAATTTCTCTTCCAGGAAAAGGTTTAGAATTTCTACTAGCCCTTCTTCAATAAAGACATCTGCAAACTCATCCAATGTATCATCAAAGTCAACTAATTTACCTGCTGCTGACCAGAACCCCATCTTTTTTTCTGCCTGTGAAATAATAGTTTCCTTTAATTCAGCTTTGTTTTCAATTAGTAGCATAGGAATATAATCAACGAAAACCCTTGAATAATTGTCAAGAATTTTATTTATCTTTCTTTTTGTTATATTACTCCTTGAGATCACAATTTTTTCAATTAAACTATATAGAATATTAGAGAGTATCCCCTGGGTTTCCTCTGGTAAATCTCCTAAGGTTTTATCTTTTATTCCATCATAAAACTTATTGATAAAACTGTTTAGTGCTGCCTCTACTTTATCACCTTCGCTATCTTGAAGTAACTTGAAAAAGTTGTTTAATTTTTCTTCAGTAATTTTTTCGATAGCTATATTAATCTTTCTTATAACTTCCTCCGGTATAGCGGAAGATAAACTTTCTTTATCTCTTAGCAATTCTAATGAGGCTGATGATAGAAGGGGTAGACTCTGGACTATATACTGTTCCGTTTTTTTTGTAATGGTATTGCTTAAGTCATATATTTGCTGATTATTTTCCGTAAAGCCAGGATTTCTTACTCCTGTGGTTATAAATTCAATCAATTTACTTCTGCTTTTTTCTAATTCTTTAAATAAAATATCTATCATTTCATTACTATTCTGTAGCAATAATTTTCTTGGTGATTGATAATTTTCAGCAATCAGGGACTTAGTAAAGATGTCTTTTATTTCAAGTTTTTTATGCTGGATTGTATTTTTGACAGTGTTGTAATTAAGCAATTCGTCGTCTATGAAATTACCAACTGATTTAGCAAATCTATTTTTCTCTTTACTAACAACCCCTGGGGTAAAGGGGACAGCTAGTCCTAATAACTTCTTTTCATCATAGGGTCTAAAGACCATTTTGATAGCGATAACATTTGTAATATAACCTATAAAACCATAGACCAACATCGATACAGGTAGTTGAAAGGTAGGTACTAATGTTGTATTTAACTGTAACAGATAGAGTAAGGAAGCAGAACAAAGGCCTAGGAATGCTCCAAAGTAGGTTATAGGTTTTAGTTCTTTTCCCACAAAATCCTCTACTATATTCTTTATATCATCATCTGCAACTGACTCTAGATTGTTTTTAATAGCAGCAGAAATATTACCTTTAAGTAAGATAGGCAAGTTATTATTAATTTGATATATAAGGTTTTCTGATACTTTTTCATTAAAGTTTTCTCTATTACTTAGGGCTGCTAATAAGTCGTTTATCTTATGATTATTTCTTTCCTGGATCTCTGATTTAACTTGGGTAGATATTGAATTTTTTAGGTATATTGTAGTTTGATTTTTTAATTGAGGGTCAATTAATTGAGCTAGTGTTTTATTGGCATTGTTCGTATAAAAGTTACCCTTTACTAATTGTTGTAAATCATCTTGCTTATCTTTTAATATATTTTTAATTTTATCGTAATATATATTGGATTTTTGGGAGCCTATAAACTTGCCTAATTTAGTATGTACAAGATTATTTATTTCCTTATCTATATTAGTAAGTAATAGGCTTATTAAGTAATTATGGATATCCTCATTTTTATTTAATATTTTTACTAGGAAATCTATGTTAATAGTATTTAAATCAATGAATTCACCAACGCTTTTTTCTGCAATTTCTTTTAAATCATCACCATTGAGATTAGTTATATATTTATTTAAATACTCAATGATATCATTGCTAATACTATTTTGATTAAGATTATTTTGGTGATTATGAGTACAGGGAGATTCATTTTTACTAGAATCACTGGCTGAGTTCTGTTTATTCTGTCGGTCAGTGATAGTTAACTGTGATAGAACATTCTCTAAATCAATATTTTCTAACTGCTGATAGAGATAATCTTCAATTCTACCCTTTAGGGAATTATTGTTTTTTAAATTTTCTAGTGAATCTGTAAGTATCTCAGTAGGAGATGTACTGTTATTTTTTTGATAGTATTCGTAGGCAGATTTCTTAATAGCAGATTTCCAAGGTGACTTTTTAGATTCCCTCTCAAGAATATTGTCTATAATTCCATTAAAAATATCATCTACCTGGGACTGGTTGTTTAGTAGCCAGGGTTTAAGATTATTAATAGTTCCTGTTATCCTTTTGTTTAAGAAAGTATTTAGCTCATTTTCTTGATCTGTGTCAATGAAATCAGCAATAGAATCTATATCTTCTATTAAAGATCCCCTAATATTTTCATATATTGAAAAGATGACTTCCTGACCATTTGGGGAATTTATCTTCTTCACTATATTGTTTATTACATTATTTAAATAGTATTTATCTATATGATATTCTTTTAGTGTTTTGTTCTGGAGTAGTTTAATAAGTTCTTTGTTTAATGTATCTATATCTAGGTAAGCCTCTAAATTTTTATGTAACTTGTTCAGACGGTCATAAATATATTCTGGATTGTCTTCAATTTCCTGAAGTACATTTTTGGTATTTTTTGATAATGTTTCGATTAATTCGGGACTGAGAAAAGAACCAATTTCCTTATTACATAAATCAGATAATAGAGACTCAAAATTATCTCTTAATTCATTAGAGCTATTTAATATATCAAGGAATTGTTTAGTAAATTGTTGACTTATATAGTCATATTGTTTGTCAGTAATTATCTGATCTAGACTTATTTGAGGTAAAAGAATTGCTGAACCTTTAAGGATATAATCTTCAAAATTATCTTCAAAATAATTTATAAAATTAGTACTTGTATTATTAATTTCAGGTATTTCTTTAATTATTGTATTCTTTGTACGATTTTGCAGTGCTTCATTGAAAAAATGTTCTACCATGTTATTGATTAATGTTTTGATTTCTGAATGGTTTAAGCTTTCAGCTAATGTGTTTTCATTAATTATATCTCGTTCTACAAGTTGACTAATATTTTCTACGAATTCTTCTCTTGTTTTAACAATTACACCACCAAAAGGCCCGTAATTTTTGAAAAGCATTTTTATGGCTAGACTATTAGTTATGTAACCTGTAAGTGCTCCGCCAAATAATTGTAGGATTAAATTGCTAATATTCATGGTAAGTTAGACTCCTTTAAGATTTCTTGTTTAAATGATTATTCTTTTTTCATTTTAGTTGGTACATAATGTCCAGGTCTATTACTAACGGTTATAGAGATGATCCATAATTAATAGTAGTATAAGTGTAGATAAGTGAATACTTCACTATGGCTTCCACATATATATATTAAACAAAAAATCAAGAAAACCTTTGAAAGGTTTGCTGTTATAATAATATTATTCTATAAAGATGGTAACATTAATCATTAAGTGTTATACAGTATATAATATATACTGGGCTTATGTAGAAGTATTTTTAAAAGTCTTGAAGATTATATCCTAAAATAAGGAAATAGGCTGGACAAAACACCCAAAAAGAGATAAAATGTATAATTGGTAAAGATAAAAGAAAAATTAATTTTATTATAAGTATATCAAGAAAAAACAAATTTTTCTAGGAGGTATTTTATGTTAAGAGATGTTGCAAATATTATTAGAGGGTTATCAGCTGATGGAGTAGAAAAGGCTAATTCAGGCCACCCTGGTTTACCTATAGGTTGTGCAGATATAGGTGCTTTATTATATGGTGAGGTTATGAATTACGACCCAGAGAAACCGGATTGGGCTGATAGGGATCGTTTTGTATTATCAGCAGGACATGGTTCAATGTTGGTTTATTCACTTTTACACCTTTCAGGATTTGATTTAAGTCTTGATGATTTGAAGAATTTTAGACAGCTTCATTCAAAAACACCAGGTCACCCTGAGTATGGTCTTACTGATGGTGTAGAAACAACTACCGGTCCTTTGGGACAGGGGTTTGCTAATGCGGTTGGTATGGCTGTTGCAGAGGAGATGCTAGCTGCAAAGTACAATACTGAAGAGGATAAAATTGTGGATCATTATACATATACTTTAACAGGTGATGGTGGTATGATGGAGGGAGTAGTTGCAGAGGCGGCTTCTCTAGCAGGTCACTTAGGACTTGGAAAACTTATTGCTATTTATGATGATAATGACATTTCTATTGGAGGAAGTACAGATTTATCCTTTACTGAGGATGTCGGTGCCAGGTTTAAGGCTTATGACTGGCATGTAATAGATGTAGATGGTCATGATTTTGAAGCACTTAGCAAGGCTATTGAAGAGGCAAAGAGTGTAGATGATAAACCATCTTTAATTATTGCCAAAACAAAAATAGCTTTTGGTGCACCTACAAAGGAAGGTACTGCTGATGCTCATGGTGCTCCCCTTGGTGATGATGAAATAAAGGGTCTAAAAGAAAAGTTGGGTCTACCAGTTGATGAGAAATTCTATGTATCAGATGAGGTTAAAGAGTTTTTTGTTAGACGTAGAAAAGAATTGAAAGAAACCCGGGAAAAATGGGAAACAAAGTTTAATAGATGGGCTGAAGCAAATCCTGAGCTTAAAGAAGAATGGGATAATGGTATGGAATTAAAATTACCTGCAGATTTCCGTGAAAAGGTAATGGATATAGATATTAAGAGCCCAATAGCTACAAGAGCTGCTGGAGGAAAAACACTAACAGGTATTGCAGATATGGTTGACTACTTAGTTGGTGGTTCTGCTGATCTTGCTCCGTCAACTAAAACATATCTTGATAAATATGAAGAAATTCAAAAAGGTAATTATGATGGTCGTAATTTCCGTTTTGGAGTTAGAGAACATGCTATGGGATCTATAGTAAATGGTATTATGGTACATAAGGGCTTCCGTCCTTACTGTGCTACATTCTTGGTATTCTCAGATTATATGAGACCAGCAGTTAGAATGGCAGCGTTAATGAAAATACCTGTAGTCTTTGTCTTTACTCATGATTCAATACATGTTGGGGAAGATGGACCAACACATGAGCCTGTAGAACATGTTGAAGCACTAAGGATTATCCCTGGACTTAATGTAATAAGACCGGCTGATGCAGAAGAAACTAAAGCTGCCTGGATAAAGGCAATGGAAAATACAGAAGGACCGACTGCTTTGATCTTAACCAGACAAGGACTTCCATTACTTGAGAAGGAGGATGCTGTCATTGATGGTATGAACAAAGGTGGATATGTAGTTAAAGCTAACAGCAATCCTGATGTTGTATTAATGGCCAGTGGTAGTGAAGTTTCATTAGCAGTTGAAGTAGCTGAACTATTAGAAAAGAACAATAAATCATCAAGGGTTGTTTCTGTACCAGAGCGAGAAGATTTTATAGCTCAAGGTGATGACTATATTGAAAAGGTAACAGGAGATTATGATACCTTTAAAGTAGTTCTGGAGGCTGGTACAGGTTCAGGATGGTACCGACTTCTTGGCAAGAATTATCACATGGTCAGTATTGAAACATTTGGTGAAAGTGGTCCTGGAGGAGAAGTAGCAGAATACTTTGGCTTTACAGCAGAGAAGATTACTAAGGATATATTAGGGAAACTGTAAGTTTTTAATTCTTTGCGATAAATATATAATTGTACGGGATTATACGTGTTTAAATTAGCCTAGATAGGTTTAACATATTTAAAAGAGAAACTAAAGATATAGTAATAATTATGCAAAAAGATAACTTTAGTAATTTTATTAAAGTTATCTTTTTGCTATCATGTTCTAATTACCTCATATTAAGCTCATAATAAAGGGATTCAAAATCTTTTAAAGAAGATTATAAAGTATTAAGTCTTAAAAGTATGCTGAGTATTAAAATTATCTTATTACAATTATACTAGTCAAAGGGGTGTTGAAATGAAAAAGTTTGGTCTTAATCAGAAGAGGTTATTAATTGTTGCTGTAGGTTTACTATATATATTAACGGGAATTGGGGAAATGTATTATCCTGATTTTTTTGCAACACATAGGCAAATAATTAAAAACTTCAATTTTATTATAGGTATGGTTGCTCTTGGGATGTTTTTTAATATTAAAAAGATGGGCAAACAAAATGAGAAAGAAAATAGTCAAAATGCTGAAAGTGAAAAAAATAAAAAGTTTGACATTGAGAAAGATCCAGGTCATCAAAATAATAAGTAAAATGGCAAGTAAATAAAATTGTTATAATTATTCTAATTGCTTATAATAATTAAATCAAATTACCCTGCTGGTATCTTGATGGTGAAACGCCGACATTCTTTTTAAATGCCTTGTAGAAATTTGAGTAGTCACCGAAGTTTAGTTTATTACAAACTTCACTACATGATAAGTCATGGGATAAAAATTCTTTGGCTTTCATAATCTTTTTATAATTTATATATTGTAGTACTGAAAATCCTGTATTTTCCTTGAAAAGGTGAGATAGGTAATATTTATTCAAATAAAACTCTTTGGCTAAGAAGTCAAGGGTTATTTTTTTGTTTAAATTGTCATTAATATATTGAATAATCTTTAATACGTTTTCATCATACTCTATTGAGTCCAAATTAGGTTTCTCCTGTTCTTGAAAAATCTTATTGATTGATACTAATAACTGAACGAAAAGAGTCTCTATCATGATTGCTGACTCCTTTTTGTTACTATTTATATATTCGATTATTCTTCTGAAACTATGATTTATTTTATACTTTATAATGCTCTTTTCAGGAATTTTATTATACTGACCTGGCTTGCGGTTTTCAAAACAGCTTAATAGATTAAATTTATCACTACTATATTTTGAAATATACCAGGGGGTAAAATGTATAATTATTCTTTTATATGGAACGTTTGAATTAAATATAGGTTTATGTAATTCTTTACTGTTGATCATTAGTAAATCCCCTGCCTCTATCTTATACCCCTGCCCCTCGATATAATAGGTTACATCACCCTCAAGGAAGTAATATAACTCATATAGATCATGAATATGTGATTGGAATTTTTCAGGTGAAGGAGCTGTGTCTAAAACATTATAACCGATATTAAAGTACTTATTTGAATAATAACAATTTTTATCTAACATAATATTCTCCTTAATATATTTAATACTTAAACTTCCTTAATTATGCTTGGATCTTCCTGGTTAACCATTTGCTGAATAAACGTTTCACTGCCTTCTTCTATCTTAAACGCAATGTTGAGGCCAGTATTAGTGAATCGACTTGCGTCAAAAGCTCCAGTCCCGCATGGTAGGCTATGAATGGTTAACAAAATTCTGTTTGAACGTAGAGTAGCGAAGTGAGTTCATCTTGTTATTCATGGACTGGAAGAGGAGCTGGGGATTAGCTTTTTTCCGTGCATGAAGTTATAGTACAATTATACAGCAAGATTTGCAATATTTAAAGCAAAAATGACAAAGTTATTTCATTATAAATGACTTATAATAATATTATAAGTATAGAATTACTAGAGTCTTAGGATTATATAATAATGATAATTAGTAGAAATTATAAGGGGGTTTCAAGGATGTATTATACAGGTTTTGCTGATGAGGTTAGTGGTGATTTGGATTTACAGATTAAGGCTACCAAAGAATTAGGCTGGGATTATATTGAATCGAGAAGTATTGAGGGTACTAACATAACCGATATATCTGATGATAAGTTTGAAGAGGTTTATCAAAAATTACAGAAGTCAGATATCAAGATAAACTGTTTTGGCAGTGCTGTAGCAAATTGGGGAAAGAACCCTGCTAGTGAAGAAGATTTCCAGAAAAGTTTATCAGAATTAAAAAGGGCTATACCTCGAATGAAAAGACTTGGCACAAAGATGATTAGGGGAATGAGTTTTGGTATTCCCAAAAACTTTGGTCTGGAAGACGGACCTGAACTAGAAAAAAAGGTAATTGAGAAATTAAAAGTATTAGTTGGATTATGTGAGGAGTCTGAGATTATCTATGTTCATGAAAATTGTATGAATTATTTCTCTCAATCTTATGGGCATATGGATAGGTTATTAGAGGCGATAAATTCTCCTTACTTTAAGGTTGTCTTCGATACAGGTAATCCAGTATTCTCTGATAATCGCATGGGGGAAGAGCCATACAAGAAACAGAGTACCTGGGAAGCGTATAAACATTTAAAGGATAGAATAGAATATGTTCATATAAAAGATGGGGTATTTTTAGGAGAGAAAGATGGTGTTTTTCCTGAAACTAAATTCACATTTCCTGATGAGGGTGATGGGCAGGTTAGGAAAGTACTAAAAGACCTTCTTGCCAATGCTTATGATGGCGGTATATCCATAGAACCACATATGGGCAGTGTATATCATGATAATGCAGATAAATCTCAATCAGAGGATGAATACAAATATAAGGTGTATGTTGAGTACGGTAATCGCATTATGGAGATGATTGAAGATATTAAGCAAGATATATAAGAGATATTGGTGTTAGTATTCGTGCAGTAACAAGAAAGATATTAAACAAACTATCTGCAATTATAATTATAATTCTTAAGTTATATATTATTTTATAAGAGGAGGCATAATAAATGTACAAGGTAAAAATAGGTATTATAGGCATAGGTAACATGGGAAGCAGTCATGCTAAAAATTTAATGGCAGGAGAAGTTCCTGGAGGCAAATTAGTTGCTGTAAGTGATCTTGATCCGGATAAATTAGAATGGGCTAGGGAGGAATTGGGAGAAGGGGTTAAGCGGTATAATAATAATGATGACTTTTTTGCTGACCAAGATATAGATGCTGTCATAATTGCTACACCCCACTATGATCATCCCACTCTGGCAATCAGGGCATTTGAAAATGACCTACATGTTCTAACAGAAAAGCCTGCTGGGGTTTATACTAAACAGGTTAGAGAAATGAATGAGGCTGCTGCTAAAAGTGATAAGACTTTCTGTATAATGTATAATCAAAGAACTAATCCATTATATCAAAAATTAAAGGATTTAATCGAATCTGGTGAATTAGGTGAGATTAGGAGAACGAATTGGATTATTACCAATTGGTATCGTTCACAGAGTTATTACAATTCAGGCGGGTGGCGTGCTACCTGGGAGGGTGAAGGTGGTGGGGCATTATTAAATCAAAACCCACATAATCTTGATCTCTGGCAGTGGACCTGTGGTATGCCTAAAAGAGTTAGGGCTTTCTGTTACTTTGGTAAATATCATGACATAGAGGTTGAAGATGATGTTACAGCCTATGTTGAGTATGAAAATGGGGCTACTGGTGTTTATATTACCTCAACTGCAGATGCCCCTGGTACAAATAGACTGGAAGTTACAGGAAATAGGGGTAAGATTGTTCTTGAAGATGATAAGCTAACTTTTTGGCGCTTACGAACACCAGAAAGGCAGTTCAATGAAGAGTATACAGGTGGTTTTGGTCAGCCTGAATGTTGGAAATGTGATGTGCCAGTTGAGGGTAACGAGACTTCACATCTTGGTATAATGAGCGACTGGGTTGATTCAATACTTAATGGAACAGAGTTACTTTCACCAGGTGAAGAAGGTATTAACGGTCTGATGATATCAAATGCCATGCACCTATCTGCCTGGACTGATGGTTGGGTAGACCTACCTATTGATGAAGATTTATTTTATAATAAATTACAGGAGCAAATTGAGAACTCTACATTTGAAAAGAAAAGCTCTAAAGATACAAAATTGGATGTATCTGGGACACATTAAGCAGTTCTTGTACTTAATTTAAGTACTAAAAAATTATTTAATGGAGGAGAAATATATGAAAATAGCTGCACAGTTATATACTTTAAGGGAATTTCTTAAAACACCTGAAGATATTGATAAGACGTTAAAGAAGGTAAAAGAAATAGGTTATGATGCAGTACAGGTCTCAGGTATGGGGCCGATAGATTCACAAGATTTAAAGACGATAGTAGATAGAGAAGGTTTAACTATTTGTGCGACACATATAGGATTTGATAGGTTAAAGAATGAACTAGATTCAGTAATATCAGATCATAAATTATGGGGTTGTAAGTATGTGGGTCTAGGCTCTATGCCTGAAGAGTATAGGAAAGATAAAGATTCATTTATAAAATTTGCTAAAGAGGCATCTGAGATTGCTGAAAAGCTACAAGAGAACGGTTTGCAATTTGTTTACCATAACCACAATTTTGAATTTATTAAATTTGGAGATAAGACAGGAATGGATATATTATTCGAGAATACTGATCCCCAATCTTTTGATTTTGAAATTGATACTTATTGGGTTCAAGCAGGAGGGGCAGATCCCTCTCAATGGATTACCAAAGTAGCAGGACGTATGGATGTAGTTCACTTTAAAGATATGGCTGTAGATGGTTGGGAGCCAATAATGGCTGAAGTTGGTGAAGGGAATTTGAACTGGGATAGCATAATTCAGTCTTGTGAAGATATAGGTGTGGAATGGGCTTGTGTTGAACAGGATGTATGCCAGCGAGACCCTTTCGAAAGTTTAGCTATTAGTTTGAAGAACTTGAAAGAGATGGGATTGTAAAAAATCACAAATTTATTAGCATTTTAAGAAGATGGTGACCTTTAAATAATTAGGGATCACCATTCTTTTTTTGTATATTTAGGAAGGATAAGTAACCCTATTAACGAAATAAGTATATTATAAAGCTAATATACAACAAGTAATCTTAAAACCAGATATTGTGTAAAAAAGATAGCTAAGAATCCCAGTAACGGTTATTAAGATGATCAAAAACTGTTCAATATGATGAGTTTAAAAAAGAAAAATCTAAGGGGGAAATATAATGAGTGAAGTAGAAGCTAAACAAAGATTGGTTGGTTCAATGCCTAAGATAGGTATCCGCCCAACGATTGATGGTAGGGAAAGAGGAGTAAGAGAATCACTAGAGGACCAGACAATGAATATGGCTAAAAATGCTGCAGCTTTTTTAGAAAAATCCCTACGTCATGCTAATGGTATGCCAGTAGAATGTGTAATTGCAGATAGTTGTATTGGTGGGGTAGCTGAAGCTGCTATGGCCGAAGAAAAGTTTCAAAGAGAGGGTGTAGGGGTTTCGCTAACTGTTACACCTTGTTGGTGTTATGGTTCTGAAACTATGGATCAGGACCCTTTAAGACCTAAGGCTATCTGGGGTTTTAATGGTACAGAAAGACCTGGGGCAGTTTATCTAGCGGCAGTTTTGGCTGGTCATAATCAAAAAGGACTACCTGCTTTCGGAATATATGGTAAGGATGTTCAGGATGCAGATGATACAAGTATTCCTGAAGATGTACAAGAAAAATTACTTAAGTTTGCTAAGGCTGGTTTGGCTGTAGCAACAATGAGGGGTAAGTCTTATCTTTCAATCGGTGGGGTATCTATGGGGATAGCGGGTTCTATAGTTGATGAAGAGGTATTCCAGAATTATCTGGGTATGCGCAATGAATATGTAGATATGACCGAAATCAAACGTAGAATAGATGAAGGTATCTATGATCAAGAAGAGTTTGAAATTGCTTTAAGGTGGGTTAAAGAAAATTGTCAAGAAGGATCGGACAACAATCCTGTAGAGGAACAATTCTCTAGAGAAGAAAAAGATGAGCAGTGGGGATTTGTTGTAAAAATGACTTTGATTGCTAGGGATTTAATGATTGGTAATGATAGATTAAAAGATAAGGGTTTCGGTGAAGAATCCATGGGTCATAATGCAATTGCTGCTGGTTTCCAGGGACAACGCCAGTGGACAGATTTCTATCCAAATGGTGATTTTATGGAAGCAATATTAAACTCTTCCTTTGATTGGAATGGTATCAGGCAAGTCTTTATCATGGCTACAGAGAATGATAGCTTAAATGCTGTACCGATGTTATTTGGTCATCTTTTGGCAAATACAGCTCAGATATTTGCTGATGTTAGAACATATTGGAGTCCTGAGGCTGTTGAGAGGGTAACAGGCCAGAAACTAACTGGTAGGGCAGAAAATGGTTTAATACATCTGATTAACTCAGGTTCGGCTACTCTTGATGGTACTGGACAGCAGAGCAAGGATGGCAAAGCTGTTATGAAGCCTTACTGGGAAATAAGTGAGGCAGAGGTTGAGAAGTGTTTAGATGCTACGACCTGGCGGCCTGCTAATTTAGGTTATTTCCGTGGTGGAGGTTATTCATCACAGTTCCTAAGCAAAGGAGGTATGCCTGTTACAATGACCAGAGTCAATCTGTTAAAGGGAATAGGCCCAGTTCTACAGATTGCAGAAGGATATACAGTTGAATTACCTGAAGATGTTCATAATACACTAGATCAAAGGACTGACCCAACATGGCCAACAACCTGGTTTGCCCCTAAGTTAATTGGAAAAGGTGCCTTTAAGGATGTTTATTCTGTAATGAACAACTGGGGAGCCAACCATGGTGCTATCAGTTATGGTCACATTGGTGATCAGTTAATTACACTGGCTTCTATGCTTAGAATACCAGTTAATATGCATAATGTAGAAGAGGATAGAATCTTTCGTCCAGATGCCTGGAATTTACACGGTACAGATAATCTAGAGAGTGCTGATTATCGTGCCTGTGAAAACTTTGGACCATTGTATAAATAAATATACCTAAGAAAAAAACCTTTAATGTTAGCATAATAGGGACTATGCTATAGGTTTATTAAAAAATAATAGGTAAATAATAACCACTAGGTAATAAAAGAGTCAACTAGAGTCTTTCTCTTGATTTTGGGCAGAGAGATTCACTCTATTAATTTTTAAGCATTAACTTTCTATAGTTTAACGGAGAGTAACTTGTTATTTCTTTAAAAATCCTACCAAAATGAGTTATATTATTATATCCAACCATACCTGCAATTTTACTAACATTTAAATTAGTCTGTTGTAATAACTTCCGAGCTTCCTTAACTCGGACGTTATTTTTGTACTCTACAAAATTAAAACCTGTAACCTGTTTAAATGCTTTGCTGAGGTAAGTGGGGCTATAGTTAAATTGATTAGCTATTTTGTTTAATGATAAATTGTTGTGATAATGTTTATTAATGTAACTTGCGATTTCAGCCATTTTTTCATGGGTTTGATCTGGATATTCAGCAGTAGCTGAGCTATTCAATTCTGCTTGTCGGTTAAGGAAGATAAGTAGTTCAAGTAAGAGTATCTTTAGATAACTAAGATAGCCTTTATCTTTGTTTTTTTTCTCATTTATCATTTTAAAAAGATGGTTTTCTAACCAAATTTGTTCTTGTATATTTATTGATAAGATATTTTTTCTTTTTTTAAAACATGAATAGGGGTTTATGTCTTTTATTTCTGTAGATAATAGTTTGAGGAAATTATAATGGAATTCAATCAAAATGCGTTCATGGTCTGGATTTTCAGAATCAATGGTTCGATGTAATATATTTTTATCTATAAGTACAATATCCCCTTTTCTAACTAGATAGCTTCGATTATCGATAAAGTAAAAACGTTCTCCTTCAAGTAAATAATAAATTTCAAATCCCTCATGAAAATGCTTTTTTGGCATAGTATGAGGTCCGCCTTTTCTCTTGATATGTTGGATTGTCATTATTTTATCGTTTATATCCGACATTTCTAGTCACCCTTTAGAGCAAATTAGTGGTATTTAGAATCTTTATTATCAAAAAATACATTCAATTTAAAATGCTTCATTTTACATTTTATACTACCACAAAAAATGTAGAAAAACAACAATTACATCAAATAATGTCTTGTTATTAATCAAATTTCAATGTATATTTGAGATAGATTGTTAATATTGTGCTTAATAGAAGTTCACTTGTAGAAGTTTTAAAGGAGATACTTATGCCCAGGAACTAACAGTCTTAGTTGAATTTTAAGATTAATTACTTGAGATTAATTTACTTAAAAAGGAGTTGGATCAAGATGAGATATGCTATTATTGGAACTGGATCAAGGGCAGCTATGTATTATGATGCCTTAGTAAAACAGGAAGAAATTAGTAAGGAACATAACTTAGTTGCTTTATTGGACTTAAACCAGAGTAGAATGGATTATGTAAATCAAGAATTGGATTTGAGTTTACCGACTTATAAACCACATCAATTTGATGAAATGATTGATAAAGAAAATATCGAGGGTATTGTAATTACAACAAAAGACAGTCATCATCATGAATTTATTATTAAGGGTTTAAAAAGAGGTTTAAAGGTTATTACTGAAAAACCAATGACAACTGATGAAGATAAATGCCAGGAAATAGTTGATACAATGGAAGAGACCGGTAATGATCTAACTGTAACTTTTAATTATCGATATTCTCCTTATCGTTCAAAAATCAAAGAATTATTACAAGAAGGAATTATTGGTAAGTTGACTATGGTAGAATTTCATTGGTATTTAGATACAACTCATGGTGCTGATTATTACCGTCGTTGGCATCGTAATAAGGAGAATTCAGGTTCACTATTTGTACACAAGTCTACTCACCATTTTGATCTAGTAAACTGGTGGATTGATAGTTACCCTACTAAGGTTTTTGCTATGGGAGAAAAGAATTTCTATCGTCCTGAAACATTCCCTTATCATCTCCGTTGTCAAGACTGTGATATGACCGATGAGTGTAAATTCTTTATGGATATGTCAGAGTCAGAAAGTCTTACTTCAATGTATCTAAATGCTGAGCAAGAAGATGGATATTTCCGTGATGCTTGTGTCTTTTCTCCAGAGATTGATATCTGGGATACAAGGGCTATTACAGCAAGTTATCGGAACAATGTTTTATTGAGTTATTCCTTGAACAATTATGCCCCTTATGAGGGTTATAAAGTTGCATTTATTGGTACTAAGGGTAGAATTGAGCAGGATGTAATTGAAAATGCCTATATTAGTGGTCATGAAGGCAAACCTGAGCGCAAGGTACCTAAGGATAATATTAGGCTAGAGGTTTATCCTCAATTTGAAGAGTCTTATAAGGTTGAAGTAGAAACAGCTAAAGAAGGACATGGTGGTGGTGATATCCGCTTATTAAAAGATATCTTTTTAGAAGATGATACCTCCGATCCATTAAATAGAAAAGCTGGCGGCATGGATGGTGCAATGTCTATACTGACAGGAATAGCTGCCCGTAGATCGATAGAATTGGGAAGGGCTATTGATGTTGATGAATTGGTGAGTATAAAAGAGTAGTATAATTTCTATAACATTATTAACAATAAATAAATTTTCTTTATTTATAATAAATATCGTCAGTATTGCGTCAAGTCATAAAAATAATAAACAGCCCAAAGACTAATTTGGGCTGTTTATGTAAGGTATTTATGTTTTATTAAATAAAAAGAGAAGGAATAATATATTCGTTAATAATATCACTATGAGACCCGCGGTGCTTATCAGTTCTGGAATTTATTGCTATCACTAAATCAAGTTCTGGTACAACAAAAATAAGCTGACCACCAAGTCCGCTTGCATAATAAACATCAGTTCCCGTAATCACCTTATCTATCCAAATTTGATAACCATACTTTGATCTACCAGATACATTAATATGAGGCTGTGTACTTTCATTAATCCACTTCTCAGATATAATTTGCTTTTCATTCCATCTTCCCTTGCTTAAATATAGGTAACCAATCTTGGCCATATCGCGGGTTTTTAATTTCAATGTAGCTCCTCCTATATTATAACCCTCTCTATCAGTTAACCATTTTCTATTTTCAATT
>JADQBV010000238.1 GCA_016278415.1 Halanaerobiales bacterium
TAAAATTAAACTGATCCACAGGATTTAAAGGTATTAAGTTAACATGACATAATAAACCCTTCAATAAACCAGCTAACTCAAAGGCCAGTTCCTTAGAATCATTTAATTCATCTATTAAAACATACTCAAATGTAACTCTTCTATTAGTTTTTTCTATATAATATTTAACTGCCTTAATTAATTCTTCTATAGGATATTTCTTGTTAATTGGCATCAAAGAATCCCTCAAGAAATTATTAGGGGCATTTAGAGATATGGCAAGTACGAGTTGCATCTCTATATTAGCAAGTTCACGTATTTTTGGTACTACTCCTGAGGTAGATACGGTTATCCTCCTCATTCCAATATCCATTCCCTTTTCGTCATTAATAATATTTATGGCTTTCAGCACTGAATCCATATTGGATAAAGGTTCCCCCATACCCATAAATACCACATTAGAAATCCTGGGTTCTCCGAATTCCTCTTTACTAATACTCTTTTGAATATACGTAACCTGTTCCACTATTTCTCCAGGGGTTAGGTCACGTACAAGCCCGTCATTACCAGTTGCACAAAAAGAACATTTCATAGCACAACCTACTTGACTAGATATACAAATACTATGGCGTCCATCTTTTACAAAGGGTAAATATACACCCTCTATAGTCTCGCAATCAGACAGGCTCCATAAATATTTCGTTGTACCATCACTAGCTGAAAAGACATCCTTTAAAATTAAATTATTAGATATAAAGGCTTTCTCCGCTAACTCCTCTTGCATCTTCGATGTAAGATTTGTCATTTCATCAAATTTTTGAACACCATTTTTGTAAATCCAATTAAAAACCTGTTTTCCTCTAAATTCAGGATAACCCTCTTTTGCAAACCAGCTTATTAATTCATTTCTCGTCAAAGACTTTAAATCCTGCTTTTTCATCAAAAAATCCTTTCTATTTTTTCTGTAATTTTGCAATAAAAAAACCTTCAGTA
The DNA here is from genome assembly GCA_016278415.1 of Halanaerobiales bacterium. The sequence continues at coordinate 973 of JADQBV010000238.1, forward strand.
TTATCTCTAGATGGAAAAAGTTCTAAGTACCCCTGTTGCTTAGTAGAATACTTATCCTCTAATCCCAGTCGTAGTAAGTCTTGCCCAACATCTAGCAATCTCAACTCATCCTTATACTTTCTAATAATTCTTTTTATATTCTCCTGATTTTCTTCCTGAGTTAATGTACACGTACTATAAAGTAATATACCATCTTTTTTTAACAAAGCAATAGCGTTTTCTAACATTTTCATCTGAATCATAGCTAGTTCTTCTATGTCCCTTTGAGATTTAGTCCATCGTATTTCTGGTTTTTGCCTTATCAATCCCAAGCCTGAACAAGGTGCATCCAATAAAATCATATCGAATTTACTATCTATATTATAAGTACTGCTATCCTGCTTTTCAGTTTTTACAATTTCAACACCTAAACGCTGACAATTATCTTCGATTAACTCTAATTTATGGTCATAGACATCAAGGGCAATTATTTCACCTTTATTTTTCATTAAATCTGCAAGATGTGTAGTTTTACCTCCAGGTGCTGCTGCCATGTCTAGTACCTTCATACCTGGCAAAGGATTAAGAATATGTCCTGCCAGTGCCGCAGCTGAACCTTGGACTATAAAACCCCCTTCTTTAAATAAAGGCAGATTTTCAACACTACTACTATTATTTATCATATATGTCTGAGGTATATTTGTCGATATTAATTCTATATCCTCTTTTTGATATATGTTTAGGAATTTCTCTTCACTATATTTTAAAGTATTAACCCTTATTATTAAATCTGCAGCTTGATTATTATATGTACATAATTCAATGGTCCTTTCAGTTCCATAATAATTCTGCCAATATTCAACTAACCAGGCAGGATGTGATAAGTAGTCCACCATATATGAATTTAAATCATCAGGACCAGGAAAAGAAATACTATCTTGTTTCCTTATAACATTTCTTAATAGACCATTGACAAAACCTATAGCACCCTTGTTGGTCATTCCTTTAATAGAATTCACAGTTTCATTAACAGCAGCACTTTTGGGTATTCTATCTAAATAAAGTAATTGATATATACCAAGTCTTAAAGCAAGTATTACTACCTCATCCATTTTGTTAATACCTATCTTGGAAAAATCTTTTATAATATAATCTAATCTATTTTGTAGTCTTATAACACCATAGACTATCTCTGTAATTAGACCTCGGTCTCGTTTATCCTTAACATCCTTTAAATACTTATCAAGAACAATATTGGAAAACCTACCATCTTTAATATCAATTAATATCTTTAAAGCTATTTTTCTACTATTCATTTTATATAAGACTCCTTAGTCGTCCCTACCCATACCAAATAGCATCAAAATTCTCAATAAGTTAGCTAAAGCTACCAGAGTTGCCGCAACATAAGTAAAAGCCGCTGCCCTTAAAACCTTCTTGGCTCCACTTAGTTCCTCTCCTGACAAATACTTCTCTCGATCAAGTATAGCAATAGCCCGATTACTGGCATTAAACTCAACTGGTAAGGTAACTAAATGAAACAGGAAAGCCCCAAAAAATAAAACTAATCCAGCCAAAATCATATATTGACCCATATCTGATTGGAAGAAAAACCCTATAATTGCCAGCGGCAGGCCAAATCTCGAACCAATATTGGCCGCAGGAACTAAACTTGCCCTTATATTCATCGGAGAATAGTTGGCAGCATCCTGTATTGCATGTCCTGCCTCGTGTGCCGCAATACCAATTGCCGCTAAAGAGCTGCTTCCATATATATCTCTAGATAAATTTAATACTTGTTCTTTGGGATTATAATGGTCAGATAGATGTCCACTAATCTGCTTAACAGAAACATTGTTGATACCTTTTTTCTTTAATATTTCTCTTGCTATATCAGCACCTGTCAAACCCTGGTTAGAATATTTTTGACTATATTTATTATAGGTAGCCTTAACTTTATATTGAGCATATATTGCTAATAAAAAAGCTGGAATTATTATAATTATTGTTGGATCATAGAAAAATGGAAACATATGATTAACCTCCTTTAAAAATAGAAATAGTCATTAGTATTTAGGTTCTTCTCCTTTTTCGTTGGTGATAAATGTCCGACAATTTTGCTATTACTTCATTCATGAAAAAGTCTAAACCCCAGTTACTCCTTCAATTAAGAAGCAACAAAATTAAACTCACTATCGTTCAAACAAAATTTTGTTAACCAGCTTCTTTCAATCAGTCCGTGACTGGAGACTTTTTAAATTCCTTCAGCCAAATAGCAAAATAT
>JADQBV010000253.1 GCA_016278415.1 Halanaerobiales bacterium
TATTACCAAAATCTATTATACTTGAATAAAGATCCCCATTATTTATATGTGCATTATTACCAAACTCAATCTCGTTATTTGTATAAAGATCACCATCATTTATTATTGCATTATTCCCAAATTCCATTTTGCCACCTGAACCAACCAATTGATTAATAGCATTACTATATTCACTTTCATATATAATCTGTAAAGTCCTACTAACATTATTATAACTTCCAATACTGTCTAAGGTAATCTCATTCTCATTTTTTGTCATGGTTAATTTGAATAATTCTCCACCATCTAATAAATTTGAGACGTTGTTAAGTACATTCTCAATAAGGTTACCATCCTCATCCCAGAAAGTATCATCATCGATAATAATTTGAGCAAATTCAATACCTGCCTCTGCCATATAGAAAGCTTTCGTTTTATTCTCTTCATATCTAGCAATATGCACTTCATTATTTATCATCACTCCAATACCAGCTATAAGTGCCAATAATATTAGAATGGTAATAAAACTTAAGACTAAAGCCGAGCCTTCTTCTCGCTTCATAAGAAAGACCTCCTCTTTAGGGAGTATTTAATTCTTTTATCTCTGTATTTCGCAAATATATTCTATCTATAACTATATAATCATCTATAAAATTCTTTTCCAGAGTAAATTCTAGCCCAACAATTTGTTTATTAGAATTATATGAAAACATAAGATCTTTGACTATTATATTATTACTACTGGTTATTGACATCCTATTACTATTAGATCCATCTGTATAATGTTTCCGATAAAAAAACTCACCACTATTTTTTACACCAAATGTCATACCATTATAATCTTTATTTCCATCTGTACGGGTTGGAAATTTGATATGTAGTTCATCAGGTAAAGATGTAGTATCTATCTCAGTGGTAGATCTTATATATGGCCCTATTCTAGCCAATATAATTCTACCAACCTGTTGAACATCAATTTTTTCCTGATTAAAGTTCCAGACTCGAAAACCAGTAATATTTGAATTAGCAATTGAAGTAAATATTATTCCAATAATAGAAATAGCTATTAATACCTCTATCAAAGTAAATCCTTTTTCTTGTTTACCTATCATATTATCACCTTTTTGCTATCAAACTTTTAAGTTCTATATCATCTGTACCCCAGCTAACATTAACTGTTATTTCTCGTAAATCAGTATCATTACTACCATCTCCATCAATATCAGTCTGAGAAAATGTTATTGTAATAATATAATTATTACTTAACAAATCTAATGAAGAAAATATATCATCATCATCTTTAGAAAAAGCAGCATCCTCAAAATTATCTGCAATCACATTTAAATTATCCCAATTTGCCACTGCTTCTGCCTTCATCTCTTCTACAGTATTTCTGGCAATTAATAGTGCCTGTGAACGTATTCCTGATTGATGGACAAATTGAATACTATTTATATAATATCTAGATCCAGCAATAATAACAATTGATAAGATAGCAATAGAAAGGATTATCTCAATCAATGTAAAACCATTTTCCCCATTATTATTACTGAATTTTCTATAAAACTTCCTCATATTAACCACTTCCTAAACTTTAACCATCCTAATTCTACCAGTAGAACTAATTATTATTTTATAACTATATCCCTGTTCACTAACTAATGTAATGGTTCCAGAACTGGCATTTCCTAAAGGATAAAATATAGTTTTATCTGTACTACGGGAATGACTAGCAGTTATACCTGATCCCAGTTCCATTTTCTGCAGATATCCAACACCATCTACTTCATAGATACCCAATTCACAAGAATTACTCAATTCTACTCCATAATTTTGACTCCTTGTTACAGCCAGTTGTTTGGTTTTTCTTAATAATGATAATACCTCACTAGTATTTACCCTCAAGAGATATGAATCAAGGAACCCTCTCATATTAGTAACTATAAAACTGCTTATCAATCCTAGAACAGCAATTATAACAATCAATTCTATAACTGTAAAAGCTCGTTCAGACTCAAACATTTTCCCCTACCCCCTATTAACTTTTTAATAAGAAATATTTAGGGATATTTTTTGGGATATTATTTAGTCTGTATAATTGTGCTACAAAAAAGATAGTTTCTTCTCCATTATTTAGTATCAATTAAATTCAACTTATTTCCTATTAATAAAATGCATAAATTTATTGTTCACTTAAAAACAACTATATTATAGTTTCATACATTCCTTTATCTATAAAAACTCAAATAGAAATCAATGATTTTTTCTCCCCATATTAAAGTAATAAGCGTACCAAGGCTTATATAAGGACCAAATGGTATTTGAGTATTTCTCCCAATTTTATCATAAATTATAAGGATAACACTAATAATTAATCCAATTAATGAACCAAAAAATAATCCCAACAAGGTATATTGCCACCCAATAAAGGCGCCAATCATGGCAAGTAATTTTACATCTCCCATTCCCAAACCCTTTTTAAAGATAAGAGCAATCAGGAGTATACTCCCCCCAGGAATAATTAAACCAAGTAATGACGATATAAATGAAATACGATTAAAAATTAGAGCAATAAGTAAAGCGATTATCATTCCAGGATAAGTTATTACATTGGGAATTTTTTTATACCTTAAATCAATAAATGAAATAACAATCAGTAATGAAGCCAGTAACATTAATACGATAGAATTGCTTCCAATTCCAAATTTTAGGTAGATAGCCAAAAATAAAATTCCTGTCAATAGTTCTACAAATGGATACTGCCAGCTTATTTTCACCTTACAAAACCTACATTTACCCCTACTAAGTATAAAGCTGAGTATGGGAACCAGGTCAAAAGGTTTTAACCTGGTTCCACATTCTGGACAGTGTGATGGAGGTGATACTATGGATTTATTATCTGGTAGTCTGTATATTACTACATTGAGGAAACTGCCTATTATTATGCTTAATAAAAAAATTAAATAATCCATATTTTACCTCCATTTAAAATATATTACTATGATTCAGTTATTGAACCAGATTGATCAATTGTTACTGTACTAGTACCATTTGTTATTTCAATAGAAAAAGTCTGGGGTTCTCCTGATACAGAAGGAGAAGCTTCAGGTGTATAAGTAACAGTCCAACCACTTATTAACTCATCATAATTATCTACATAAGTTCCTAAAGCAGTTGCTAAAGCAGCTGCATCACCTGTAGGATAATGATCATTTTCTGCAT
>JADQBV010000366.1 GCA_016278415.1 Halanaerobiales bacterium
TTAGTACTTCTCAGTTATCCAGGAAGCTAAGAGATACGCCAGCCGAAGTCTTTCAAGCTATTTTTAAAAGCTTAACAATTAAAGCAATAGCTTAAAAAGGAGTAAATTTTGTTAGACAAAATTTAAACAATTTAAATATAATTGATTCTTCTACTGTATCAATGGCTGTTAGTCAATATCCCTGGGCTGAGTTCAGAAAAACAAAAGCTGGTATTAAAATTCATACACGTATTGTATTTGATAACGAAAGCAAAATGGTAACTCCTGATAAAGTTGTTATTACACCTGCTAAAGGTGCTGATAGGACTAAGATGGATGACCTAGTTGTTACTACTGCAAAAGATGCTTTGCATGTCTTTGATCGTGCTTATATTGATTACAAAAAGTTTGATGCTTATTGCGATAACAATACTCTATTTCTTTCCAGAATGAAAAGCAATGCTAAAATTAAAGTGATAAGTTCTGAAAAGAAAATAATTGATGGTAAAGAAATAATCGATAGTATTGTTCGTCTAGGTAATGAGAACACAAATCAGATGAAAAATGATTTAAGATTACTCGAAATACCTGATGATCAAGATCCTAATGAACTAGTTAGAATAATAACTAACGATTTTAATCGTAGTGCCCAGGAACTTAGTGATCTTTATCGTAATCGGTGGCAAATAGAGATATTTTTTAAATGGATAAAGCAACATCTACATGTAAAAGTATTTTATGGTTTTAGTCAAAATGCAGTAAAAAATCAAATACTATCAGCTTTAGTTACTTATTTACTTCTTTCTTTTCTTAAGAAGGAGGTTCAGAGTAATAAAAGTTTATTTACAGTACTCCGGTTAATCTCTATATGCAAATATGAAACGTTAGAGAAATTTATTAAAAAGCTCAAAAGGCCACCTTCACGAATGTCTAGAGGAAGAAGAAAGATTAATTTTGAAGAAATACGTAATCTTACCTATAGGCAGGTGATGGCAGGAAATTCAGAGCTTTTATACAGTACTGAAATTGATCCAGTAGTACTGTAATAAGAAAACAATCATATTGTGGTAAAATGTGGATAAAGGCTATCATCTAATTCAACGTTGCTTCTTTTTCTATAGTTCGAGAAAGGATGTGTATGAATATTCAATAGATAGTAATCTTTATCAATAAAGCTAATTTGACAAATTCTAAAAAAGTTTATGCAATGCTCATGATGTTAATTCAATAAATACTGATCACTTAAGATATATATTACAAAAATTATATACAGTATATTTGATAGAATGAGTTTGCTTCTAATTCTTTTTCTATCTAAACCATAGGATCTTAAGATTATACCTACATTTAAAATAATCCAACCAAAAAATAAAAAAAAGGGTAAACTCATATAAATTCACTCCAATTCTATTACTTATCCTTAATTATCATAAGTCTTAAGTTTATTTTCACCTTTTTCACATTATAAAATATGTCTATTTATATAATTTCTGTCAAAGTACATAAAAATCACTTTCACTTCTAAATTTATAATAAATATTAATATAGAAATTCTCCTAAATAATCAGGAGAATTTCTACTTACTAATTATTTTATATAATCTTCTATGTTTAACTCTAAATCTAATGATAAATTTTCTTCATTGTTAATAGACTTATCATTTTTATCATAGTAATTTGAACCCAATATCTTATGATAACCGTCAAAAGGATTATACAATCCAGTATATGAAATACGAGAGACTTGACTTTCATTTATATATTGGTCAGATAAAGTTTTTTCATATTCATAATACCATGTCCCTTTATTATAAGCCTTAAGCAATGTCTCCTGTGTTAGCACTTCCATATTCTCTACATTTTGTAAATAGCCTTTTACAAAGTTGCCATTCTTATTATAATATCCTTCAAACTCTTTTCTAAAATCTACAAGATCTACATTTCCTTTAGATTTTTCTATATACTCATCAATAAAATCAACTCTTGATTTTATTCTTTTCTTAACTTCTTCACCTGTCTCATTTAAACTCCTAGCTGAACTAGATAAATGTCTTTCAAGTCCTGCAAGTTTTATATATTGATATAATGCTTGTTCATGGAAAACACTTGAGTCACTTAAAAATGCCTTATATAAGTTGTAACCTAACTCATAACGACTAAGAATTTCATTTGTATCAATACCAGCTTTTATCATATAAGTTAATTTATATGCTGTAACGCTAGTTTTTGGCACCTTTGCATAAGCTCCAGCTAAAAGAAAAACTGTATCTATACCTAGAGAAGTAAGGGCTTTTGTTTCACTTATAGTGGAATCTCCAATTGTTTCCTGATCGACAACCCAGTTCACAAATTTACCTCCTGGTACAACATGTACTACTTTCCAAGCTTGTGTACCAACTGTTTCTGGATGCCATGTATATTTACCCCAATCACGAGAATAATAAGCATGCCCACTAGGATCCACATAAACCAACGGATTATTAGCAGTATAAATGTAAAGGTTAAGCGTCTGCGGATTCGCCAACTCACCCTTATAAGTATCTGCACTAGTAAACCTACCTATCTCCGCATCATACCAGCGTGCATTGTAATAATACAACCCTATATCCTCATCCAGATCCTTACCTGTAAACTTCTTCGCCTTCTGGAAGCCGAATTCTCCCTCTTCCATGGTAAGACTGCCAAATGGCGTATATTCACTACTCCAGACTATCTCAGCAGAAGCATTAGTTACAAGCACAGTACTACCAAGATGATCTGTATGGTAATAGTAAGTTGTAGTTTCTGTGCTTAGCAGTTCACCATCAACCCTGGCAAAGTGTTGTCCTCCTACATATATATACTCGGAATACTCGCCATTCTCCTGCTCGTAAACTACATTATCATTGATACCAAAAACATAATATATCGTTGTGTCATAGTTCTCCTTCTTGAGACGAATTCCTTTATGGTTGTAGCTGTAATTTGCTACTGTATCACCATTTTTCTTGACAGATATTAGTCTATCAAGTAAGTCATACTGATATTCCCAGTATTCCTCACCTTCTGAATCGATAGTGACACTATCTCCTGATATTGTGTAACTTGTTCCTTTTTTGATTAAGTTACCATTATCATCATAGACATAGGCATATTTCCCGTTACTCTTCAGCCTATTGGAATAGGAGTAATAGCTGTAATTAGTGGTTTCTGTATGTCTCTGTGATATGGTTGCTTCT
>JADQBV010000335.1 GCA_016278415.1 Halanaerobiales bacterium
GTAGTGAATATCCTTGATTTATCAATGTTTTAAGACCTTTTCGCAGTAGAATCATATATTGTTCTTATAAATTTGATTATATATTATAATATTACATATGATATAAATTTTATTAAAATATTTTATTTACTTCCTATCATTTTATTTTCTGCTCATTATGGTAAAAAACACGGCTTATATGCTGCAATATGTGTTTCGGTTTGCCTGCTTATAACTAATTATATGAAGGAAAGATATTATATAAATGATTTAGATGTAGTCATAATAGTAATATTATTTTGGATGGCCTGGCTTATTGGTGGTTTTGTCGATATAGAGCGTAAAATTAGGGACAACTTAATTAAAACCACAATAGAACTAAAAGAGGTTAACAATGAATTTAAAAAGACGCAGGAATTATTTAGAGCTAATTTTGAAGAGTCTAATGTTGGTATGTTCATAAATAATATGGATGGACGTATAATTAAAGTCAATAATTCCTTTGCTGATATGTTAGGATATAAAAAGGATTATCTAATCGGAAAAAACATTAATGAGTTGGAAATTACAGATGAAAGAAATAATGATATAGTTCAAACAATTAATAGTAAGCTAGAATTGTTAAAAGTAAATAATAAATATTATAGTAATGAGGGGGAAACTATCTGGGTTAATCAAAATAAAACTACAGTATATAATCACTATAATAAACCTCTATATTATTTAAACCATATTCAAAATCTTACAGAAGCAACGAAAATAAAAGAAGAATTATATATACAAAAAGAAGAGTTAGAGTACAACAAAGTAAAAACTAAATTTTTTGCTAATTTATCTCATGAGTTGAAAACCCCAATAAATTTAATATTTTCTGCACTTCAAATTATGAAGACTAAAGAAAAGGGAAATAATAGGTTTTTAAAAATAATAAAACAAAATTCTCTTAGATTATTACGCCTAGTTAATAATATTATAGACTTAACCAAGTTAGATGTAAATTCTTATGAAATTCATTTAAATAATTATGATATAGTAGAAGTCATTAAGCAAATAATATTATCTACAGAGGAATTTGTAGAATCAAAACAGAGATATATAAACTTTAATACAACATTAAACAAACAGATAATGGCATGTGACCCATTTAGTATTGAACGAATATTGTTGAACTTGATATCAAATGCTGTTAAGTTTACAAATAAAGGTGATAAAATAACAATTAGTTTAAATAAAATAAATAGTAAATTAATAATTATAATTGAAGATACAGGCATTGGCATTAAACCTGAAAAGTTAAACATTATATTTGATTATTTCCGACAAGTAGATGATTCTTATTCTAGAAGAAGTGAAGGTAGTGGTATAGGATTATCTTTAGTTAAGTCACTAGTAGAACTCCATGATGGTGAAATACGGGTGGAAAGTAAATATGGTGAGGGGACTTCATTCTATATTTCTCTACCAATAAAAGTGCTAAAAAATACTGAGAAGATGGATAATTATCAGACAAGTAATTATTTAGATAAAGTTGGTTTAGAATTTTCGGATATATATGATTAAGTAGTATTACTCACGCAAAACTATCTTGACATTATATAATAGATGTGGTTTAATAATATATAAATAGAAAAATCTAATATAATCTGAGTCAAATCTTCAATTAATGGAGAACGGGGGACCCAGAATTTCGGGGCTAATTTGGTATTTGTTTACCAGAAGGAGACCTTTTACTTCTAGTCCGTCAGCTAACCTCGTCGACTATAAAGGGACAGATACTGAATGTATATTATATTATACACTACAGTTTTCTGTGGTGTTTTTTTATTCTAAATAAATATTTGTAAAAAGGGATTTTTAGTAACAATCTCATATAAAAAACAGGAATACAAGTCCATTAGTTTAATTATAAGGTTGACTTAGGTCTATGTTCAGTTTATAATTGTATAATGTGAGTGTAAAATAAAATACTAGAACTTTGTGTTTTTATGCACATACTCGAGAAGGGGTTCTCTATGGATAATAAAGACTGGAGTAGAATATTTCAGGCTATGGGTTTATTGGCCCAATTGGGTATTGTGATGGTAGTTAATATGGGAGTCGGCTTTGTATTAGGTAGTTTTATAGATAGCTTATTAGCTGAGAGTGTTATCTTTAGAATAATAGGTCTTATTCTTGGAATACTTTCTGGTTTTTATTCTAATTATAGATTAATTAAAGTCTTTATTGATAATAATAAAGTTGAATAAAAGATTATTTAAGAGGGAGGTATCAATATTATGAATCCAGGTCCAAAGGTTATTACATATATGTTTGGAAATCAAAATTTACCAGTTACTGATACATTAATTGTAAGTTGGGTTGTAGTTCTTATACTTATAGTATTTGCTCGTCTAGCTACCAGGAATTTAAAAATGAGGCCTAATTCTCTACAGAATTCCCTTGAGTTGTTAATTGAAGCTATTTATGATCAGATTGAACCAATGTTACCAGGTGAGGGTTGGAAGTTCTTACCTTTTATCGCAACCATTTTTCTGTATGTAGGTCTTAATAATCTAATAGGTTTAGTACCTATTCCGGGAAATACTAGCCCGACTGGAGACTTGAATACAACAGTTGCATTAGCACTTATTGTATTTGTTGTTAGTAATTATTCTGCTATAAAAGAAGCAGGATTATGGGGTTATTTAAAAGGATTTGCAGAACCTGTATTTTTCTTATTACCAATTAATTTAATAGGAGAATTAGCAAAACCAATATCCCATTCATTCCGTCTCTTTGGAAATGTTGTTGGTGGTGGAATCATTATTACTTTGCTTTACCAGGCTTTCCCCTGGTTCATTCCAGTTCCATTTCATTTATGGTTTGATCTTTTTGTAGGGTTAATACAGACATTAATATTTGGAATGATAGCTATTTCTTACATATCGGTGGCAAAGCAGTAAACTATAAATGATTTAGCCTAGAAACAATTACTTTTCTGTAGCGACTGTTAAAATAGACTGAAGGCAGGATGCCGAGAAGGCTATTTTCCAGAATGAAGGAGACACGAGGTCGACTGATTGGCAAGTGGAAGAAATGTAATTTTTTCGGACAGTATATGTTTTGAGAAGATAGATGCGCAAGTAATTAAATTGTTATAGGGGTGTTGAAATATGATTCAATTTACACCAGAGGTTGTTGATTCGATTATACGAATGGCTGCTCTAATAGGGGCAG
>JADQBV010000404.1 GCA_016278415.1 Halanaerobiales bacterium
TACTTATATTATACACTATTTAATCCATACGACAACTATCCTAACACATAGGGATTTGCAGTTGGTTCATCAGCCAGGACTAGTTTTGGCTCTTTAACTAAAGCACGTGCTATTGCGACACGTTGTTTCTGCCCACCAGAAAGCTCATTTGGCCGCCTATTCACCATATCTCCTAGACCAACAGATTCTAATATATCCATTACTTTTTCTCGTATTTCTTTGTCATTTGCATCAGTAAGTCTAATGGCAAATTCCACATTTTCATATGCTGTAAGTACAGGTATTAGATTATAGCTTTGAAAGATAAAACCAATATTATGTCTCCTTACTAAAGCCAGTTCTTTCTTAGTCATATCATTAAGCTCTGATCCATCAAAAACAATCTGCCCTTTTGTTGGTTTATCTAGACAGCCAATCAAATTTAGAAGTGTTGTCTTTCCTGATCCGGAAGGTCCGAATACAGTAGTAAACTCCCCTTTTTCGACTGTTAAATCAATACCCCTTAAAGCCCTAACGTCAATCTTGCCCTGTTGATAAATTTTTTCAACACCTTTAAGTTCTAATAAAGACATTATACTTGCCTCCTTTAAGACATTATATTTTTAAATTCCCTACCCAGTAAAATGAATATACAAATACTCATCTTTGTAGTTTGCTTTGACTATATCCTTATTACTTAAGACCTGGGGTAAATATGATTTTTGTTTGTATGACCCTACTTTAAGTATAAGAACACCGCCTTTCTGATAGATACTGAACTTTTCTTTTTTTATAAAAGGCATAAAAAGCTTATATATATACTGGCTATCTTCTTTCTTTAACTCTACAGTTTGTAGTTGGCTAAAAATACTTAATGGATCTTTGCCATAATATAATTCTTGGGATATTTGTTTTAAATTTGCTAAACCCTTTAGCTCTTCGCTTAGTAGATGAACCTTGAAAATATCTAAAGAATGAAATATATTATCTATCTTCTCAATATTATTCTGTTGTCGTTGGAAAGTCTTTTGATAAAAATCACCGGTCAGTCCTGTTGGCAACAATTTATTTATTATGACTGAATCTACATTGAAGCCAAATAGATTTAAATACGTATAGGCCCTCTGACTTTCATTTATAACCATCTCTTCTGGATTCATGACCAACCTAACAGAAGTTATTTCAGTATTGTTTAATATATCCTTTGTCTCTTTCATCTTTTGATAGATATCCTCGATAGCTTCAAAGACATCATCTTCAGGAAGAGGGACATCCATTATATTACTAGTAAAGACTTTCATTACCTTGACACTTCTTCTTTCAAACTTAAAGAATTTTTCCATATACCAGCCTACTATGTCAAAGAAACTAAGCAGCCTTATAGTTGAAGCAGTTGGTGGGAAATCTAGAATAATCGCTTGATAGTCCCCATTGTTGTACTGATCATGTATTTCCATCAGACTAAAGAGCTCTTCAATTCCAGGAAACATTGTGAGTTCTTCTGCAAAAACATCTTTCAATCCAATGACTTTAAGAAAATCAACCATATAGTTATAGATAGAATCCCACTTGTTTTCCAATTGTGTCTGTGGGTTTAACTCCATACCATAAAGATTTTCTTTTATTTTTCTGCTTTCATGATTCAACTCCATATCAAAAGAATCACTAAGACTATGTGCTAAGTCTGTACTAATAACCAGGGTCTTTATGCCTTGACTGGCAAGTTTTACCCCTGTAGCAGCTGCTACACTGGTCTTACCGACTCCACCTTTTCCAGTATATATAATTATTCTCATTCTATTCACCCCACTCTATTTCTATTTCCTTTATATCCTCTGTTGAATCCTCACTAAAACTAGTTTCAAGAAAGAAATTCAACCAGGATTCACCCTTATTAATCCAATATCTCAACTTTTCTATTTTTTCTATATCTGATTTTATAGTATCAATTACCTTCTGATCTTCCGCTTCATTTAATAACTCCTGGTAACCCTCCACTGCCCTATTAATAGAGTCTTTAATAAGTGAGACCTGCTTCATTTCCTTATTTTTTAGTACTTCATGGAGTATTTTTTCAAAATCCCGTTCAGCAGTATAGAAATCCTTTCTACTCCCTTTCTGCCAGACCTTATGTACCATTTTCAGTTCTAGTAAAAGTCTAATGTTAATACTAACTGTAGCCTTACTAACCCCTAAATGGTCTGCTACTTCTTTTAGACTTAAGATTTCATCTTCTAAATATAGTAAACCATATATCCTACCAATGGTTTCGTTCATACCATAAACACCAAGTGAACTTCCGAAGGCTTCTACTATTATATGTCTATTTTCTTCTAAAAGGCGACTTACTTCCATCCCTCTGCTTCCTCCTTTAACTTTTCTACTATTGTATTACTTATTTGATATTTTACAGGATTAAATTGTTGATACCTTACAAACAAAACAGTTTTCATTTTTACATGATTTGCAGACGCGAAAATATATTAATAATATAGTAACGACCAGCAATCCCCAAAAGATAAATAACAATCGATAATCCCTCAATAAATAGACCTGTGGAAAGCTCACCATTATTATTAAGGAAGCTATCACAGCAAAAATTTCATTACCTGTATAACTACCTTGCTCTCTTTCTGGGAATAATTCAGTGATTTTCCCCACTATCACATGACTACAGGAAAACCTGCAGGTACATTTTGTACAATAAGAATATATTATTACTGTAAATAATATTAGTAGTATTAATAAATATAAAATACCCATAAACAAACTAACTTTTGCTACTGCAAATACAGCAATCAAGAAAGCTACAACCCCTAGCATTAATGATAAGACACCATATAATTTACTTGACATTTAATAACCCCCTCGGCTTTTAGTTTAATGGATTAACTTTAATGAATAACTTTCGTTTAGAACGTTTAGTTCTTTTTAAACGATATTAACGTTAAGTATATAATAATACTTTATTTCTACTATGTCAATAGTTTTTAGGTATATATTTCTAATTCCAATGAAATTTGCCTATAGCAATAGGAAAAAATACTTAAATTATATTGATTGTGAATAAAATATCTTTACTTTTATTGGTATATAGTGTAATATGTAGTTAATCTTTTATAAGACTATGATTAATAATTTGTATGATTAATAGTCTTATTGAATATTCCGCTTTGATGGAGCCGCAGAACCGGAAAAGAGAGAGCCACCTGT
>JADQBV010000232.1 GCA_016278415.1 Halanaerobiales bacterium
AGCAAAGTACTTTTCCCGACTTTCCTTTTCATTACCACAAGTACATGCCATTTTTTTCTAACCCCCTTTTAATAATTTAAAGATGTAAATTGTATAAAAACAGTAAAATATATTTAAAGTGTTGAAAGTTTATTAGTTTAATCAACTTTGTGATAGATTTATCAATATTAAGCAAAAAAAAAGTAAATAAAAAATAAATCCTGTCGAAGTAGTAATATTTCTATGATAACCAATTTCTTACATATTATATAACTTGAATACTATTTTTCTATGCCTATTATATGTTAGTACGTATGTGATGTCAATAGGATATGTTGAACTGATAAAAGATATAATTTTCTGCATATTCACAAACTTGTGAATATAATCTCAAAAAGTCTTGTATCCAGAAACTCTTGAAAACTTATTATCTATAAACATAGTATCTTAATAGCTTAACATGTCCCTAAATTATCTCTTTTTCTTAAATATAACTCTTTTAATCAAAGGTATCAATGCACCTGAACATCCGATAGCTGAATATTTGATAGGATATCCTTCTATTTCGTTATTTTTTTCACTTCTATATTTACCATTTTTAATTAGTTCAATTTCCACCATAGCTTTGATATCCTTAAGATAATGACTATCTGAACTTATAATGTAGGAATACTCCATTAGACTAGGGTACTTTGCGAAGAATTTTTGCGGATCAGCATTTTTGGACAATTCAATTGCTGATATCTTTAATTCAGGGGGAATAAAACCAAGTTGTCCTATTATACTGTTATATGGTCGATCTATATGTGATGGAATAACTATTCCATCAAGTGAATTAACGGTTTCTACTATCTCATCAACAGATAGATTAGTAGCAGTAGCTAATAATTTTGATTCTTTAGCAACGTATTCATCACTTTCATCTGTTAACAACTGGTATCCAAAAACCCCTTCATCATTTTCAAGGTTAGGGAGAGCCTCATCAACAATTTTATCCCACTTTTTCAATTGCTCTATACTATCAAAAAAACATAAGAGATGTATCTCTTCTTCACTTTCAACCTCCATTCCAGGTATTATAATTAAATCAGTCTCAGCAGCCAGCTTAAGTGCAACCTCTACATTACCAGCAGTATTGTGGTCCGTTATTGCTATAATATCTAATCCCACTTCAAGGGCATGCTTAATTATATTCCCTGGTGTCATTAAAATATCCGCACAGGGTGATAGGCAACTGTGTATATGGAAATCACATTTATAACCATCTTTGCTTAAATCTGTATTTGCCATATATATCACCTGCTTTTATTTGATAGCTAACCGCCAATAAAACCCCTACTTTAATTCTTTTGAGGATTCATCACACCCATTATCATAGGTAAAGCTGAGGCCTTCTAAGCTATAATTCAGTAAGTTGTGAGAACTAGGTTTTATTCAATACCCATTTTAACTAACTCACTAATAAGTTCATATGAAGTCATCGAAGTACGTAATAAGTTTATACCCTTCTCCTCTGCTCTCTTAATAGCACCTTCCTCTATATCAAAATCTTCCACTACAACTACTGCTGACACATCAGCCAAAAGAGCTACAGCTACAACATTCTGATGACCTTGAATAGTTATCCAAAGATTACCCTCTTCTGCCCTTGCCATTACATTACTTAATAGGTCACCAACATAACCACCTGCTACCTTTTTCTCTAAGTCAGCCCCTACTACAACTTCCATTTCCAATTTATCTACCAATTCTTTTACTTTCATCCTAAAGCTCACCCCTTCCAGATTACTACATCAGTTATCAGTTTATTAAAAATTTTATTGCCATTAACCTATCCAAAAACTAAAATAGCCATAACGCATTAAATTACAATTGAATATTAGCTTATTTTAGCTTTCAACTATTCTTTTATTTATCTTTCTTCTTATCTTTCTTACCTTCCTTCATAACTGGCGGCAAGGCGTGAGCCAGTTCGGACATCCTGTCAGCAAGATCGCCTACTTGTTGTCTTAAAACAAAGATACAGTCAGTTCTTTTGGCCTTAGCATTGATGATATCCTCTGCCAATGTCTTACAATCCGGTGCACCACAAGCAGCGCAGTCAAGTCCTGGCAATATATCAATCTCCTTCTCAAGCAAGATTAGCTTTTCCATTGCCTTTTCCATATTACTATCAAGACTACCTACCTGAATTGCTTTTAACTCTTTACTCAGTATATAGTTATATTTACTATAGTCCTGATCAATCATATTACTGTACTTATCAGTCAATTTGCGAAGATTATACTTGGCCTGAAATGGATTAATCACATTGAAAATTCCACCTACACAGCCTTGGTTGCAGCCTACCAATTCAAAATATTTAATACCCTTAACATTATTTCTGGAAAGCTCATCTAGAAGTGCCTTTACGTTATGAATCCCCGAGACCGAAAGGGTCTTCTTCTGCATATTATCTTTTAGTAACTGGGCCTCCCCTCCATTCTGACCCCAGGTAATCCCGAGATGTGGAATTACTTCATTATTAATATCATTATTAAGATCATCATTAAGATTCTTATCCTCATCTATTATTTTTAATAATGCCTGATAAATAGTATCTACAGATAAGGCTTTGTTCAGAAAGCTCTTCTCTATCCCCATCGGGTTAAATACTGTCGTATATTTAGCTGGGCAGGGAGTTAAAAAGAAGACACCTATATCCTCCGAAGAGACTCCATTTTCTAAGGCATCTTTACAAGCCTTTTCTGCCATCATTTCTACTGGTGACTTAAAAGGCAATAAATGACCAATTAACTCTGGATATAATATCTTAATCATCCGTACTACTACAGGACACGAAGATGATATATACATACCTGCATTATTATCTAAATAATTTAGGGTTTTCCTAGTTAATGCCTCAGCCGCTAGTGCTACATCTTGTACATCTTTAAATCCTAATTTATATAATGATTTTTTTACCTTTACAGGACTTATATCATCAAATTGCCCATAAAAACTTGGCGGAATAAGCACAATAGGGTATTGATAATCCTCTATTTCTATTAACTTGTCTGCCCTGGAATATTTAGCATGATAAGCACATGTCCTGATACATTCAGCACAATCAATACATAAATCTTCCTTAATAGTAGCTTTACCATGATGTACCCTAATAGCCTTAGTCGGACACTTCTTAACACAATTTGTACAACCCTC
>JADQBV010000355.1 GCA_016278415.1 Halanaerobiales bacterium
ATTAAATATTAGCATATGTCAATTACTTATACAACAGCTTATATTAACATCATTACTATAAGTAAGCTTAGTTTATTTGAAAATCAAGATTATATAAACGTAGGAGTATTTTATATCCGATAAATATTTTATGCTATAAATCCTGTTTATTTTAAGAAAAGTGTAATTTTTTATTGAAAAGAAGGAGATAAATGGCTTTGGCTTGAATTAATATATATATCATTTATAAAGACGATAATGAGCCCTATAGGAAGAGAACCCACCTTGCTACAGGGCTTTATTATTAATTGAATTTATCTCGCAAGTTTCTTTAGATTGTTTGGAATTAGCACCTTAGAAAAACAAAGATATGGAAGGATAAAATATATTTATGAAGAACAGTATATTTAGTTTGAAAGAAATTATAATCTTAGAGTTAATGGTAATATTTAAATAAATTGTTAGGTTAAGAGATGAAGTAGTAATTATAGATTGAAAATTCTCTAGTAAAAATTATGGAGGTTAATAAAAATGTATATTTCTAGAATACGGATTCAAAATTACAGAAATTTCAAGGATATGGAAGTTGATTTTAATGATGGTATTAATGTAATTATAGGACATAATAATGCTGGTAAATCAAATCTAATAAATGCTTTATCTATGTTTTTTGATTCTAATACCAAGAAGTCTTTAGAAATTGATGATTTTAATAAGTATACCTTTAGATAAACTAAAAGAAGAACCTCCTAAAATATCTATATCAATTACTATTAATCAGAGTAAAGGTGAAGATTTGATGTCAGATGATTTGGTTACAGTAAGTAACTGCTTAACTAAATTAGAAGAACCATATGAAGCTCAATTAACATATCAATTCTTATTACCTTATAATATACATGATAAATATTTAAAAATGGTAAAGAGTTTAAGCAGTACAGAAGAGGTATGGAGAATAATACGAGATGATTTTTTACGATTATATACATATAAAATTTGGTGTGGAAATCCTATAAATCAAATGATTGTGGATAATGAAACATTAAAAAAATTTGATTTTCAATATTTAGATGCTATTCGTAATGTGGAAAGAGATATGTTTACAGGCAGACATACATTATTAAAAGATGTTTTAGATTTTTTTATAGATTATGAAATAAAATCAGATACAAAAATACTTGAAGAAGAAAAATTAGCTGCAATTAAAGAAAAAAAACAAGAATTTAATAAGGAAGCTAATGAGCTGCTTCAAAAGCTACAAGATAGAATGGATGAAGGGAAAACTCAAATTCTTTCATATGCTCAGGATATAGGTGCATCCTTTGATAAATCTAATCCGAATTTTGATGGAAGTATTTCAGAAATCGAATTATATTCTGCATTAAAGCTTATAATTGAATATGAGACCGGATTAAAAATACCAGTCTCTAATAATGGTTTAGGATATAATAATTTAATATTCATGTCATTATTATTAGCAAAAATGCAGGTGAATTCAGATGGTAAATATTTAGGTAGTAATGCAAAGGTCTTTCCTATTTTAGCTATTGAAGAGCCAGAAGCACTTTTGCATCCATCTATGCAATTTCAATTTCTTAAATTTTTATATAAAAATAAAGAGCAAAACAAAGTAAGACAAATCTTTATCACGACTCATTCGACACATATAACTGCTTCTAGTTCACTGGATGAAATGATTTGTCTTTATAAAAAAGGGAAGCAATCATGTGTAGGATATCCTGGAAAAGTATTTCCGGTTGACGATGAGAAAAGCAAAAAATATGTTCAAAGATTTTTGGATGCTACAAAATCAGATATGTTATTTGCAGAAAAAGTAATTTTAGTTGAAGGACTTTCAGAACAATTACTTTTATCAATTTTTGCACAATATATTGGAGTTTCTTTAGAAGAAAAGCATGTTGCTGTTATAAATGTTGGAGGAAGGTATTTTAATTACTTCTTGTATTTGTTTGACAGCAAAAATTCCCTTGCAATAAATAGAAAAATTGCTTGCCTAACTGATCGAGATCCAGTGAGAAAAGTAAAAGATGGTAAATTCGAAAAATGTTATCCATTTGAATATAATATGCAGGATGACCAATATGTGTATAAACAAAATTCTTACCTGGATGCTTATATAAAAGATAAACATCCAAATATTGCTTCATTTACACAAGATGAAAACTATGGAAAAACTTTTGAATATGAATTAGCCTTGGCTAATCCTTCTTTGGAGTTATTAGTTACAAATTCAATTGATAATTCAAAGGAGATAAAAAAACTAATGCAGGCATATAGAGATGACAAACACTTATCTGACCTTGAGAAATTATTACGAAGTAGTGATGAAAACAGACGTATAGTTGAATCTATTAATAATATATCCAATACCAAATGGGAAGACGACGATAAAAAGAAAGCATTAATTGCTGCAAGATACCTAAATTCTATTGGTAAAGGAGAAAATGCTTTAGAGTTAGCCTATTTTCTAAAAGAAAATCTAGATAAAAAAGGAACATCAAATTATCAGGATTTTAAAGTTCCTAAATATATACGTAAAGCTATAGAATGGTTGTGTGAAGAATGAAAATAACCTCTGATGATAAAATACCAATTGAAAATGCTTTTAGAGTAGCTGCTGGCCCTGGTGCTGGTAAAACTCATTGGTTGGTAAACCATATAAAAAATGTTCTTCAAAATTCTATTAGATTAAATCAAACAAGAAACATTGCCTGTATTACATATACTAATATTGGAGTAGAAACAATCATGGATAGGTTGGGGACTGCTTCAAATCAAGTAGATGTATCAACAATTCATAGTTTTCTATATAGGCATGTAGTGAAACCATATTCTTATTTTCTTCCTGAAGACTATAAATTGAATGTTGCAAAACTTAATGGACATGATGATACATTTGTTAATTATAAAAAAGTAACTGAATGGATTAAAAATCACTCTCGGGTTGAAGAACTAAAACATCCTTATTCAGTAAATCAAATCATAAAACGTCCAGAAAACAGAAAAGCTCTTACTAATTGGTTATATTCACTAAGTTATGAATTAGATGAAGATAAGAAGGTAGTAATTGTTGGAGATAGTAGAAAAGCTTTTTCTATTAATTCATCTGGCAGAACATATTTAAATAAAAAATGTTTAGAAATACTAGAATCAGAATTATTAGAATATAAAACTTT
>JADQBV010000339.1 GCA_016278415.1 Halanaerobiales bacterium
ATATGCAAACCTAGAATAACAGAAAAAACAGAGACTCAGTTACAATTCGATTTTGAAGGCATATAATATATTTTTATTATAGAATATTTCATTAAGATATTTGTTTAGTGATGAGAATTGGTATAATTATTGGTCTTTAAATGGAAATCCATCTGTGGCACAGCTAATTCAAGAGGTTAAAGAAAAGCAGAAAATTTTACTACATATAATTAGATAATTTTAGGTTTGCAGAAAGCGTATGTATCTCTATTTGTTAGGATACTTGTCGTATAGAATATCTAATATAATTAAAGAGAAGAAAAATAAAAAAGAGGTGTAATAAAATGGGACAGGTTAAGATATATGGTTTAGAGGAAAATCTTAATAATATAAAATACGAATTATCAGATATAATTCACTCTTGTATAGTTAAAGCATTTGAATATCCTAAGGATAAAAAATTCCACAGATTTTTTCCTATGAAAAAAGAGGATTTTTATTACCCATCTGATCGAAGTGAGAAATACATAATAATTGAAATAAGTATTTTTAAAGGAAGAACTGAGGCGACTAAGAAAATGTTAATAAGGCTATTATTTGAAAAAATAGAGGATCAACTTAATATACAAGCAAATGATATTGAAATAACTATTTTTGAAAATCCATCATCTAATTGGGGAATAAGGGGAGTTCCAGGAGACGAGTTAATGTTAAATTATAAAGTAGATGTATAAAGGTTAATAATAAGTCTACCGCTTGACAAAAGCACAACTATAAATGTTATAATTAAAGAAAGGATTACTTATGAAGCAAAAGCAGTACTGGATAAAGAAAAGGGAATAATAGACCTACATATGGAAGGTGAGGTTTCAAGAACAAGATTAGTTTTTCTGACTGACGGTGAGAGTCTGGTAGTACATATCGGGGAAAGAGAAGATTTTAATTTCTTTGCATGGTTATATTTAAAAAAGACAGTTAATTCAGATTTTAAAAATGCTAAAGCTGTAATAGAGGGTAATTAATTTTATAAGGCGGTGACTATTATGGGTTTTGAAGTTGATAATTATATTGCAAATATTAGTCAGGCTCTTAAGGAGAAATCTAATCCGAAAAATGCTGAGAAACAAAAAGATTATATGAAAGGGAATTTTGAATTTTTTGGTATTAAAGCACAACCGAGACGTAAGGCTACTCGTGTATTTATGAGAAAGGCTGAGCGGCCTGATTATAATGATATATATGTAGTGGTAAAAAAATTATGGAAACTCCCAGAAAGAGAATATCAGTATTTTGCTATGGAACTTTTAGAAAGGTATAAAAAAGTATATGATAAGGATATAATTTCTTTATTTGAATATATGATAACTAACAAATCATGGTGGGATACGGTGGATTTTATATCTAAAAAACTGGTTGGGGAATTTTTTAAAATGTTTTCAGAGTTAAGGGATGAATATATTTCAAAGTGGATAGAAAGTGAAGATATCTGGCTTCAGCGAGTTTGTCTATTGTTTCAATTGGGGTATAAAAAAAATACAGATCTAGAATTGTTATTTGATTTAGTTGAACCTTTGAAAGAAAAGGATGAATTTTTTATCCAAAAAGCTATTGGATGGTCATTGAGGGAGTATTCCAAAATAGAACCTCAGAAAGTCAAGAAATTTATTGAGGAACAGAATTTATCTGCTTTGAGTGAAAGAGAAGGATTGAAGTGGATAAGGAGATAGTATAAATGAGAATAGGAATGCCTACTTTAGTAAAATTGAAAAAATTAGAAGGTCAGATTAAGCTTTGCAAAGAACTGGAACTAGATTTTATAGAATTAAATATGAATCTTCCTCAATATAATACAGCAAATTTAATGAGTATAGATTTCAAATCTTTATATAAAGAAGGAATTGAATTTACCCTTCACTTACCCGAAGATATGGATTTGGGTTCATTTGAACCATATGTAAGGAATTCGTATGTTAATTTAGTTAAACAGGTAATTAAAATTATTCCCGAGAATGTTAAAAAATTAAATATGCATTTACATAAAGGAGTATATTTCACGCTTCCAGAACAAAAAGTTTATCTTTATAGAGAATATAAAGAGCAGTTTCAAGAAAATTTATACTACTCTTTTCAAGAAATCTTAGGACCTGCCAGGGACAAAGGTATAGATATTTGTATTGAAAATACTGGTGACTTCTCAAAGTTATATGTACAGCATGCCTTAGTGAATGTTTTAAAAGAAGAAAATGCTTTTCTAACCTGGGATGTTGGTCATGATGCATCAAGTGGATTCTTAGATACCCCATTTATTAAGAAACATAAAAATAAAATTAAACACATTCATTTACATGATGCTATTGGGAAGAAAAATCATTTAGAATTATTCTCAGGGAATCTTGATATAAATTCATATATAAAACTAGCCCAGGAAAAGGATTTTGATATAGTAATTGAGACAAAAACTGAAAAAGCATTGAGAAATTCAGTTGAAAAAATAAAACGGCTACAAAAGAACTTATAAAAGATAATACGTATGTTGAAAATCATTATTAAGATCTTATGAAAGGAGAGATAATAATGATAAAAAAAGCATTGTATGATGATATAGAAAATATGAAAAATTACCAAAAGAAGAATTACTTTATATACTAAACTT
Organism: Halanaerobiales bacterium; assembly: GCA_016278415.1. The sequence goes on from JADQBV010000339.1 coordinate 2,633, forward strand.
TTAAGAGGTGATTTACACGTGGCTGGTTCAATATTAGGAGATATATTTAAAATTTCAACCTGGGGTGAATCTCATGGTAAGGCTCTAGGTGTGGTAGTAGATGGTTGCCCTGCTGGCCTTGAACTATGTGAAGAAGATATCCAACATGACCTAGATAGGAGAAAACCAGGACAATCTCCATTTGCTACTCCTAGAAAGGAAAGCGATGAAGTTGAGATTTTATCAGGAGTATTTGAAGGAAAGACAACAGGGACTCCTATTTCATTAATTATTTACAATAAAAATCAACGTTCAAAAGACTATTCTCATTTAAAAGAAGTATATCGACCAGGTCAATCTGATTATACATATGATATGAAATATGGTTTTAGAGACTATCGTGGTAGCGGTCGTTCTTCAGGCCGAGAAACAGCAGCTAGAGTTTCAGCTGGGGCTATAGCTAAGAAATTATTATCTGCTTTAGGAGTTGAAATCACAGCTTATACGTCCTCTATTGGACCTGTTAATATTAATCACAAGAACTATAATAAAGATATCATAATGGATAATTTTTTATATATGCCTGATGCAGAAGCTGCAAGCATAGCTGAAGATTATTTAACAAATCTTATCGAAGATAACAACTCATCAGGTGGAACAATTGAATGTAGTGTTAAGAATGTGCCAAAGGGATTAGGCGATCCTGTATTTGATAAATGTGATGCCCTATTGGCAAGGGCACTTATGTCCATTGGTGCAGTTAAAGGGGTTGAAATAGGAAGTGGTTTTGACGCCTCTAAGATGACGGGGTATGAACATAATGATTTTTATAGATATAATAATGGGGAAATAAGCAAGATGACAAATAATGCAGGGGGCATGTTAGGTGGAATAAGTGATGGTAGCGAAATATTCTTAAAAATTGCAATAAAACCAACTCCATCAATAGAAAAAACACAAGCAACAATTAATAAATCAGGAGATAATATTAAAATTAATATTCATGGTCGACATGATCCTATAATAGTACCTAGAGCTGTTGTAGTAGTAGAGTCTATGGTTGCACTAACCCTGATAGATTTATTATTAAAAAGCATGACTTCCAAGATGGATAATATAAAAAAAGTATTTGCAAAAGATACTGAGTAAGGGCTTTTCAATTCTCTATTCCTTATTTCTTAAATTAATTATTATTAGCTGTCAATCATTAAATAAATTACATATTATTTTTGACATACAATATATTTTTTGTTAGAATTAAGCATATCTTAAGCGCTTTCGAAAGTTAATTGAGTGTTATAGCTTGAAAAAAGTTTCGAGAGAATAATTTTATGCTCTTATGTATAGTATTTTAGGGGGAGTTCTATGTCTAATATATATGATATTGCTAATTTAGCAGGTGTCTCTATTGCAACTGTTTCTAAAGTGATAAATGATAAACCTGATGTTAGCAAGGATACAAAAGAAAGAATTAGAAAAATTATGCAAGAAAATAATTATATACCTAATTCTGTTGCCAGGAGTTTAACTACTAATAAATCTAATTCCATAGGTATTATCTTTAATTATGGCCATGAAGAGGGTTTGCATAATATGTTCTTTCAAGAGATTATTTTTGGTATGGAAAGAACCTTAGGTAAAGCCGGATTTGATTATGTATATTTCTCAGATCAAAAGTGGCATGATAATTATGAATATGACTATTTAGGGAAATGTAAAAATCGTCTTGTGGAAGGTGCTATTTTACTGGGAATACACCAAGATACTAATATGTCACGATTATTAGAGTCTGATATCCCTGTTGTCCTCATTGACCTGGATGTTCATAATGCTAATAGCTCTTATGTAATGTGTGATCATGAACAAGGGGCTAGGCAAGCGGTAAATTATTTATCTAGCTTGGGACATAAAAATATTGGTGTTTTAGGTCCTATCGATATAAATCCAGCATTGAGCCGATTAAGTGGTTATAAAAAATCTTTAAAAGAAAATGGACTTATATTTAATGATAATTGGGTTATTGAATCCTCATTTGATGAAAAAAGTGGGTATCAGGGAATGAAAAAGATCTTAGAATTTAAAAATAGGCCTACAGCTATTTTTTGTCAAAGTGATGTTATAGCAATTGGTGCCATAAGAGCGATAAAAGAAGCAGGATTGAATGTCCCTGAAGATTTTTCGTTAGTAGGATTTGATGATATAGAAGTATGTAGGTATATTACTCCAACATTAACATCAATAAGTCAAAACACCTACAAATTGGGTGAAAAAGCCGCTGATTTACTCTTAAAGATGATAAATTCCCCAGGGGTAAAATTTGCACCTATTATATTATCAACTGAATTAGTTAAGCGTGACTCTTGTAAACGGATTTAAGTGACTCCAAAATATAAAAACTAAATAGATTAAATATTAATTCATTATATGAAATCTTCTAGAAATATTACTAGAAGATTTCTTTTTAAAGGAAAATATTAAGGTAATTTAAAAAATAAAGTGTTATGAAATTATAAGAATGAGTGAGTATGATATTGATGAAAGAAAGAGGGAGGAATAATATTGTCTGGAGATAATAGTAAGAATAATAATAAAATGAAATTATGGTATGACGAAGCAGCTAAAGAATGGAATGAAGCCCTTCCTATAGGAAATGGACGCTTAGGTGGTATGGTATTTGGTAGGGTAATCAATGAAAGGATACAATTAAATGAGGATTCTGTTTGGTATGGGGGGCCAATTAATCGGAATAACCCTGATGCTTTAGAAAACTTATCTAAAATAAGAGAGTTGATTTTTGATGGAAATTTAAAAGATGCTGAGGCATTATCAGAACTGGCTCTCTCAGGTGTACCATATGGACAAAGGGTATATCAGACATTGGGTGATATACAAATATCCTTTGACCATAATCAAGAGAAAATAGAGAACTATTATCGAGATCTAGATTTAAATCAGGCAATAGTAAATGTTTCTTATAAATCTAATGGTGTAGGTTATCAAAGAGAGATATTTTCCACTAATGTAGATCAGGTTTTAGTAATTAACTTAACAGCAAATAAACTGGGAAAAATTTCATTTAAATTAAATCTTGATAGGGTTAAGTGGATGGAGCAGGTTCTTCCTATTAACTCTGATACACTGTTAATGAAAGGAGATTGTGGTGGAGAAGATGGATCAATATTCAGGACTATGATTAAAGCAGTAACTAGTGGAGGGAAAGTTAAAACTTTAGGAGATAATCTAATAGTTAGTAATGCTGATAAAGCAGCTCTCTATTTAACCGCAGAGACATCTTTTCGTCATAAAGAGCCACAATTGGTATGTGAGGATAGACTCAAAAATGTTTGTAAGAAAGGATATGAATCTATAAAAAGAGATCATATTTCAGATTATAGGGCTCTATTTGATAGAGTAGAATTACATTTTTTTAATAACGAAGCGGAGCACACTAATGACGATAATCTTGATAGTAAATTTGATGATACTAAATTTGTTAAAGATATTGAAGTTAATAATAGAGTTAGAAATGAAGAACAATTATATTTAATACCAACAGATAAACGCCTTAATAGCTTAAAAGAAGGTAATGAAGACAAAGACTTGATAGCACTATATTTTCAGTATGGTAGATACTTATTGATATCATGTAGCAGGCCAGGGTCTTTACCTGCTACTTTGCAAGGGATTTGGAATGATAGTATGCTGCCACCATGGGATAGCAAATATACTATTAATATAAATACTCAGATGAATTATTGGCCTGTAGAGTTATGCAATTTATCTGAATGTCATCAACCATTATTTGATTTATTGGAAAGAATGAGGATAAATGGTAGAAGAACTGCTTGCGAAATGTATGACTGTAGAGGTTTTACTGCCCATCATAATACTGATATATGGGGTGATACTGCCCCACAAGATATATACATACCAGCTTCATACTGGCCGATGGGAGCCGCTTGGTTATGCCTGCATTTGTGGGAACATTATCAGTTTACCGGTGATCAAGTTTTTTTGGACACTGCCTATGATATTATGAAAGAAGCAGCTTTATTCATTTTAGATTATTTAATGCAAGATCCTGATTCAGATTACCTGATAACCTGTCCTTCTGTTTCGCCGGAAAATTCTTATATTTTACCTAATGGAGAAAAGGGTAGTATTTGTAAAGGAGCAGCAATGGATTTTCAAATTATATATGAATTATTTAATAGCTGTATAAAATCATCAGAAATATTAGGAAAGGATAGTGAGTTTTCCACTATATTAGAAGAAACCTTAGAAAAATTACCCCCAATTAAGGTTGGAAAATATGGACAGATTCAGGAGTGGATAGAGGAGTATATTGAAGCTGAACCAGGACATAGACACATTTCACAGTTATTTGCTCTTCATCCTGGTCATCAAATCTCCATAGACAAAACCCCAGAATTAGCAGAAGCTGCCCGAAATACATTAAAGAGGAGATTAAAATACGGAGGTGGCCATACTGGATGGAGTAGGGCCTGGATAATAAACTTGTGGGCTAGATTGGAAGAAGGGAATCTGGCATATGAAAATGTACTTGATTTATTAAAACTATCAACACTTCCAAATCTATTTGATAGTCACCCACCATTTCAGATAGACGGTAATTTCGGCGGTACTGCTGGGATTGCTGAAATGTTATTACAAAGTCATGAAAGTAAAATATTCTTACTGCCTTCACTGCCAAAAGCATGGAGTAGTGGAGAAATAAAGGGCCTTTGTGCAAGAGGTGGCTTTGAGGTTTCTATAGCGTGGAATGATAATAAGTTAACGAGCGCTAGTATCTGCTCAAAACTTGGTAATAAATGTTGTATAGAAACAAAGAATAAATGCCAAGTTTATAACAAAAATAAGTTAATAGCTCAGAATAGTACTGATGATAATATAGTACAATTTGATACAAAGGCTGGTGAGGAATATTTAATCAAGACTATCAGCAATTAGTATTTAGAATATAGGCAAGATAATTTAAATGATTATTATTATCATTTATGTATTCTAGACTACAGTATTATAATTTAGATAGTGTATAATAATATTAAGTTAAAGATTTCTATAAGAATACTTATAAGAAGTCCTATAATAAAATAACTAATAATAAGGGGATGTTAAACATGTTAAAAAAGCTATACGAAAACTTAAGAAAAAACAATGTTAAAGCAGAAAGGGTTTATAAGAATTTTGATGACTTAAGAACAGACAATGTAGTGAGATTATCTCAGTATATTGGATTGTAAGAAGGAAAAGAGACCTAACCATAAGACTCATAAGACCTATAAGAAAATAATTAAAATAAGGGGAGATTATCATGATTAAAAATTTATTTAGAAAAGTTATTAAAGTTAATGCAGAAGCGGATAGAATTCAGAAAAACTTGGATGATCTTAAGGATAATTACACACTTAAATTATCTCAATATAGTGGAATGATATAGACATAATTGTACAATTTAAATAGCAGACAATCAGTTTTGTAAGAAAACAAAATAAACTATTTGATAAAAAATTAAATATAAGACATATAAGGGACTGTCTCAAAATGAGGTAGTCCCTTTTCAATATCCTATTTAAGAATTTTTTACAATTTATAATTATAGATGTGACGTGTGTCACTGTAGTACATCCAATTATATGATAAATTTTAATTAAAAGATTTATATTTACTAGAGATAGTGTCTGATAAATATTATGAAGCTATTATTTATCAGACACACACTTTATCTGGGGTGAAGAAATGAACTCAATTGTAAACAAAAAAAGAAAACTGTTACCTTTTTCAAAAAATATTGTATTTGCTAGTTTTGAAATGCTTTCCTCTCATGATACATATACAAAAGGACATTCAAAAAATGTTGCTTTGCTAGCTGAAAAAATTGCTAAACAGATGAATCTCAATAGTGGTTTAGTTGAAAAAGCATACCTTTCAGGGCTTGTTCATGACATAGGAAAGGGCTTTATTTCGCCTGATATATTAAATAAAAAAAGTAAATTAACAAGGGAAGATTTTTCATTAATACAGAAACACCCACAGTGGGGTTATTATTCTTTGAAGCAGAGTGATAAGTTATCAGAAATTGCTAAATTTGTATTATATCATCATGAAAGATGGGATGGGAATGGTTATCCTAATAAATTATCGGGAAATCAGATTCCGTTAGTTTCTCAGATATTATCTGTTGTCGATGCGTGGGATGCAATGACAACTGATAGATCATATAGGTCTGCTCTATCTATAGACGATGCTATAAGTGAGCTTGATACCGGAAGTGGTAGTCAGTTCTCTCCACAGATTGTAGAGGTCTTTTTACCAATGGTAGAACAGCAAAAGTCATACGTTTGAGATTAGTTACTTGGGAGTGGTTCAGGGTTTCCAACCTTTTTCGCCAACAAGGGGGACGAAGCAAACAGACTCCAATTCTTCAATCTTATAATTGTATTCTGAAGTTTTGATTAATCGAATTAATTTTTGTACCTTTTTGTCTTTACCTACCGGAATAGTCATAACACCATCTATTCTAAGTTGATTTGTCAGTGGTTCTGGTATAGCCGGGGCCCCTGCAGAAACAAGTATCTTATCAAATGGTGCTTTTTCTGACCACCCAATTGTTCCGTCGTGGATTTTAACCTCAATATTTTCATAATCCAGCCTTTTATATCTTTCTTGTGCCTGTACTGCTAAGAGTTCATGTCTTTCAATAGTATATACCTGTCGAGATATTAGAGAAAGTATTGCTGCAGCATAACCTGAGCCTGTACCAACTTCTAGTACTCTATCATTATTCTTAGGATTTAGAGCTTGTATCATTTTTGCTACTATATATGGTTGACTAATTGTTTGTCCCTCATCAATTGGTAAAGGTCTATCTTGATAAGCATAGTCCAGGTATTTTAAGGGTACAAATAAATGTCTTGGTACTTTTAGCATAGCTTTTAATACATTTTTATTATCAATCCCTCTAGGTTTAAGTTGTTCTTCTATCATTATTTTTAGATACTCTTCATAATCATTTAGTTCATCATTCATTATTCTACCTCCTTAAAATGACTAGTAAAACAGGTAAGTTATACACTTAATACTGAACTTAAGTTGGCCATTAAGTTTCTATAGTTAGCAAATTGATGTCAAGTTTGTGAATAGTATTTATTATATACCTATTTGCCAAGCTGATTTTGCCATATTAATCTTAGTTGTAAAATAGTTTCTTGCATCTTCTAATAATTCTTTATTATCGCCGTAATTGGGTAAATGACTGAGTAGTAGCATCTTGACATTGGCGTTCTTAGCAAGATTAGCTGCATCTGTGCTATTCATATGTCCCATTTGCTGACCGTCTACATCTGAATAAAGACTACATTCAGAAATCAAGAGGTCTGCATTTTTTGAAAAAGTGACTAATTCATCAAAATATGCCGTATCTGCAGTGTAAATTATTTTCTTGTTTCCACAAACTATTTGCATAGCATAACAAGGGCTTGGATGTTTTGTTTTTATAAAAGACACTTTGAATGGTCCTAATTTAAGCAGGCTATTTTCTTGATAGGATTTACCTGTTGTATAATTCTTATAGCTAAGTTCTGTAAATGATTTATCGTTCTGATCTCCATAGATGCTAAGATTTTTATTTTTATTATTCACTTTACAATCAATCATAATTCCATGTTGTAGAACACTTATATCACTATAGTGATCCGCATGATAATGTGAAATTATGACGCTATCTAATTCCGTAAGGCCTATATAGTTTTGTAAAGAGGACACAACTCCACTTCCGCAATCTATTAAAAGATTATATCCATCTTTTTGAATTAAATATCCAGAACACCCCTCATCTTTACTAGGATATGCACCTCTAGCACCTAAAACTGTTAACTTCATTCGTTTGATCACCGTCCTATATATATTCAATATCCTATTGACCCTAACTCTTTCACCTTATTATTACTTTCAGATTTCATTATTATTATTCATTAAAGATTATTTAAATCCTTTATAAATTTTTGCTTTCTTATATTGCTAATGTAAATCCCCTAAAACTTATTAGGTAAAAAAAGAATAAATTTTAACAACTTAGAAAATACTTGAAATTTATGATAATATGAAATAATATTATATTATTAATTGTACAATTATATTTTGGAGGGAATATAGATGAGTGGAGTAAGCAAAATTACTTTTATTAGTACTTATAATAGTGAACTAGTTATTGGTAAAAATGTTAAACATATATTCCCACCTCATTTGCATAGGACATTTAATATGGGAGTTATTACAAAGGGAAAGGCGACTTTGTATTTATATAAGAAAAATTATGTTTTAAACAATGGTGATATTTTTTTTATTAAACCATTTACAACCCATTCAATTAAACCTACGGGAAATGAATATAGTTATATTGTTATCTGTCATAGCGAGCCTTTTTCGAAATGTATTAATAAAGAATATTCAAAATCTGATAATGATGATTTATTTAATACTGTTATAAAATTTCTTGATAAAAATCTAGAAAATAATTTAAGCATCAGCGATATCGCTGATGCTGTTAATTTAAGTAAATATTATTTCTCGAGAATTTTTAAAGAGGAAACAGGGTTAACACCATATGATTATTATATGCAGATGAAGGTTAAAAAAGTTAAATTATTATTGAGAAATAATTTGGATTTAGTAGAACTTGCATATAAAATGGGATTCTATGATCAGAGCCACCTAAATAAGTGTTTCAAAAAACATGTTGGTATTACCCCTGGTGAATATAAGAAAGTATATCAGGAAATTTAAAATAATAGACTTCCTTAGTTATAAAAATAAATCTGAGGTCTTAGATCTTATAATTATTTTAAAGCAGGTATAAATTTCGCAAGGATATATAATCCTTTTTTTCCTGCTATTACTTCATGTTCTATGTTATCAGGGATGATAGTAATAGCCCCTTTATTATATTGGGATGTTTTATTCGCCATGATTATTTCACCATAACCATCAACTACTTCATGTAGTTCGAGATTCTTAGAGTGACTGTGTAAGGTTATTTTACAATTAGGTTCTATCTTTACTAGATGACAACTAATTTTATTGCTTGAATCTTTTCCTGTTATTAAATGTTTTAATTGTACCCCTTTGTCAGGATGATTGTTCCATTCTGTTTCATTTAAATCAAATTCTTCTTCAATGGTGATTAATTTTCCTTTGATAAAATCATTAACAATATTCCTTTTTGTTTTCATATTATTACACCTCTTTGGTTTAATTTACTTCTTATAATAAATTATAACAAGTAATAAAATAAATTATTGTAAAATGTTGCTCTTTATTAAAAAGTTAAAGGCTTCGCTCTTAGAAAAAAGGAATAAATGCACCAATTTAAAATGGTACTATCCATCTGTCCAAAATAGAATAGAATTAATTCTGCTAAGGATTAGCTAAAGTAAATAATCACCTAAGTGACGTTTTCTTTTTATATTTACTTGAAAAAAATGCAGGATTTAGGTATTATAAGTAGAAAGAGAGAATGTAAAATAAAAACTATTTTTAAATATATTCTGTTATATAAGTAATACAAGTATTAAATGTGAGTTAATTCCTTTAATAAAAATAACAGTTGAAAGGTGGAATTTATGAATAAAGTAGTTAGAAGAGTTTATGTTGAGAAAAAACCAGAATTTGATACAGAGGCAGAGTTTTTATTTAAAGAACTAAGGGATTTTTTGAGAATTAAGGGGTTAGAGGAAGTCAGAATTATACATCGTTATGATATTGAGGGGATATCTGCAGTTGAATATGAATTATCAAGGAATATTATATTTTCAGAACCCCCTGTTGACAACATATATGATGAGGAATTTAAAATTCCTGAGAAATATTTCGTTATACCTATAGAGTATTTACCTGGTCAGTATGACCAGCGGGCAGATTCTGCTGCTCAGTGTATTCAACTCTTAACACATAGTGATAAGACAGAGGTACGTTGTGCTAAGTTAATATTATTTACTGGTGAGCTCTCAAAAGAAGACTATAATAAAATTGAAGACTACTGTATAAATCCATTGGAAACCCGGGTAGCTTCTCTTAATAAGCCTGATACTCTAGAGATGCAGGTAGATTATCCAGAGAAAGTAAAAGATATAGAGAATTTTATTAAATTCAATGCTTCTGAATTGAAATCCTTACACCGAGAATTAGGACTTGCTATGTCCCTTGAGGATTTGAATTTTGTACAGAACTATTTTAAGGATGAGAATAGAGATCCTACTTTGACAGAAATAAAAGTACTTGATACCTACTGGTCAGATCATTGCCGTCATACCACCTTTTCCACTGTTATTGATGATGTTAATATAGAAGAAGGACCATATAGTCCAGCTCTTGTAATGGCATATGATAAATATTTAAAAACTAGAAAAGAAGTTTATGGTGATAGAGATAAACCTATTTGTTTGATGGATCTTGCCGTTATAGGTATGAAAGAGATGAGGAAAAAAGGTCTCCTGGATGACTTTGATCAGTCTGAAGAAATTAATGCTTGTAGCATAAAGATAAATGTTGATGTTGATGGTAAAGATGAAGAATGGCTACTGATGTTTAAAAATGAAACACACAATCACCCTACAGAGATTGAACCATTTGGTGGCGCCGCTACTTGTTTAGGTGGTTGTATACGTGACCCACTTTCTGGTAGGTCTTTTGTTTATCAGGCTATGCGTGTAACAGGCAGTGGTGACCCGAGAATACCTGTTTCAGAAACCTTAGAAGGGAAACTCCCCCAAAGAAAGATAAGTACAGGTGCTGCCCAGGGATATAGTTCTTATGGAAACCAGATTGGATTGGCTACTGGACAGGTTACAGAGTTTTATAATGAGAACTTTCTTGCCAAGAGAATGGAGATAGGAGCTGTTATTGCTGCTGCTCCAGCTGAGAATGTGGTTCGTAAGCGTCCTCAAGAAGGTGATATTATTGTGCTGCTTGGTGGCAGAACTGGTCGAGACGGATGTGGTGGGGCTACAGGTTCTTCTAAGGAGCATGATGAGGAATCTCTATTTAGCTGTGGTGCTGAGGTGCAGAAAGGTAATCCACCAACAGAGAGAAAGATACAACGTCTTTTCCGTAACCCTCAGGTAAGCAAAATGATTAAGAGATGTAATGATTTTGGAGCTGGTGGGGTATCTGTAGCAATTGGTGAATTGGCTGATAGTCTAGATATTGATCTTGATGCTGTCCCCAAGAAATATGAAGGTCTTGATGGTACTGAATTAGCTATTTCTGAATCACAGGAAAGAATGGCAGTAGTCCTGGATAAAGAAGATGTAGATAGATTTATAGAAGAGTCTCTAAAGGAAAACCTTGAGGCTACAGCAGTTGCTGTTGTTACTGATACTGGTAGGATGCGCTTGAACTGGCAGGGTAATACTATAGTTGATATTAGTCGTGAATTTCTTGATACAAATGGTATTAGCCAAAAGAGTTCAGTAACAGTATTATCACCAGATGAGAGAGACTTTTATCTTGATAAGATGGCAGAAGAAATAGAGTCAAAACTACCATTATTAAAAGAAGCCTGGCTAGAAAACTTACAATCACTTAATATATGTAGTCAAAAGGGTTTAGTTGAAAGGTTTGATAGTACCATTGGTGCTGCTAGTGTCTTGTTACCTTTTGGTGGTAAAAATCAATTAACCCCTGTAGACGGAATGGTATCAAAAATTCCGCTTTTGGAGGGAGAGACATCAACAGGTACTATTATGACATATGGTTATGATCCTGAACTAGCCCTGTGGAGTCCTTTTCATGGAGCATTATATGCTGTTATCAACTCAGTTGCACGCTCAGTCGCTCTAGGTGGAGATTATAAAAATATCCGTTTGACATTCCAGGAATACTTTGAAAGCCTTGGGGATGATAGAACTAAGTGGGGAAAACCTTTTGGCGCACTGTTAGGGGCTTACCTTGCACAAACAGAGTTAGGTATAGCAGCAATTGGCGGGAAAGATAGTATGTCTGGTACATTTAAAGATTTGGATGTACCACCGACACTAGTTTCTTTTGCAGTGAATATTACTGATGTAAATAAAACAATATCACCGGAGTATAAAAAGACAAATAGTAAGGTTGTCTGGGTTAAGATAAAACGAGATGAATATGGTTTACCGGTTTTCGATGATTTAAAAGAAAAATATAAACAAATACATGATTTAATTAGTTCCGGAAAAGTATTAGCATCTTCTGCTGTTGGTCATGGTGGTGTTGCTGCAACTATTTCGAAGATGACTTTTGGTAATCAAATAGGATTTATCTTCAATGAAGATAGTTTAAACAATATAACTGCTAAAGATAAATCTAGTAAAGATAAATATAAATCTAGTAAAAAAGATGATAATAATACAATCGCAAAAAATAATATTGATCATCTCAAAGAGTTATTTCTCCCTGAATATGGTTCAATTATACTAGAAGTCGCAGATGATACTGATTTGTCTACTATATCTGATTATATAGAATTAGGAAGAACCAGTGAAGAGGAGCTAATCAAGATTAATAATATGGAGATAAGAATCGATGAGGCCTTGGAAATATGGCAAAAACCACTAGAAAATGTATTTCCAACAAGGACTAATTCTCCAGAGTCAAAACCTGAAATTGAACTATTTAAAAAGCGGAATACTAGTAAAGCAAGTATTAAAGTAGCTAAACCTACTGTCTTCATTCCAGCTTTCCCTGGTACAAACTGTGAATATGATTCAGCACGTAGATTTAGGGAAGCAGGGGCTGATGTGGATACTTTTATCTTTAAAAACTTAACTACAAAGATGGTAGAAGAGTCTGTAGAAATTATGGTTAATAAAATTGATAATTCACAGATGATAATGCTGCCAGGTGGATTTAGTGCTGGAGATGAACCAGAGGGATCAGGTAAATTCATAGCAACTGTATTTAGAAATCCTGCTATTAAAGAGGCTGTTATGAGATTGTTGAATCAAAGAGATGGTTTAATGTTAGGAATTTGTAATGGCTTCCAGGCACTAATCAAACTCGGTCTCCTTCCATATGGAGAAATCCGTGAAATAGATACCGATTCTCCAACCTTGACATTTAATACTATCGGACGTCATGTATCCTGTATGGTCAGGACTAAAGTTGTATCAACATTGTCACCATGGTTATCGGAAGTAGAAGCAGGGGCAGAACATATGATACCTGTCTCTCATGGTGAAGGTAGATTCGTAGCTAAAGAAGAGGTAATTGAAAGATTAATAAAGAATGGACAGATAGCTACTCAATATGTGGATCTTAATGGTGTGGCAACATATGATAATAGGTTTAACCCGAATGGCTCTATTATGGCTATTGAAGGGATCAGCAGTCCAGATGGAAGGATATTTGGTAAAATGGGACATTCTGAAAGAATTGGAACAAATGTTGCTAAAAATATTCCAGGTGAAAAAGACCAGAAGCTCTTTGAAGCTGGAGTTAAATATTTCAAGTAATATCTTTTATATTAAAAACGGTATATTAACTAAATAGAGAAGAGAAATAAAAAAACCAAATGGGACCCTTTCTTTGGAGACCGTTTGGTTTTTTTATTATTTATTTAATGACTTAAGTTCTTATATTTTCCAGGTTAGCCATTTTCTGAATGAACATTATAACAAACTCTTCGATCTTAATTCATTAAATGTTGATTTCTTGAAACCAAAGTTCAGGTTATAAAAAGTCCCCATCCCGCATCAAAGGCTATTAATGGTTAACAAAATTTAAAGTATTTTTTTCAAAGTTACCTTTTCTATACAGGTACAAACAACCTCAATAGCTTTTTCAAGATCATGTAATGGAGGATATGATGGTGCAATTCTAATATTACTATCATCAGGGTCATCTCCATAGGGGTAGGTAGCACCAGCATCTGTAAGGGTAACCCCTACATCTTTAGCTAGTTGGACTACTTCTTTGGCACAATTTTTCATTACATTCAAGCTAATAAAGTAACCACCTTTAGGATTACTCCAACTTGCAATCCCTTTATTTCCTAATTTTTTATCAAGAACATGTAATACCATCTCGAATTTAGGGTTGAGGATTTCTGCATGTTTTTCCATATGGTCTAATATATTATCAACAGACTTAAGGAATCTATAGTGAAGTAATTGATTTATCTTATTTGAGCCTATAGTTTGTTTAGACATTAAATTAGTCATATACTCAATATTTTTTCTGCTTGATGAAAAGACAGAAATACCGGAACCAGCATAGGTGATTTTTGATGTTGAACTAAAGATAAAAACTTGATCAGGGTTACCTTCTTTTTTACAAGTCCTTAGTATATTTTTGAGTTTTGCATGCTCATCTGTTAAGTGATGTACAATATATGCATTATCCCAGAAAATACGGAAATCATTAGCTGCAGTTTTCATAGATGCAAGTCTGCTGACCGTTTCATCTGAATAGACAATTCCTGTAGGGTTACTATATTTGGGGACACACCAGATACCTTTAATTGATTCATCCTTACTTACTAAATCTTCTACAATATCCATATCTGGACCATCTTCATTTAATGGTATCCTAATCATTTCTATATCAAATAACTGGCACATACTAAAGTGCCTATCATAACCAGGACTAGGACAGAGGAATTTAACATTATCCAACTTATTCCAAGGAGTTGCTGCTTCAGAGACACCATGGGAAAAGCTACGTGCGATTGTATCATACATTAGGTTTAAGCTGGAATTGCTACCGATAATTATTTCGTCCATTTCAACTTTTAACAGTTCTGCAAAGAGTTCTCTTACTTCAGGTAATCCTTTTATAATACCATAATTTCTACAATCAATCCCACTTTCGGAAATTAAAGGGTCTATATTATCATAAAGCCCTTTAGATAGATCTAGTTGAGCACTACAGGGTTTTCCCCTTGACATGTTTAAACTAAGATTTTGTTTTTTGTAGTCATTATACTTCTTATCTAATTTATCCTTAAGTATTAATAGTTCTTTTCGTGAGTATTCCTGGTATGTAGTCACTTTTCCACAACCTTTTATATTATATTATCATGTAATTCATTTTAATATAAATATACAAAAAATACAAATATTATTGTCATAAAATATATAGAGCGTAACTTACAATAAATTATTTCGCATTGTGAAAGTCCTTCCCTTGGTATAAACATGCATCTTGCTTGCAACATCATATGTTTTCTTGTGGGCTCATAATGGGGGGATCAAAAATACATAAAGTTGAAAAAGATAAAAAAAATTTTTTGACTTAATCTCTTTTCTGATATACTATTATATTCAATAAATAACATAATAAAATGGAGATATAATGAGAAAAATACGCTTTGACAGTGGTATTCCTGAAGATTTTTTTTGGCTTAATGAACCGGAGGAGTATCATTTTGATAGAGGGTTAATATTAAAAACTGAACCCAATACGGATTTCTGGCAGAGAACACATTATGGATTTGAAAGGGATAACGGGCATTGTTAAACCTAAAATTCACCAGATTATTATTGACGATAATAGATGGGCTATCGAAAATTAATGGAGTTGAATTAATAACATGACTGAAAAAGAAACAATAGGTGGTAGGGCATACAGTAATGGAGTACGCTTAATGAATAGCACATACTCTGTTAAGGCTTATTATAATAAGAACGATATTCTTCAAGTGGAAGTAAGTAGAGTGAGGAGAAGTAAATATTTTAAATATATAAAAAAAATTCCCGTTTTAAGAGGTATTATTAGTTTGTTATTTGCTGTTATAATGTTTTTGAAAGAGGGTGTAAATAAGCCTAAAAAATACTGGGCCATACTTTTAATTATTTTAGTAGATATAATTTATATGCTTTTACCTTCAACAATAAGTGATAATACAATGAATTTTTTGATGCTGCTATATTTATTGATTCCTGTTTTTTTGCTTTTGAAGTTTAGGGGTATAATTACACAAATACTAAAATATCATGGTGCTGAACATAAGGTAGTACATTATTATGAGGGTGATTGTCAAGGGGATATTAGTTCTTACTCACGGCTACACAAGAGATGCGGTAGTAATATTGTATTTTATTATTTGATTATCAGTTTAAGTACATTGTTTGTCTATATCCCATTAAACCCATATTTACTGGAATTGCTTTTTTTAGGAATTGCTTATGAGGCTATTAAATATACCCCAGAAAAGCTATTGTTTTTACCATATTTATTTCAACGAATTGTTACCAGGGAGCCTGAGGAAAAACATATTCGGGCCGCGAAAATGGCTCTTGATGTATTGTTAGAAAGAAAGTAAATCAATCACTAACTGGGTGTAGACCATAATATATTAATTATTGAATTAGAGTCATTATGAAAGACAAACAAGTTAGGGTGTTTTTTATGGAGAAACTTAAGGTAGCTATAATTCAAATGGACATTGTAAATGATAAAAGGACAAATATTGAGAAAGCAGAAGAAATGATTAAACAAGCAGTTGCTAGTGATGTTGATTTAATAGTTCTTCCAGAAATGTTTAACTGTCCTTATCAAACAGAATTATTCCCTATTTATGCTGAAGAGGAGAATGGGTACACATGTGATCAGTTATCAAGAATGGCTGGAGATAATGATGTTTTTCTGGTTGCTGGGACTATACCGGAGAGAAGCGGAGATAAGATTTATAATACTTCATTTGTTTATAATAACAAAGGTAAACAGATTGGTAAACATAGAAAGGTTCATCTTTTTGATATTGATATTGAAAATGGACAGACCTTTAAGGAATCTGATACTTTAAGTAGTGGTCATAATATAAATGTTATAGAAACACCTTTTGCTACAATTGGTGTTATTATATGTTATGATCTGCGATTCCCTGAACTATCCCGGATATTAGTTGAAAAAGGGGCAGATATAATCATCGTACCCGGTGCCTTTAATATGACCACTGGGCCGGCCCACTGGGAAATCCTTTTTAGAACTCGCGCACTTGATAACCAGGTATATATGCTAGGTGCTGCTCCAGCAAGAGATGAAAACAGTCAATATATTTCTTATGGGAATTCAATAGTTGTAGACCCCTGGGGAAGTGTATTGAATAGACTTGGTAAAGATGAAGCTATTTTAATTGAGGAGTTAGATTTGAGTTTAATCAGTAAAATAAGAGAAGAATTACCCTTATTAAAACATAGAAGAAAAGATATATATTGACTAATTTAAATAAAGAAGACTTGATTCAGATGGAGTTTATAATCTCACTCAAGTCTATTGTTCTTATTAGCTATTAATTAATAATTTGGCAGTTCAATACCCCTTAGATTTCTATATGTATCAACAGCGAAGGTATCAGTCATTCCTGCTACATAAGTGGTTATGCTCATAATTGATTTATAGGGTTCTTGATGGAAATCAAATTTATATTCTTCAGGGATGAGTTTGAGAACCATCTTGCTACTTGCTTTTTCTTTGTCTTTTAAGGCATAGAGAAATGTATCTAGTAATCCAGGCAATACCTTAAAACCGGCGGCTTCAATTTGAATAACTGGTTTATGTGCATATATTTTTTCAATAGATAATTTAATAATCTCTTTTAATAAATAACTTGTTTCAATTAAATCAGTAAGATTTGAGTCAAATGTACAGTTAAGTAATTTATCTTCATTATCCAGAAAAACCCTGGCAATCTGATGGACTAAGCTATTTATAGCTTTAGCTCGCAAATACCCTATTGTTTCTTTTCTGTTATTAATTATTCCCAAACTGTTAGTACTTGTTTTACCGTTTGTTGCATTGCAAATCTCCATTAGCCAGTTATATGTCTGATCATAAGAAACTAGCCCATGATTAAATCCATCTTCAAGGTCCATGATAGTATAACAGATATCGTCTGCTGCTTCCGTTAAGAAAGCTAGTGGATAACGATGCCATCTATCTCCCTCTTCTTTCTGTGGTATCTTCAAACCATCAGCTATTTTTTTATAGTTTTTTAGATCACATTTAAATAAGCCTGGTTTTTTTTCACTTGATAATTTCTTATTTTGTTTCTTGATTAATGATGGTCTAGGATATTTAATGAATGCAGCCAGACTAGGATATGTCAAGCCATAACCACCTGTTTGTTGAGTTTTTTTCTCATTACTATGTGTTAAGATATGAAAACCCATTGCATTTCCTTCAAGTTTTAGGAAATCTTCTCTTTCGTTCTCAGAAAGAATTTCAATAATTTCTTTTCCCCTCTGGCTATGATAGTATTCAGCAATGGCATCTTCACCAGAATGACCAAAAGGGGGGTTGCCTATATCATGTGCTAAACAGGCAACACTGCATATAGCCCCTAGTTCCCAACCCTGGATAGTCTTATTTCTTTTATGTAGTTCATTTCCAACAATTGTTCCTAATGACCTACCAACTGAAGCAGCTTCCAAACTATGGGTTAGTCGAGTGTGTATTATATCTGTTTCAGGAAAAGGAAAGACCTGTGTTTTACCGTTTAGACGCCTAAAATTTGTAGAGAATATTATTCTATCAAAGTCTTTCTGAAACTCGTTCCTATTTGGATTATGATTTTTTTTACTATATCCAAGTCTATAGGGTGTTAAAAGTCTATTCCATTCCATAAAGTCGCCCTCCAATAATAATTACTTAAATTTTACTTTTAAATATAATAAATATTTCGTTAAAAATAAAAAAACACCTGCATATTTATGTAATAATTAATCTGTTAAAAGGATTTTCTTGACTTATGGAGAAAAATATAAATTGGGGAAAACTTATTAATGTAGTCATCCCTTGAAATTATTATTATTGAGTACTTAAAGATTCTGTTCAGAAAGTTTTATATTCAATTGTGTTATGATTCTCTTACATAAGCTTATAAACAAGTTTGGACATGTACTTTGAGAGGTGTTAACTTAAATATTAAAAAGGAGTGGACTATAATGAAATATGGTTATTTTGACAATGAAAATAGGGAGTACGTAATTAATAAACCAGATACTCCTATGTCCTGGATTAATTACCTTGGTACACCTGAATATGGAGCCTTAATTTCTAATAATTCTAGTGGATATTCCTTTTATAAGTCGCCAGCATCACAGCGTTTATTAAGATTCCGTTTTAATAGTATTCCGATGGACCGACCAGGCCGGTACATATACATACGTGATGACAAAAGTGGTGACTATTGGTCAGCTAGTTGGCAGCCTGTTGCTAAAAACTTTGAGGACTATAAGACTGAATGTAGGCATGGAATGGGCTATACAAAATTTATTTCTGAGTATGATGGTATAAAGAGTGATTACAGGGTTTTTGTTCCTTTAGACAAACCAATTGAGTTTTGGGAAATAGAATTAGAGAATAATTCTGATCAAGTTAGGGAATTATCCGTATTCCCTTATGCAGAATGGTGTTTTTGGAGAATAGATCAGGATTTAAGTAATTTTCAGTATATACTATATACCTGTAGAATGGATTATTATGATGATATGATAGATTATAGTCTTCTTTTTGCTGGTGGGGAAGAGCCAAAGGCATTTATGGCATCAACATTACCAGTAAGTAGTTATGATACAGATCGGGATGTCTTTATTGGTAATTATCATAATGAAGCAAATCCGGCTGCAGTTGAAAATGGAGAGTGTTTTAATTCTATCGCTAAAGGTGGAACACCTTGTGCATCTCTACAGAATAAAATAACATTAAAACCTGGTGAAAAAAAACGGGTACTATTTATTGTAGGTGTTGGTGATGCAAAAGTAGAGGGTCAAAAATATAAAGAAATGTATAGATCGAAAGAGGCTGTTGATCAGGAGTTTGAACGGGTTAGGGAATACTGGACTCAAAGAATGAATTACTATAGCTGTGAGACACCTTCAGAAGAAGTTAATACCATGGTTAATATTTGGAATCAGTATCAGTGTCATATGACATTTAATTGGTCCAGGTCTGCTTCGTTTAATGAAGCGGGTGGCCGTGATGGTATGGGCTTTAGGGATTCCAATCAGGATACCCTTGGTGTTGTTCACGCTATACCTGAAGAAGTAAAAAATAAACTTATTAACCTGTTAAAAGGACAGTTGAGTGAAGGTTATGCACTTCATGGTATTCAACCACTAGAGTGGGAGCAGGGTGAACATAATATTGTTTCAGAAGAGAATATTTTCTCAGATGATCACCTCTGGTTATGTTTATCAATAGCGGCTTATCTTAGGGAAACAGGGGATATGGACTTCCTGGAAAAATCAGTACAATATGCTGATAAAGGAGAAGATACAGTCTATAATCATTTAAAACAGGCCCTGGAATTTTCCTGGAACCATAGGGGCCCAGAGGGTTTTCTATATGGTATGTCTGCTGACTGGAATGATTGTATCAATCTTAAAGGTGAAGGTGAGAGTATCTGGAGTACTTTCCTATTTTATAAAGCAGTTCAGGAGTTTCTGGAGATAGCAGATAGAAAAGACAATGATAAAGATAAAGCACACTTTAGTGAATATGCTCAGAATATTAAAGAAAATTTAAGTAACAAGGCCTGGGATGGCGAATGGTTTATCAGGGCTATTTTGGATAGTGGAAGGAAACTAGGTTCATCTAATAGTGAACAATCAAAAATATTCTTGAATGCTCAGAGTTGGTCTGTATTCTCTGGTGCATATGATGACGAAAAGGCTGTAAAGGCTATGGATAGTGTAAAAAAATATCTAGCAAGTGACCATGGTATTGTTCTTAATTACCCAGCATTTTTCATCCTTTCCTGTTAGTCTAAAGGAGAATGGGGGTATATTCTGTCATGCAAATACCTGGGCTATAATTGCTGAAACAATGCTAGGTCGTGGTGACAAAGCCTTTGAATATTACTTATCATATCTTCCTGCCATGTATAATGATAATGCTGATAAGTATACTATGGAACCATATGTATATTCACAGTTTATCACCGGTAAAGAACATGAACATCACTTTGGTAGAGCTAGGAATTCCTGGTTAACAGGGACAGCTGCCTGGAGTTTTGTTGCTATATCTCAATATATTTTAGGAGTTAGGGCTGACTATGAGGGACTAATAGTAGATCCAGTTATACCACATGAATGGGATTCATATTCTGTTTATCGTCGCTATCGGGATAAAGATTTTAATATTCAAGTTAAAAACCCTGATAACGTTAGTTCTGGTATAAAAGAATTTCGGGTAAATGGGGAATTGCTAGATGGCAATATGATTCCTTTAGTAATTATGAAAGATATAAATGAAGTAGAAGTAATAATGGGTTAAGACCTCACATATAATATAGTATATTATATTTTAATATTAGAAGGGGTGGGCTCATTGCCTGCTCCTTCTGTTTATACAGTGTGTACTTAGTTTCAGAGGGAATTATAGTGGTAGATGCTATTGGTAAATCGAGAGATTATTTTAGGAGAATGAGTGAGATATTGTTAAAATAAAGAGGGAGGTAAAATATATGTTTAAAGTTTCAATTATTTATGATTCCAAATCTGGGCACACAAAGAAAATGGCAGAGGCAGTTTCTGCAGGAGTGTCTGAAGTAGAAGGTGTTAATAGTATTGTTAAACATATCGATAAGGCAGATCCCATAGATTTATTAGAATCAGAAGGAGTAATTATAGGTTCACCAACTCATTGTGGACTATTATCCTGGAAACTCAAAAAATTCTTTGACGAAAATACCGGTGAAGCCTGGGGTAAGGTCGGTGGGAAAATAGGAGCAGCATTTTCTTCATCTGGGGGTCTTGGTGGTGGAAATGAAAGAACAGTAGTTTCAATTTTAAATATTCTAATGAATTATGGTTTCATGGTTTTTGGTTTGCCAGATTATGCAGCACCAGGTGTAACAGCTCATTATGGCGCAGTAGCTATCGGTGAACCCAATGAAGAAGAATTAAAGTCCTGTAGATTATTAGGGAGAAGAATGGCTGAATATGTAAAGAAAATGAATAGCTAGGTTCATATTACTTGACTATTAGGGTGTAAACATTTTAAAAATATTACATAAATACTAAAAGTAAAAAAAATATATAAATATCTTACTATAAGGGACTAACTTATAAGATGATAAGTTAGCCCTTTTTTAAATTTATAAGATTTATAATAAATCATAAGGAGGTGTTTGTATCAATTTATCTACTGTAACAAAAGTATAACCATTCATCTTCAATGTTTCTATCAGCTCTGGTAGAACATTAATAGTAGCATCTAAATTTTGATTTCGTCCCCCAGCAGAATGGAAAAGAATAATAGAATCATTACTTATATTAGGTATAGTGTTAATTAAAATCTGATCTACATTCTGGTCTCGCCAATCTATTGAATCAACATTCCAGTTTATTATTTTGTAATTCATTTCTTGAGCGGTTTCTAGTAAATTATCAGATACAAAACCCCAGGGTGGTCTAAGAAAACGTATGTTGATACCTGTTTGTTCCTCGATTATTTTTTCTGTGTCTTTAATCTCTAATGATAATTCTTCTTTATTTAGTTTAGATAGATTAGGATGAGACCAGGAGTGGCTAGCTATAACATGTCCATCTTCAACTATCTTTTTAACTACATCTGGATAAATATTTACATTAGAACCTACTAGAAAAAAGGTTGCAGGTATGTCATGATCCTTTAAAATTTCCAATACCCTTTCAGTATAATATGAGTCTGGACCATCATCAAAAGTAAGTGCTATCTGATGGCTGAAAGACTTCCCCTTATAATATAGTGTACTAGGATATTTAATGTGGTACTTAGGGCCTTTATATGGTTTAGCAGGCTTTAATATGGGTATTTGTAGTTTTTGACCAATAGATAATACATTACTGCTCAATTTATTAAATATAATTATTTCGTCAATAGATATCTTGAATTCATTTGCTATTTTATAAATAGAATCTCCTGCTTTAACTTGATAAACCTGGGGATATCTATATCTTAGTGGTATAGCTAAAGGCTGTTTTGCATATAGTTGGTTTTCATAGGTCAATTTATTTTCTTCTGCCAGTATAGACATAGGTATATTTAATTTCTGTGAAATTTTATACAGAGTATCACCACTTCGTACTCGATAATAGCCAGGACGTTCAGTATTAGGTATAATAATTATTTGATTTGTAAAAATATTTTCTGGGTTAAGCATATTATTGGTGCTAACTAATTCACTAACAGTAAGCCCGTACTGCTCAGCAATATTAAAAAGGTCTTCTCCAGATGAAACACGATGAACCTGTTCAGCTTGTATAGAAATAGAGAACACAGTTAACAATAATATTAATATGAGTATATAATGGCGTTTAATTGTTCTCCCTCCCTTCTGCAGTCAAATATAATATTTTGGGTGATATATGTTTAATAATACCATAGATAATAGAGGAAACCTTCAAGAAAATATTGTAAAAATATTTAAATATAAAAGAAGAAATTCTAAGTAGCATCCTCTTATATATAAAGTAAAATATTTCTATTGTAACAAAAATATAGAATACGTTATAATAGTAACAGTATTTATACGCTTTTATATCAATTATATATAAAACAGAAGGGGGATTATTTTGAAATGAGGAGATTGATTGGACTTATAGTTTTAATATTCTTATTATCTAGTTTTACCTTTGCTTCAACAGATGAATATGTTGAAGTTATTAGAAGTTCAGCTCAAGAATACAAACAAGAACATAAACTAGAAACTATTACAGTAAATGATGATGAACTTAGGAATATAGTAGCTGGACAGGATTACAAAATTGTTGGTTTTACAAACATAGTAAAGAAAAAGGGTGGTCAGGGTGAATATCTTGATGATCAGATAGGACAATCGATTTATATTGTACAAGCAGGGGATAGTCTCTATCTAATAGCAGTTAGGAATAATACCACCGTACAGGAAATTAAGGATTTGAATAATCTAGAGAACGATATGCTAATGATAGGTCAGCACTTGTTACTTCCGGAGCAAACTGATGATAGTAATGATGAGATACCTGGAGATGGGGATGTGAGTCCAGATCCTGAAGAACCCGGGAATAATGATAATATTTATATTGTACAGGCAGGAGATAGTCTTTATTTAATAGCAGTCAGGAATAATATCACAGTACAGGAGATTAAAGACTTAAATAATTTAGAGAACGATATGCTGATGATAGGTCAAGAACTGCTACTTCCTGGACAAACAGATGAAGGTAATGACGGGATACCTGGGGAGGGCGATGTAAGTCCAGACCCTGAAGAACCTGGTGCAAATGATAATATTTATATTGTACAGGCAGGAGATAGTCTTTATCTAATAGCAGTCAGGAATAATACCACAGTACAGGAGATTAAAGACTTAAATAATCTAGAGAACGATATTTTAATGATTGGTCAAGAATTGCTACTTCCTGAACAAACTGATGAAAATAATGATGAGACACCTGGCAATGGAGAAGATAATCCAGGTGAAGAAAAACCCGAACAACCTGGAACAGAAGATGCCCCAATAGTTTATTTTGTAAAACCTGGGGATAGTTTGTGGTTAATCTCTAATAAATTTAATACTACAAGTGAAAATATTATAAAATTAAACCAATTACCAGGCAATAGTCTTTATGTTGGTCAATTACTTTATATTACAGCTCCTGAAACTAATAGTAATATAATCATTTATTATGTACAGACAGGTGATAGCCTTTCATCAGTTGCTGCTCAATTCAGCACTAGCGTAAATCAGATAATAGAAAGTAATAATTTGACTAGTAATGAACTATTAATTGGTCAGAAGATAATTGTTACTCTTCCAGATTATTCTAATAAAAATTACAATATTATATTAGATTATAAAGTTGAAACAGGTGATAACGTAAAAACAGTATCAAGTAAGTTTAATATTTCACCATGGGAATTGAGGGACTTTAATAATATTCGTTATGACGTTATATCTATTGGAGACCAACTACAGGTACCCTTTCATATAAATAATATGAATCCGGCTATGAATATAACTACAGAAGAAATGGAATTACTAACAAAAGCAGTATATTCAGAAGCAAGGGGAGAACCTTTTAAAGGACAGGTTGCAGTTGCCTCAGTAATTTTAAATCGAGTAAAAAACTCTGTTTTTCCAGATACCATTGAAGGTGTTATCTTTCAACCATGGCAGTTTACTGCTATAAGTGATGGGCAATTCTGGCTTGAACCAAACCAAACAGCATATTTAGCAGCACAGGCCGCTCTTGAGGGTTGGGATCCATCAGGTGGTGCATTGTATTACTATAACCCTGAAACAGCAACAAGTGACTGGGTTTTTTATAGAGATGTTATTATTCAAATAGGAGATCATTATTTTGCTGTAGCAGTGTAGATGTATTTTAACACTTAAAGAAGTATTAAAGACTTAGTTTAAGATCAGCCTTGTGAGTAGTAAAGTTGTTAAAATAAAAAGGATGGGTAGTTATATACGCTTCCCGTCCTTTTTTAATACTGTTACTTATGAAGTTGAAAGAATCTTTTATTGGTAAAATATAAATGATCTTGTATATATTCAGTTGGAGAATTCTGATGCTTATGCTAAACCGAAAGTGTACCAATGCAATAGCTTGTTAAACGAAAATGTATCACACTATCACAAATTCTTGACTAATTCACAATTATTCTTAAATACATAATATAAGTTGATAGCATTTTAATGAATAACCATGGCATGAAAATTATAAAAAATGATTTGGCTTTACTATAGTTATAGTATATTGATATGAGTAGTGTAAGTAGAAAAAGCTGCCAAAGTCCAAATATATTAATTACCCTTAAAAATGAATTTAAGAATAAGTTAGAGCTATTGAATATCAAGGCCATGTTTAATCCGATATCCAAAGAATCGAAGTTGAGTTTTATAATAGTGTCTATTAAAAAGCCAATACTATTAATAATTCCGGTATATGTAACAGCAGTGAATACATATATGTATTTTACTGATTTACCACCAAACATTAGAGGTAATAGAGTTATAAAGAAGGCTAGTATTGGATAATATACTACTTTTGTAGCTGTAGTAGAAATATAAGTTGAAAAGTAGTGGTAAGAACTATTAAGATATGCTAAGTTATTTTCATTTTGCTTTTCTGAAAAGTTTTGATTAGAGTTTATTTTATCAATATGATCAGGAATTATTATATTTTTTACCAAAAGGTTTGAAGTAAATAATGTTATCAAAATAATAATTATTAGAGGGACAAGCCAACTGTGATTTACTTTGGTTTCTCTAAAGACTTTAGCAGGATTAATTAAAATATTAATTGTATTTCTTATATAATTCATATATATCCCCTTCTTTTAATTTAGTATGATGGTAGTACTTCTCTAAGAATTTTATCATTCAGATAATTATATCATAATTAATTAAAGACAGTAAACCTAAATGCCAAAAAGAGAAGGATTCGGAGGTGTTTTATAGAATATATTATTAATACATTATTATTGTTGTATTATTGTTTTTATTATTTGACTGGAGGATATAAGTAATGGAATTTAATATACTTAATGCAGATGGTGGTATATATAGGGCAGCAGAATGGATTACCAGGCTTGTCTATGTAAATATATTATGGATTGTATTTACAGTATTAGGATTAGGGATTTTCGGTATTATGCCGGCGACTTTAGCTATGCTTGGTATAATTAAAAAGTGGTTTAAAGGTAAAGAAAATGTTGAGGTATTTAAAGAGTTTTGGCAGATTTATAAAAAATATTTTGTAAAGATTAATGTAATTGGTTTAATTATGTTTCTTATAGGTGTTATTTTGTGGATTGATTTAAGATATTTTAATTCTCTTGATGGAATACAGTATTTTATTATTAGGTATCTTATTTATATGATAATTACTTTATATTTTATAGATTTAATGTATATATTCCCAATTACTATACAATATCAACTTAAAAAACTAGATATTATTAAAAATGCTTTATTTTTTATTTTTTTAACACCAATAGAGACTTTGCAAATGGTTTTAGGAGTAGTTGGAGTTGTATTCCTTTTTAGATTTTTGCCGAGTCTTTTACCATTTTTGGGTATTAGTATCCCAGTATTTATAATTACCTGGATTTCAGAGAAAACATTTGAGAAAGTTGAAAATAAAGTTAGACAAAGCAAGAATTAAGCAATATGGTATGATTTAATGTACAATGCGTGATGAAATGATATGTCAGTGACAATAAAAGATGTAGCGGGAAAAGCGGGAGTTGCAAATTCAACTGTTTCCCGTGTTTTTAATAATAAGGGGAGTGTATTAAAAAATGAAATATAATCCTGAGTTACTTACGAATCAAAAATCTATATTGGCTGAAGGTCCTTGTTGGGATGCTCAGAATCAGATTTTTATTTGGATAGATATTATTGGTGAAAAAGTCTTTGTTTATAATCCAGTTAACGATAATTTAAGGACATATAGTACTGGACAGGCAATTGGAGCCGCAGTTCCTAATAGAAAAGGGGGTTTAGTCCTTGCTTTAAAAGATGGCTTTTATTCCCTTAATTTAAATAGTGGAGAAATAACTGCAATATATACAGGTATTGAAGATGATAAAGAAAATAATAGGTTTAATGATGGGAAATGTGATTCATATGGGAGATTCTGGGCTGGTACAATGGATATGGATGGTAAAAAAGAAGCAGGGTGTTTATATTATCTAACAGCTGATCTTAAAGTAAGAACTGTCTTAAAAGATGTTTCTATATCAAATGGTTTGGCCTGGAGTAAGGATGATAAGACAATGTATTATATAGATTCTCCTACAAAAGAAGTGTGTGCCTTTGATTTTGATCTTGAGTTAGGGGAAATATCTAATAAACGAGTAGTTGTAAGGATTCCTGATGGTCAGGGTGTACCTGATGGTATGACAATTGATAAAGAGGGCATGCTGTGGATAGCCCAATGGGGTGGCTGGTGTGTATCACATTGGAATCCGGTAAATGGTGAATTACTGGATAAGATTTCATTGCCTGTAAGCCGCGTCACTTCTTGTACATTTGCCGGTAAATGTCTTGATGAACTATACATTACCACAGCTAGTGAGGGATTGTCCAAAGAAGAATTAAGCAAGCAACCTAAAGCTGGTTGTATCTTCAAAGTAAAGACAGATACAAGTGGATTTAAGGTAAATAGATTTGATTCAAAAGCTTAATCTTAAAACTTAATCTAAAGTTAAGAACAATTCTTACATTCACAATGCCATTTGCAGTCATTTGCCTTACAGTAACATTCACCATCCATAAAATATAAATCAGAACCACACTCTGGGCAAAAGGCTGTACAATGTTTTTTTTCTTTTTTTGTCATTTGAATTCTCCTCCAAAAAATTATGTAAGCATTTTCATCCATTCATATTATACAATAAATTTGATAATTTTTCTATTATTTCTTTTAAAGTCCTAGTTGTTGGTATTGAAATTATGTTTTATGTTGACTTATCTATATCTATTTACGTAATCTATTTGTGTACATCCTTATTTTTTCAGGCAATACAGATATCCTAAGAGGGAGCTTAGGACCTCTTTCTCCATCTATATCACAATGGTAATTATTTAAGGTAGAGTCTAGGCATTCGATTTTAAAATACTTTTCTTTTAAATGGATAATATCCTTGTTTGTAAGGTGTTCCCCTTGTAGTACTTGCATTAATAATGCAGGTAGTT
>JADQBV010000018.1 GCA_016278415.1 Halanaerobiales bacterium
CTTGATCTATAGCATAATAGATACCTTCAGCTATATCCCAACTTGTTCCACCTGTTTTGGTTAAACCCCTAATTGGTAATATCTTAACATTCCAATTAACACCTGCAACTCCCGCATTATTATTACTTACAGCACCTATAATACCGGAAACGTGTGTACCATGACTACCACCTTGCTGGTATGTGCTCTCATCTATTGGATCATAGTCACTCATACTATAAGACTCAATAGGGTATGACTTAACTCCACCAACAAAATCTGCACCCTTTAAAAGATTATCCTTAAGATCAGGGTGATTAGGTACAATTCCAGTATCTATTACTGCTACAACAACTGAGCGATCGCCCTTAGTTACATCCCAGGCTGCTTCCATATTCATATTGACCATATTCCACTGATAGTTATTATAGTATTGATCCTGGGGTATTGCAGTTGGATAATATATATAATTCGGCTCTGCCCAGGCCACATTCTCTTTCTGATTATATTCTTTCAGTAATTCTTCCAGGTCCTGTTCTTTGGCAATTTGATACTTTACTATCTTACCTTCAGGCCTATCTACTGAACTTATTGTTACTAAATTATTTTCTTTCTCAAATTCCTCAACGGACTGACTATTTATTGTCGGCTTATATTTTACGATTACCTCGTGTTTTTGATAAGCAATAGCCGATTCCCCATCATACATTGGGAAAACCTTATTCTCCAATTCAGATTCCTGACGTGAGATACCACTACCCCATGTGTTATTGTTCATTACTACTGTTCCTTTTACATTGATATATGAATTGATATCTTCATCATTGGAATTACCATTAGAATTATCACTTAAATCTTCCTTGACTGGTATCTCTAACTTCTGTCCTACATATATCATATTAGTATTCAGATTATTAGTCTCTTTAATGCTATTAACAGTAACATTATATTTTAGTGATATCCTATATAAACTGTCCCCTGGTTTAACTAAATAAATCAGATTACTACTATGTTCAATTACTGCTATTGTTAATTTTTGTCCAGGATAGATCATATAAGAATTTAAATTGTTAATTTCCATAATACTATTAATACTAGTACTATGCTCTAATGCTATTTTATAAAGGCTATCCCCAGCTTTGACAGTATAACTTACGTATTTATATCCTGCAAGCTGATTAGTACTACTCCCTATTTTAATAACCCTTGTAGTTTCAATTGCTTGAACATTATCTATTCCAATAGTTGCAAACAATAATAAAAATATAAGAAACAATGGACTTAATTTGCTTTTCAATTAAATGGCCTCCTTTAAATTCTATGACCTATATTGCAAAATAGTGTTGACCTATTTTAAGAATAACCTGCCTATAAAACACCCAACGAGAAGTTGCAGTTTCTGGGTTGTAGTAATAAATAGCTCCACCACTTGGGTCCCATCCATCTAAAGCTGCTTTTGATGCAGTATATGAAACCTGATTTGGTTCAAGCCAGAACTGACCATCATGTACGGCGGTAAACTGCCATGGTTGAAAGATAACACCCCTTACAGTATTAGGAAACAAAGGGTGTAGAACCCTATTAATAATTACAGCGGCAATGGCTACTTGACCCTTATATGGCTCACCCCGGGCCTCAGAATATACAGCTCGGGCCATTAAATCCATCTCTTGATCATTAATGCTTAATCTCGTTCCATAACCCTCTTTAACTACATCCATTCTTATACGAAGTTTTTGTCCTACATATAGATAATTTGAATATATATTATTTAAATTCTTAATATCTTGAACTGTACTATTAAAATGTGCTGCTATTTTATATAAGCTATCACCTGGTTTTACATAATAGGTATACCCAGTTTCAGTCTTTGGTAATGGTATAATCAATTTTTGTCCTACATATAGATAATTATAGCGAAGGTTGTTCAATTCTTTTATTCGACTTGTTGTAGTGCTATACTCCCTAGCTAATTTATAAAGACTATCACCAGACTTCACATAATATACTAATTGATTTTCTTCTTCAGGAATCTGTAATTCCTGACCAATATAAAGGTAATTAGAAGAAATATTGTTTAGTCCCTTAAGCACATCAATAGATGTATTATACCTTTCAGCTATTTTATACAAAGAGTCACCACTTTTAACATAATATACATTGTTACTAGTTGGATTAGTAAATCCCACAATCTCTACTAAAGGGTTTTCAGCCACAGGTTCTAGTTCACCCTTGTCTGATTGCTTCAATAGAATATCCCGTAATATCATACTAGCCTTTTCAAGACTAATATCTACCTCACTTTGATTGTTATCTCCTTCATAAACAAATGATATTTCATTCTCATGTGAATCTACTTTTCTTTCAGATGCCTGTCCAATTCCACTAATAGTTATAATAATGACAAACGTAAGTAATAAATATAAAAATCTCCTATTCAAAATTATACCCTCCTCATGAGTTATAAAAATATAATATAAGTACATAAGATATTATATACGAAGTAATACACATAGCACAAAAGAAACATTTGTCATTTTCTTAGTTATTAGGGTTTTAATTACTTTCTTATATATTTTATACTATCAATGGGTGTAAAAAAATGGACATAAAATAAACCCATGTGTCCATTTCTAAATTAATATATGTGTCTGTGGCATGCGTAAATAAAAGAGTAACATCTCCATGACCCTTGCTAATATACCTAGATGTTTTACTATGTCAAAGGTTTCTCACTAAAAGAAAAGGGGAAATTCTCATAATAAAACTTTTTACTTATATTGCAACAGATAACTATTTAACCTTGATATCAACAGGCTTAATGCCACCGTATTATAGCCACCCTCTGGGACTATAATATCAGCATACCTTTTAGATGGTTCTATAAATGCATCGTGCATAGGTTTTACTGTACTTAGATATTGTTCGCGGACAGACTCAAATGAGCGACCACGTTTTGAAATATCTCTGCTAATTCTTCTGAGAACCCTAATATCGGGATCTGTATCAACATATACCTTTATATCAAAGAAATTTCTCAATTTTGACTCGGCAAGTACAAGAATCCCTTCTACCAATATCACGGGACAGGGATTTATTGTTATACTATTGCTTGACCTGGTGTGTTGACTATAATCATAAGTAGGCATTTCAATTTT
>JADQBV010000186.1 GCA_016278415.1 Halanaerobiales bacterium
ACTACAGCGCTCTTCCATACTTATTAAGCCATATTTATCTTCCTCAAGTTCAGAGCAATCAAAACCAATCCCATCATCACTTATAAACAAATTAACATTACCATCCCCATACTCTAGCCTTACTTTACCACTGGAAGCCTCAGAATGTTTAAAGATATTATTTAAAGCCTCTTGAATCAACCTAAATATGGTGACTTCATATGTATTTGATAGACGCTTTTTACTGCCAAGAACATCAAATTCTATTAATATTCCAGTCTGTCTTACAAATTTGTCAATATACCTCTTCAGTGTTGGTATGAGACCCAAATCATCTAAAGACATTGGCCTAAGATTATATATGATCTTTCTGACGTCTTGCATACTTAGACGGATAAGCCCTTTTAATTCTTCTAGTTCTGCCTTAGCCTTTTCAATATCTTTATCTATCAATTTTTCTGTTAGTTCAACTCTAAATACTAGATTAGCAATAGACTGTGCTGGACCATCGTGTATTTCCCGAGCAAGTCTTCTACGCTCTTCTTCTTGAGCCTGTATAATCTTAATAGCCAAATTATGTTTTTGTCTTAAGTCATCAAATTCGTCACTTAGATTAGTTAATTCACCCATCAGAAAATCACTGATAATACTGACTTTGGAAACTAAATTTTCAGCTTTGTTAACAGTCTTTTCTAAATTAATTAGTCTATTTTCTAGTTCCTGTCTCCTACTTCGTAGCTGTCCTTCTTTTTCTCTCAAAACAGCTATTTCAATAGAAGATTCCTCAGCTTGTTTATAGGCATTTTTAATATCAACTTCTGTATAATTATAAAAATCTCTACTCACTTCCATTAAACGTAAACGAGCCTGACGATTTTTTCTTTCCAGGCAATCTACATCTTCAATAACCTCATTAATCTCTTCTTGAATTAAGTCAAGCTCTGTCCGAATATTATCATATTCATTTCTAGAAGATTCGCCAATAGTAAAAATATCACGTTTACTATCTTCCAATACGTCTACAGTCTTCTTTAAAATTGCTTCAAGTGAATTATTAATACTCAATATTAACACCTCATCAGGCCATTTAACAATACTCCTGAAATTTTTTATAGTCCTAAATTATATATTCTACACAAAATAAATAAACCCTGCTATGTTAACAGAGTTTTAGGATAAATAAGAATATATGACTAGTGAATCTATTAAAAAGACTTATTAGACAAGTCTTTTACTAGCTATTTTCATATCTGAAAATTATACCCAAATGATGATGATATATCTTTTGAATACTCAATAACCTTCTTTGATAACTTTTCAACACGGGCTACAGTCATTCTACTAGTAGGCCCAGCTATACTAAAGGCAGCAATAATATCACCATTATAATTAAATATTGGCCCACCTATACACCTAATCCCTAGTTCCTGTTCCTGATCATCAATAGCATAACCCTGTTTCCTAACATCTGCTAAATGATTAGCAAGTATATTTTTATCAACAATGGTATTTCCAGTATATTTATGCAGTTCACCATTTTTATATAAATCATAAATATCTGCATTTTCATATGCCAGTAATACCTTGCCAAGGCTTGTACAATATGCATCTATGCGTCGTCCTACTTCAGAATACATACGTATTGTTTCTGTAGTCTCTTCTTTATCAATATAGACAATTTCTTTATCATCCAATATCCCCAGATGAATAGTCTCCTTAGTCTCCTGTTGTAGTCGTACTAGATAGGGTTTAGTCTTATTTCTCAAATCCATTTTACTAAGTACAGTCCCTCCAATTTCAAACAACTTTATTCCAACATTATAGCGACTATATTCGTCCTGCTCTACATACCCCCTATAAACTAATGTAGTCAAAAGACGGTATACAGTACTTTTGTGAAGTCCAAGGCTATCACTCAATTCAGTAACACCTAGACCATTTTCAGACTCAACTAACTTCTCCATAATATCTAAAGCCCTGTCAAGTGATTGAACTAACTGCTCTGGTTTCTCTTTACTCATTTTCTAAACCACCTTTCTGACTTTGGCTAACAAACTCCTTGAAAATATTAAAATTCTCCTGACTATTTTCCCACATTGTTTCAGGGTGCCATTGTACACCCATAACAAATCTTTTCTCTTTTATTTCTATTGCCTCAATTACTCCATCCTCAGCCTTAGCAGATACTAAAAATTTGGGACTGACATCTTTAATTGACTGATGATGGATACTATTTACTTTTATCATTTCTTGCTTAACTATCTGATTTAAATATGATTCTGCATCAATATTAACACTGTGTGTTGGATACCAGGTCGGTGCCTCTTGATTATGTTTTAAGACGCCCTCTCTTTGGCTATTTAAATCCTGATATAAAGTACCACCCATGGCAATATTAATAATTTGAATCCCCTTACATATTCCTAAAATAGATAAATTTGCTTGGAAAGCATCTTTAAATATTTGCATTTCAAAGCTGTCACGTAAAGGGTCTATGCGACCTGTAAAAGGCATAGGATTCTCTCCATATATTAATGGATCAGGGTCTGCCCCCCCTGTTAACAATAAACCGTCTATCCCATTAATGTATTCTTTAATTATACTTTTATCTGATATGACTGGGAGAATAACCGGTAGACCTCCAGCTGATATGATAGCCTCAGAATAGGATTTATTTAATCGGTATTCTTTGGAGTCTTTATCCTGATTTGCTGCAATACCTATAATTGCTTTTCTCATCTAGATCACCCGCTTATAAGAAATGTTCTATACATTCAAATTACGATATAAAACTGTTTCCTTATAACTTTTAATTAAAGTTTCTAATTGTGTAAGAAAACATCTCGTTTATTTTAACCCTTTATTTAGTATATGATGACTATTATATAAGTGATATTTAAACGGTCATTAAGTTTAGACACAGTTTTTTGGATTTCTATATCTATGTGTAAACTTAATGAACATTTCCAGAATATATATTGAAAGAAGGGGTTCATTAATGAACCCCTTCCCTTTAAATTCTTTATAATTTTTATCAAGCTAACGTATTCACTTAAAAAGCTATGCCGTTAAGTCCTAATTAGAATAGTGAATTCTGTAATATAAAGGCAGCAAATACGATAGATACCATTGATAATAGCT
>JADQBV010000416.1 GCA_016278415.1 Halanaerobiales bacterium
TGGTACTTCGTAGGGCTTACCCCTTTGTGGAAATAATAAAACAAAACCAGGCATAAGAAAATGCAATTCAAATCTATCAAGAATACCTGTACTTGGTACCATATTGTAAAAGAAGTAATCAAAGTTGCCATCTAATTCATAAACAGGTATTTTATCTTTGTTAAAGTAGTTAAGTATATCTACTTTATCAACGAAACCCTGTTCTGTTAGTATCTCACGTAATTGATTACTCTCCATGAAATGCTTATTTATTGGTAGATCATTTTCAACAAGTTCAGACATTTTATTTTTTATTGTTTTTAAATCATTCTGAGTAAGCGGTGATTCTTTATGTAACTCACAATACATACCATTACTGAGGGAATGTTCAATAGATAATTTAGAACCAGGATAGATATCATATATAGCCTTTGTCATTACCATAAAAAGACTTCTACGATAAATACGATTACCTATCTCATCATTTATAGTTAAAAATTTTACAGTGGAATCCTCTTTTAAGGTAGTTGTTAAATCACATAGACGATTATTGACAATTGCACCTACTACAATTTTACTGTCATACATATTTATTTCTTTTAATATTTCCACTAATGTTTTTCCTGTTGGTATATTAAATTCTTTATTTGCAATGTTTATTATAATCATTTATCTCACCCCATTTATCTTTATTTAAGATATTCTCGATTTCTAATAAAACAATATCACTTTTTTCATTCTTATAATGATTTCTAATAATATTTTTAATTAAATTATTATGCATTTTCCCCAATGCCCAGACTGCATAAGCCCTTAGTATTGGAGATGGGTTTTTTAATGTTTTTTCTAATAAAGGGATATAATCATTATCCCCTTTATTCCCTATATTTATGATAGTATTTCTTTTAAGTATTCTTAACCCTCGCCATGATAAGGCAGAATTTCTCCATTCCTGGGAAATGTTATTCTTGCTAAATTCCAATATTTTTTCAATATCACCCTCTAAAACAGGTATAAATTCTTTATGAATATTGACAGGTATATTTTGGTTATATGGACAAACATCTAAACATGTATCACAACCCCATAATCTATTATCAATATCCTCCCTTTCTTTTTCAGGAAGAATACCTTTTTTCTGAGTAATATAGCTTAAACACTTATCTGGCTCAAGATGAAAGGGTCTGAGTGCTTTAGCTGGACATGCACTCAAACAACGATTACAATTACCACATTGTGATTCCATCGTCTTATCAAAGTTTAACTCCAGATTAGTAATTATTTCTCCTAGAAAAAGATATGAGCCATAAGTAGGGTTAATAAGGTTATTATTCTTGCCTATCCACCCTAGTCCTGCTCTATAGGCTACTTCTCTATCTAAAATAGCCCCAGTATCTGAATATGCGACTGCTTCTACTTCAGGATTGATTGTCTTTATATAAAATAGTAATTGATCCATTTTTTTATTGATAATTTGATGATAGTCTATACCTCTTGCATATAATGATATAAATTGTTTGTTAGCATTTTCTTCACGTACTTGTTTATCCTTATCATCATCTAGATTAATATCTTTACTGGCGTAAGAGATTGCTAAAGCAATAATAGAATTTGCTGAAGCAAGGTGTTTACGAGGATCTGTTAATTTCTCTTTATCATCTTTTACGAACTCTGATAGTTTTCGATCTTTGATATTCCTATAAGCCCTTGTAAAAGGGTCTGCAGAACAAATACCCACAAGATCAAAACCTAGTTCTTTTGCTTTTTGTTTTATTTTTAATGTTATATCTTTTTTATTTAAATCCATTTTATTATCTCCCAAAGTATAATTCTGTATAAAAAAACTAATTAGACAAATAAAAAGTCTTTCATATTAATCTCAGATATACTAAATATGCTAAACAGTTAAGTCACTAATCAGCTTGTAGATAGTTAGATTAATCCAAATAAATATTGAAATAATAATAATAGTCACCTAGTATTTTTTACTAGGTAAATTAGAATTTATCTTATTTTATAATTTATAATTACATAAGTCAAAGATATTAAAATTTTT
Organism: Halanaerobiales bacterium; assembly: GCA_016278415.1. The sequence continues at coordinate 2,036 of JADQBV010000416.1, forward strand.
AGATATTGTAATCAAGAAAACAAAACTTTTTATAGTCTTATTAAAAACAATTTCAATTAGGAAATTTTAAGCATATGTTATAGAATAAGCCCAGACCTAGGTCTGGGCTTACAATTTAAATATATTTTATGGTTTTAAATATCTTTTTTTTCCTCTTTATTAGATTTTATAGCCTTACTTACAGTAACAAAAAGGCCACCATATAAGACAACACAAGCGAATATTAACATTACTATAGCGGAAAATTCCATGAATTATCTCCCTCCTTAAAGCTTAGCTGACTTGTTTAACTCACTAGTCTCATACTTGGAGTTTAGTTTAGCCATTACAAATGATAACACACCAACACCTATAATTAATCCCCAACCACCAATCCATTGATATTTAAGAGCATAACCTCCATACAATGTTGTTACATCACCATAGAAATTAAATGCAAGTAATCCAAATAAGATAAGTGGGAGTATTTTAATCATAGATGACCACCATTTACCTAATTTATATTCAGATATAGGATTAATATACTCTCGTAATGATTCGGTATTATAGAACCAACCTAAGGCCACTGCTTCAAGTATTCCACCAATAATCAGACCATAGTTATTTATATAACGATCTACAATATCCACCCAATACATTCCTGCTTTTGTTGCATATATTAGACTTATTAAAGCAAGAACAATAATCATCCAAAAAGTAGTTTTTTGTTTATCTGTTCCCCATTTATCAGCTATGCCTGCTACAGTAGATTCTACTAATGAGAATGCAGAGTCAATACCGAGAGTTAACAGTGTAAGGAAGAAAATAAATCCAAATATTCCGGCCATTAGAGCCCCACCAGGTAGCATATTAATAGCATTTGGGAACACAAAAAATGACAAACCTAATCCCCCAACAGCTACATCAGCTATAGCGACACCCTGTTCTTGAGCCATATAACCAAGTGTTCCAAAAATAGCAATACCAGACAAGAAACTTACACCAGAGTTAGCAAATACAGTAATCAGCGCATTGTTTGTAATATCTGAGTCTTCGGGCATGTAACTAGCATAAGCATACATAACACCCATACCAAGACTAAGTGTAAAAAATACTTGCGCATATGCCTCAATCCAAGTTCTATAATTTAAAATCGCACCAAAATCTGGTTTTAAATAATAATTCAAACCAGCTATAGCACCTGGAAGTGTAATAGCCCTGATCATTAATATTACAAGAAGAACAACAGGGATACTTACAGTATATAATACTACTTTACCAACACTGTTTGTCCCTTTTCTTAAAATAAGATATATGCATATCCATGTTGCCACAACACCTAATAATACTGGTATACTAAAACCACCTAATATACCTGGACTATCGGATCTTTGTAAAACATTATTAATAAAGTAAGATCCAGAATCACTACCCCAGGCTACAGTAAATGATGCTACTAAATAATTCCATATCCATCCCATAATTCCAGCATAATAACTAACAATTACAAATGCTGATATTACAGGCCACCAACCAAATCCTTGAAATCCTTTTTTTATCTTTGACATGGCGGTAGGAGCACCAGCCTGATTTTTTTGACCAACAGCAAATTCAAGTATTAATAATGGAATACCTGCTGTTATTAAAGCTACAAAATAAGGAATTAAGAAAGCTCCACCCCCATTTGCATAAGCAACATATGGAAAGCGAATAGCATTTCCTAAACCAGCAGCCGAACCAATTGCAGCAAGAATAAATGCTGCCCTATTTCCCCAACGTTCTCTTTTCATTTCTCAATTACTCCCTTCTTTGTTTACAATTTAATACATAAGTCAGTCTTAAGAAAAATTAATCCTCCTCAAACAAAACTTGTCCCTGCTAGCTACTCTATAAACCACCTCCAATATTCATTTAAAATAATTATAAGTACCACTATAATAAACTATGATACCATAAAAATTATATTTGTATAATAATATTATATCTATTCATATAAATAAATGCAAGTAAAGATTATACTTTCATGAATAAAGAAGACTATAAACATAGAAATACTTATAAACAAATAATTTTTTAAACTATACTAGGCAATTTATAGCTTCAATCTACTTCTAATAAATTGCTAACTTTTAATACTACCACAGTTAAATAAAGCTAATATTTCCAAATCAAACTTTAATCTATAACATTATTTAATGATTGACCTAACCATTTGTTCTTCAATAACTAATTCCTTATATCTATTATGTATATCATTAAAATCAATATCCTGCATAATATCCATAATATCAAAGTAATTGATTCCTTTAAAATTATATGAGATGAACTCAGAGGCTACCGCTTCAAAAGAATTATATGTTTCAACATATTCTCCTAAATTCTTTTTGTACACCCTTTTAAATTGCTCTTTTGTAATACTATTTATTTTATTTTTAAATCCCTCAATAATTTTTTGATATAAGATCTCTGGATCTTTTGTTTTCCCACCTAATAAGAGATATGCATAGCCCTTTTCCAAGACATAATAATTACTAAAATGATCATCTACTAACCCCTGGTCATATAGATCTTGATATAGATCAGAGCTTTTCCCGATTAGCAGGTCAAACAAAATTTCTGTAGTAAAATCCTGTCTGATCATCTGGTTTATATTCTCTGGTATAATTTTTTCTTTAATACCTAATCTAAATAAGGGTTCAGAAACATCCATATTTGCAGTTATAAAATTTTTATTAATCGCACTAGGCTCATCGGGATATATCCGCTCAATTTTTTCATATTTTTTAAATTCTTTATTACCTTGATTCTCTTCAATTTGTTTAATTATTTCTTCAGGCTTAAAATCTCCAGTTAAAAACAAGGCCATATTAGCAGGATTATAAAATGTATTATAGCATAGAAATAATTCTTCTTTACTAATCTTTCCAATACTATCTACAGTGCCAGCAATATCTATTTTAATAGGATGGTTATGAAATAAACCATCTAATAAATTTAAATATACTTGATAATTTGCCTCATCTTCATACATTCTTATCTCTTGTGCAATTATTCCCTTTTCTTTTTCTACATTTTCATCAGTAAAAAAGGGTTCTTGAACAAAATCAAGTAAAGTCAGAGTAGATTCTAGAAAATTATCAGTAGAATTAAATAGATATGCAGTAGTATTGTAATTTGTAAATGCATTTGCTGAAGCCCCTAGACGAGCAAACCTTGAAAAAGTATCCTCTTCTTTTCCTTCAAACAACTTATGTTCCAGAAAATGAGCAATACCATCTGATACATTTTCTGCTTTTCCTGTTTCAGGATTAATGAATTTGTTGTCTATTGAGCCATAGTTTGTAGCAAAAATACCATAGTTCTTATTGTAATTACTACGAGGCATCATTAATAAAGTTAAGCCATTATCTAGCTTCTTCTTATATAACTTTTCTTTTATTACATCATTATAGATTTCCTGCATTTATTCTTCCACCCTCTTGTTTAAGAAATATACTGTATCAAGTTTTATTTTTTCGCCTGCTTTAATTATTTCACCTTTTGTAACTTTAGACAGCTTTTCTATAGATTCTAATATGGATTCAGGTTTGTGGTTTATAAGACCTAATAAGTAATGACCAGATAAACCCTTGATATTATCTGCTGAACTTAGATATTGGTTAATTATAGATTTCCTGGTCCATTCAAGCTCATCATCTGTAATATCACCTTTTTTTACCTTTTCTACCTGTTCAATAATAATATCTTTAGCTTTTGTATAGTTTGCAAATTCAATACCTGATGTAATCATTAAAAGCCCTTTAGTAGATTCAATATTAGAACTTGCATAATAGGCAAGACTAGATTTTTCTCTAACATTCTGAAATAATTTTGAGTGAGGGAAAGCCCCTAAAATCCCATTATAGACTATTAAGGGATAGTAAAGCTCATCAGACCGTGTAGTAGCAGTTCTAAAACCCATAACCAGTTTACCTTGTTGTACATTTAATCCATCTTCAACCTCTTTAATATTATCTACATCACTCTTAATAATTGTATTATTAATTTCAGGATCTTGTTTATGCTCAAATGTAAAGTTTTGGTTTACATCTTGATATACACGCTCTTTGTTAACATCACCAATTACAAAGAAGACTATTTTACTTTCTAATAAAAGACTATTATATTGTTCAACAACCTGTCTATGAGTAAGCTTTTGATGATCTTCTATTTCACCTAATTTATGTAAGCCATATGGTTCATTTGGACACATCTCTTGATAACATCTCGCAAGGGAATATGAGTATTTATCATTTATTAGGGATTTAATTTCCTTAATTATAAACTTTCTTTCCTGATCAAAGAATTCTTCAGTTAACATTGGGCTTAATATTAGCTCTCTTAATAAACTAAACCCTTTTTCTAATAAGGGATCATCTGTTGGAAGATATTTTTCATTAACTATTTTTAATGCAAAATTTATTATCTGGTTTTCTCCACGCTTCCAGACAGAAACAGTCAATTCAGCCCCATAAAGCTCATCAAGGATAATTTTAAAGTCTTTACTAGTAGGATATTTTTTACTTCCACGATAAATCATGAATGGTACTAAGGCGTTTTTACTGACAGTATCTTTATTAAGAGGGGTTACTATTACAAATTGTATTAAATTAGTCTTGAATTTTGGATTCCTACAGACATATAAGTCTATTTGATTATCTGTTTGGAAATGTTGAAAGTTAGTTATATTTTTCATGAATTACCATCCTTAAATTTATATATATTATGCCACAATTCTTTACTTATACTATATACGTACATTATCGGTACGAACCTTAGATGAATCAAAAATATTGCCTCGTAGCGCAAGATGATCCTTTTTGTGTTCATACCATATTATATTGCACATAAACACTAAATTTTATGTTTTTAAATAATTTGAAATACTTTTTATTGAGATAAATATTCTAGTATAGAATATGTAATAGCCAGATATGATCATTTTCGATCATAATGGCTATTACATAATTAATCTTGATACTATTCTTTTGATTATTGATTAAAGTTACTTAATCTTGTTAATATATCTTCTAATTCTGTTATATATTCACCATAGTCTGCCCAATTACCATCCTTAAGGCTTTCCTGGGCACTTTGATATGCCTCTAAGGCATCACTAGTTAGCTCATCAATAGTAGAGGGTAATAAATCATCAGTTTCATCCCTATCATCGGGCAATTGATCTTCTAACATTTCATCCTCTAATTCAGTCTCAACAATAGCTTCACCTATACCAAAGATGGCTTTAATTGATTCTTCAAGGCTTTCTCGCATTACCACTTTATCATTATATGATACAATAACCCTCTTCAATTCTGGTAATTCACTAGACTCTGCTTGTAGATATATAGGTTCTACATATAAGATAGAATCATTAATAGGGATTACCAATAAATTACCCCTAATAACCCGGGATCCCCTTTGACTCCATAGTGTGAGCAATTGAGATATTTCTGTATCTTGGTCTATCCTTGATTCAATCTGCATTGGACCATACACTAATTTGTCTTTAGGGAAACTATAGAGAATTAAATCTCCGTAATTTTCACCATCTGATCTTCCTGCCATCCAGGCGATCATATTATTTTTGTTACCAGGTGTAAATGGTTGCATCAATACAAATTCACTTTCTTCATTACCAGGCAACTGCATTATTACATAATATGGTTCCATCTGTATACTATCACCTGCATAATTTTCTTGAGGTATATTCCAAATATCCTCTTTATTATAGAACACAGTAGAATCCTGCATATGATAAGTACTATATAGTCTAGATTGAATTACAAATAAATCTTGAGGGTATCTAATATGGTTCCTAACATTTGCTGGCATCTCTTTTCCATCTCTAAATAAATCAGGAAATATCTTCATATAGGTGCTTGCTAATGGGTCTGATTTATCTATAACATAGAAATCCATGTCACCATTGTAGGCATCTATAACAATTTTAATGGAATTCCTTATATAATTACCGACTCCCTGCATAGGTTGTGAATATGGAAATCTATTTGTAGTCGTATAGGCATCCTGTATCCAGAATAAACGACCTTCTAAAGTAACTAAATAGGGATCAGAATCATAAGCAAGAAATGGAGCAACCCTTCTAACCCTTTGCTTAATATTACGATAATACATAATTCTACTCTGATTCACAATATCATTCGCTAAGAGAAATTTAATATTTCCATACCTCAGTCCATATAAGGCTTTTTTGAAAAAACTATCTAATTGTACTCCACCAGTTCCTGTATAATCATAATATTTATTCTCGGATCCCATTGGATAATGAAATTCCTTGGTCTTATTGTTAACAATTACATAGTCATTAGTCAACTCACCATAATATATTGATGGGTTGTTTATCTCCAAATTAATGGAAGATTCAGGTGGAATATTTTTAATGAAAAATTTAGGTAGACCTTCTGGTGTAACAACATTGACAGGATTCATAACAACTCCATAACCATGGGTATATTTTAATTTTTGATTAATCCAGGTCTTTGCTTGGGCATTCAATTTACTTTGATCTACTTCTCTTCCTGCAAGCATAACTTGTCTGTACTCACCGTTAATATTATATCTATCAATATCAACATTGGGGAACCTATAGTAAGGCCTTAAACCCTGTAATTGATTGTAGGTAGATAGAAGTGGTCTTGGGTCCCAAAGTCTTATATTATCAATAGTTTCTGTCTTCTCTGATAAAATGTTAGCTGTTAACTCGTTCTTTAATTCGAACTCACGTTTTTCAATATTGTCAAGCCCGTAGGCCTTTAATGTCATATCTATATTATAATCAATATATTTACTTTCTTTAGCTATTTCATTTGGTTCAACCTGAAAACGTTGAACTATTCCCGGATATACACTTCCAAAGATAAAGGAAGCAAAAATCCAGAAGCCTAAACCCCAGATTAAAAGACGATAGCTTTTCTTAAACATATTTATCAGTACAACTATAGCAATTGCTATAACTACATAAAACAATATCTTTAAGCCAACAAGATTAGCATTAATATCTGTATAGCTTGCTCCAAAGGCAACCCCTCTAGCAGAATAGAGTAGGTTGTACATCATAAGACGATAAGACCAGGCCTTTAGAAAAAGGAATATAGCTATTAAAATTGATAAATGTGCCATAGCCCTACCTGATAACTTAAACTTCATTTCGTTAAAAGAGCTTATTCCAGATGCCAAAGTGTAAATTGCTCCTGTTACTACCAGTGTTAGTATAGTTAAGACCATACCCATTTCTCTTATAAAATCGAAAAATGGTAATGAGAAAACATAAAATCCTACATCTCTCGAGAAAATAGGGTCAGTTATATTAAATGGTGTCTGATTAATGTATTTTAAGACAATCTGCCATAAATCTTGTCTAACCGAACTAAAGAGAAAACCCAATATTATACTACCGAGCAGAAAAATATAGCCTAATTTACGCTTATCAAGCCATTCCATAATTGAGTCGTTTTTTCCACCAAAAAGTGATTCTACATTATCATCTTTACTTACATTCAAATGTTCCAATAAAGGTTTCCTGGTAAAAGAAAGATTTATGTAAATAAAAATAGTAAATACTAATCCAACAATAAGCCTAAGATAAAAATTTGTAAAAAACATTGTCATAAAAGTCTGTGAAAAATTAAGATTATCAAACCATAACCAGTCTGTTAATATTTGACTCCCTGTAGAAACCAAAATTATTATGGCAATGATTGTTAATACTATAATAGAAAGTAATATTTTAAGTCCTTTAGCCACTTTATCTCCTCCTAATAATATTTTCCTTTTATTCTTTTCAATTATATATAATATTCCCTAAAGATAATAAATATCCTCCCAAAAAAGAAAAAAATAAATCAAAGCAAATCAAATATATATAAATAAAAGTAAACTAAAGACTTTTCCATTATATAATATTAGGTAAAAAAAATGGCCTTATCGGCAGTAAACACCAATAAAGTCATTCTAAAGAGATCTATATTATACTTATTGTGTAAAAGTTGCTACTACATTTTCATGATTATTATATGTGAAGTATTGACCACCGGTTTTCTCAGCCATATCTTTTAATCGTTCTTTTATTTTCTCCTCATCTGGTTCACCTATATGAACAATATGAAGTACAATATTTTCATTAGCAAATTTAGAAATAACTTCACCTGTTGGCATTTCTCCATTATCGATACCATCACTGATTAACATTATGTATTTTTTTCCTTGTATATCTACTACATCTTTATAGGCTTCTTGCAATGAGTACGCTATAGGAGATTTACCAAGGGGTTGAACATTAGTAATAAAATTTATAATATTTTCCCTATTTCCTTCTTGAAATGGAATCGCTAAGAAAGAATCCTTTAAATCTCCTACTCTTCTTGCTCCGAATATTCGTAAGCCTACATTTACTTTATCTGGTATTTTATCTGCAAATGTTTTCAAAACATCTTTAGAGCGTATAATTTTTTCCACTCCGTAGTCTCTTCCCCACATACTGCCTGAGGCATCCCAAATCACCTCTAGATAAACATCATTCTCGTCTTCTGTTATATTCACATCATAATTTGAAACTTTCTTAGCACCCTGTTTCCACAATCCCTCATATGCACCAAGAAAGACACCTAATATAATGAGACATATTAACAAAAGTCTTATAGAATTATCTCTCATATTACATCCCCCCTGTTTAAAATATATTAATTTTCAGGGAGAATAGAACAAATCCGCCAATTTAATAGGCGGATTTAGTAATTACCCTCATAACTAACTGCTACTAAAATCTATACGTAGCAATGAATGCAAGTAGCAGTTAGTTCCAGGATTTGTTCTTCTAAGTTTCTGTTAAACATCTGAAACTTAGAAGTCACTTTATATATAATTTAATTGATCATAGCTATGATAACCTTTTTGCCCTATTACAATATGATCTAAGAAATCAATGCCCAACACCTTACCTGCTTTTATAAGTCTTTTTGTTAATAATAAATCTTTTTGGGTTGGCTCTGTGAAATTTCTTGAAATATTCTCAGCAATTATAACTGATGCTTTTTCTTCTAATAAAAATGGTGTTTGAAATATAACACGGGGATCATATATAGAATTACTTAAGTCTTCTCCCAAGAAGTCCCAAGATATAATATAGTTATTTTTATCTAGTGTTAATATCATCAGTCTTCTCATATTCTCTGAGTTTAATTTATTAAAAAGATTATATACATCAATAGGTTGCAAAATTGGTTTATTTACTTCTACATTAGTTTCCGGAGTTAGTTCACATTTTTCAAGGAAATTTTCTATTGTTTCTATTTCGTCTAGAGATTTATGAAATTCAATCACTTGATCGATATCGATTAAGTCTGAACTCACTTGATTTACAGAATTGCTTATTTTATTTTTAATTGTTAAATGTTTTGAATCCAGTATTTGATACCTGGTTTTCTTACATTTTGGACAATTAAAAGCTACAAAACCTTTTCCCCTATACCTTCCTACACTATGATCAAATTGACCCAAGCCCAAAATATTATCCTCATCTATCCCTGTACCACATCTCCAGCAATATATATTTAACATTGTCCCCTCTCCCTTCTAGAAATGTGTTCTATATTACATTTATATTTGTTTAATTTTAAATTAATACATCTACTTAGCTTTTTTCTCGATTATCTTCTTTACTTCATAATACACTTCGTCTTTGTTAATTGTTAAAATTGCATTAATAATAATAATATTAACACCTCTACCACTACAAGAATAAAGTAAATCCTAATAAACACCTCATTATATAAAATTCTACAATATAGTCTATTATTCCTGCTAATTTACTAAATTTATAATAATATCATCATAATTAATTTTTTCCATTCCTTGAATTTTGCTATTAATTAATTCTGTTAAATATTTCTCAATATCTTTTCCTAGCAAGTCTAGTTGGTTTATAGGATATGTCCCTGTTAAACGTGGAGCAAGTTCATCGATAGATATTTTTAAAGGATAGGTATTACTCAAGGCCTCGTTTATTTCTATAATTAGGTCATTATCAATATATTGAAGATTTCCATTTATCTTATCAGTCTTGAATTCTAAAAATTTATGTATAGAAGAATCTTCTTTATAACTCAAATAATTATCAAATAGTGACTTAAATCTCTCATTTTGTATCTTTTCGATATATTCAACTATACCTTTTCTTAACATTGGCTTAATTTTATTTAAAGAGGGAATAGGCAATTTTTCGCCGATATTAAAGCCACAACTGCATTTTATATTTTTATCAAGTATTTCATCAAGATGTTTATTTTTACATTGTTCAGGGAAAAATGTTTCTATATATCTCTTTATTGGTTTTAAATTATAGGCAACATTAATAACTTTAATATCTGATAAACTTTCTAAGGCATTGTACTCAGGTAAATTATAAAGCTGTCGATAAAAATCCCTCAACTTTTGGTGGTATTTATTATGTTCCTCTTTATAATTTTTTTGATATCTATTAATAAATATATCGATATCATTTTTAAAATCATTAAATACTTTTGGATTAGTAATTATTAATTTTAATTCATTGAATTTTTTTAATAAGGTTATTAAGCCAATTCTTAATTCTTCATAGCCCCTCAGTGGCAAAGAAATATTCTTTAAATAATTATACCTGTTAATTAAAATATGGTCTTTACGATTACGAATAAAGGACAAATTTTCATTTACTAACTTTAAATTTTCTATGAATATTTCTACATTACCATATGTAGAAATTATTAATTTATGAAAACTATTTAGGCCTTTAAAAACCTCATTATCTAATCGATAAATATTTTGGTCTAATAAAAAATTAAATTTAAATAATTCATTATTAATCTCTTTCATTTGTCCACTTTCTTCTAAAACATAACATAAATTAAGATTCATTCTTATAGTCTGTTCAATTTCCTCTTTCATATTTGCTTTTATATTTACGATAATTTCCCAAACATAACTTTGATTTTCACTATTATTATCTTTCTCACTCATGATATAGCCAAATTCAGATAATATATCAATTAAATCACGCCACACTTCAGTTTTTAGGTCCATAACTATTACCTCCCTATTTTAAACTCATCAATATACTAGTTCTATATACACCATAATTTTCCTTTGTAGATAATGTATTACTTTGTCGGAGGCAATAAGTTTTTTCCGAGCATATACATCAAAAAAGGACAGCCGATAATAGCTGTCCTTACATTATGTAGATATATGCCCTTTTTTCCTTAAATATTACTCTTATTAGACAAACATTTAGCAGTTGTATGAATGTAATTATACCCAGAAATTACATTTAGAGGTATAGCTAAATAAAATAAATAGGTAGCAATACTATTAAAATCCATTAATTGTAAGGCTATAGCGATATAAAGCAAAAAAATAGATGCCTTACCAATATAACTTGGATTTATAAAGTCAAAACCCATTAAATAAGATATTATAGAACTCAAGAAAATAAATACCTCTCGTGTTAATATGATTAATGCTATATATCCTGGGATAATACTTTTAATAGTAAGAGCAATTAAAATACTTATAATCGTAAGTTTATCGGCAAAGGGATCTAGCATCCTACCTAATTTACTTGTTAAATCATATTTACGAGCAAAATAACCATCAAAAAAATCAGTAATTCCCGATATAGAAAATAAGACGCCAGCTATTAAATAATCAGTTGCTATAAAATAATAAATAAAAAAAGGAATCAATATAATCCTTATAATTGATAATATATTAGGTAATAAATGCATTGGACCACATCCTAGATCTCTTAGTTTTCATTAAACTCTTTTTCTGATATAATACTTCCTCCATCTAATTGACTATCTATAATATTATATCTTCTATCAAAATCAATTTTGACATTAATTTTATTATAACATTTATTACAAATTACAACCTTTTTTAAACGATAATCCGCCTGTTCATTTTCTTCATATATCTTTTGAATATCATAACTTTTTCGTACAAGTAGTTTTATCTTGTCTCCACACTTTTCATCCTTTATGTAAAAATTTATTAAATTGCCCTGTCCACTAGGTTGAAATATATTCTTTACAAAATCAAAAAATCCCAATATCATATCCCCCTTAACAAAATTCTATATATCAATATATATTATAACTTAAAGAGACAAGTATTTCAAGTTAACTCCAATCCATAAATATAAAAACAAGGATAGTGTATATTTCCAAACGACCCATCAGCATACAAGCGATTAGTATCATTTTTGCAGTATCAGGTAATGGTAAATATGAATTTAATGGTCCTACTAATTCTAGACCAGGTCCTATATTACCAATAGTAGATGCTACAGCTGATATTGAACTAAGTATATCAATACCAAAATATGTTAATCCTAGGACTCCAGTAACAAATACTACTATATACAAGAAGAAAAAACCAAGAATACTTGTTGATACCGACTCTGATATTACTTGGTTATCGATTTTAACTTTATTAATACTACGAGGATGTAACAGTCTATATAACTCCTGTAAGCCCTTTTTTAAAAGTATCTTTACCCTTATAACCTTTATGCCTCCAGCAGTTGAACCAGCACTACCTCCAATAAACATCAGTACTAGTAATATCCAGCGACTAAATGGTGGCCAACTATCATAATCAACAGTAGCATATCCTGTGGTACTAGAAATAGAAACTACTTGGAAAGAAGCATATCTCAATGAATTAACAAAATCATAATTACTGTTACTTAAATTAAAGGTTATTAAACATATTGCTATTATTAATAGGATAATATAAAACCTTAATTCTTCATTCTTAAATACACTAAACCATTTCCCCCTGAAGAAACTATAGATCAATTCAAAATTTGTGCCTCCAAGAAACATGAAAATAATTACAATAATATCAATAACAACACTTTTATATGCACCTACACTTAAGGCCCTTGATGAAAAACCACCTGTAGATATTGTACCAAAGGAATGTATTATACTTTCAAATAAAGGCATGCCATATATATATAATAATATTACTTGGGAAATTGTTAAAATTAAATATATAAATAATAAGGTCTTGGCAGTATCCTGAATTCTCGGTTTTATCCTATTATGCATAGGACCAGGTACCTCAGCCTTAAACAAGTACATATTCCCAGCTAATTGAGGTAATATAGCCATAGTAATTACGATAATACCCATACCACCTAACCAATGCGTTAAACTTCTCCAAAATAAAATAGTATGGCTCAAGCTCTCTAATGACATTATAACAGTAGCACCTGTAGTTGTAAATCCTGAAACACTTTCAAAAAATGCATCAATTGGATTAGAAAAAATCCCTGCTAATATAAAGGGAAATGCACCGAAAAGTGATACTAATAGCCATCCCAGAATAACTACAACAAAGCCATCTTTATACTGTAAACCATTTTTAGAAAATTTGAATTTCCGTAATATAAATCCACATAATGCAGTTATCCCCATAGTAATAATAAAAACAAAAGCATCTTCTTCCCGATAATATAAACCTATCAAGATTGGAAGTAGCATAGAAAGTGCTATCAATTGTAATAAATTACCTAGTATATTAAATATTGATTTAAAATTCATAAATATCCCCTCAATTCATTTATGTAAAATACAAACCCTTATTTCTTAATATTTATGTATATAAAAGATTTGCTATGAATTGAGTTTTTATATTTAGGGTAAGATTAAAGATATAATGAACTAAAAGGAGAATTAAAATGGAAAAATTAAGAGTAGAGAGTCAATGGAATGGGACAAAAGATATGATGTTAAATATTCCACACTTCCCCCATCTTCATTCAACACTAACAGAAAAACTTTCTGATTATTCTAGGTATCCTCATCCCTATGAATACTTCCTTACATCTCTTTGTGGAATAATAACCTTAATCATCAATAACTACAGTGAAGAACATTGTGTTTTAATAACCAACTTATATATAACTATTAGTGCTTCATTATCAGATGAAATAGGAAAGTTCACAAGTATTGAGGTAAATATTAAATTAGATAGCAGTGTTTCATCTAATGAACTTACTGTATTGCAAAATATTATTTATAAAAATGATACCATGGTTTATTTGTTTGAAAAAGATATTATTCATATAAATTGGGACTGAAATAATAATGCTATAATCTCTATGTTTCATGTTATCTTATTAAGAAAAAAACCCCGACAGGGGCTTTTTTCTTATAGATTATAATAAATATTTTATTATAACTGTCTACTTATAAAGGGGAGCATATCATCTTATTCTAACGATCATTTTTATTTTTGATTTTTTTCATATCTGTAACTGTTAATTCATCACCGATTTCCACATCATCAGGACTAAAATTATATGCTGCTTCAGGCATAGCTTCTGGCATCTCTGCTGACTTTTTATTATTTTTATTTATTTTTCTTTTTTTCTTTTTCATATAATCACTCCTTCTAAATATAGTATTAACCTATTTCCTAAAAATATTATATAGTTCTATTTCCATATTTTTATTAAAAAATATAAATATAGTGTCAGCCTCTTTTACAATAAAATCATCCTCTGGAATTATCGCTTTATTATTTCTGATAACTACTCCTATAATAATGTTTTTCTTATTACTTATTTCCGATATTTTTTTATTGACAATTAAAGACTTTTTGTTTAGTAATATTTTAGATGTATAAACATCATCACCTAGAAAGTGTTTGTTTATATTGGATTTAGACTTATTATGTGAAAGCAAATGTTTGCTAACTATTTCTGGAATAGAAATAATATTGTCTAAACCAAGAGTACTAGCAATTTCTTTATAGCGATTATTGTTTAATAATGTAATAACTCTTTTACAACCAAACTTTTTAGCAGAATAACTAGTTAATATATTATGAAAATCATTATCATCAAAAGCTAAAATTATGGAATCATTAGTTAAGCCTTCATCAAGCAATAAATTTCTTTCTATACCTTCTCCATGCAATATAAGAATATTATCGCATCTCTCTGCAAGACTATTACACTTTTCCAGATTTGATTCGATTACAATAACAGAATTAAAAATGTTGTACCAATATTGTGCTTGTATAAAAGCAAGTTCATTTCCACCAATAATAAAAACTCTTTTATTAATCTTTCCTTTTTTCCATAGTTGTTTAATAATATTTGATACCATACCCTTTTTATATAATACATAGATAATATCCGAAGGTAGTAATTTCATATCAGCATATGGGGTAATTGTATTTCCGTTACGTTTTACTGCAATTATTTTGCTATCTTTCAATTTGAAATTTTTTACTCTTGTATTAACAAAGGAATCATTGGTATTAACGATAAAATCTGTAACACTGACTTTTCCAGGAATAAGGTTCTTTATATTTCTTAATCGGGTTTCTTTTACTAGACTATTTGTCATATTTATAATCAATTGGTATGGACTAAATATGTAATTTACAGAACTTATATTTACATATTGGGGATTAAATACCATTGCAATAGTATTTTCAGCACCATATTCACCTGCTAATTGTGTTGCAAAAAGATTATATTCCTCATTTTTAGTCATTGCAATAAACAAGCTAATATCTTTTACCTTATACTCTTTTAGAGTAGTCAAAAGATCCCTTTCGATTTTTCCAATTATTGCATCTACATTATAATTATTATCTAATTCGTCTTTATCTAGCATAATGACTTCATGATTTTTACTAAGATTGTTTGCTAGACTAATGGTAAATTCATTAATACCCAAAATAATAACTTTGTTGTCTTTTGCTTTAAATAGCATAAAAATCACCCTATCTTTAGATATGATAATTTATATGATAAGTATTTGCTTAATATGATTTGTTTACCTTAAATTTATTATTCATTAGAAAAATAGTTTATATATATATAAAAAGAAAGGACTATATTATAATAATATAATCCTTTCTTATATGGCTATTTAATTATGTATAATAAACTAGCCTTCAACTGAATCTTTAAAGGATTTACCTGCTCTAAAAACAGGAACAGTCCTTGCAGGAATAGTAATTTCGTCTCCAGTTTGTGGATTTCTACCTTTACGTTCACTGCGATCGCGAGCTTCAAACGTACCAAATCCAATAATTTGAACGTTATCTCTGTCATCTTCTGGTGTATTAGCCTCTTTACTCAAGTGTTCGACAATTGTGTCAAATACACCATTTACAGCTTCACCGGAATCTTTTTTAGTTAAACCAGTCTTTTCAGCAACTGCATCAATCAATTCGGTTTTAGTCATCAAATTCACCTCCTCAAAATCATTAAATCTTATTTACATATTACTTATTATTCGTGATATATCACTAATCTCCTGCTTATTAACACAAATTTTTTTAAAAAAAACAAAAAAATAGGACTTAAGGATATTTTTCCTCAAGTCCAGAAAAAAATACATTAAATTATAGAATGATACAAATAAGCCCTCCGCTTCCTTCATTAACGATTTTTTCAACTGTGTCTTTAATCTTATTTTGAGCTGAATCTGGCATTCTATATAGTTTATTTGATATACCTTCTTTCATTATATCATGGAGAGACCTACCAAGAAACTCTGTATCCCATATACCTTCAGGATTACTTTCATAGTCCTTTTGCAGGAATAAAATTAAGTCTTCAGACTGTTTTTCTGTACCTACAACCGGCGAAACTTCAGCATTTATATCAGCTCTTATCATATGAATTGAAGGTGCATTAGCTTTAAGTTTTACACCAAACTGATTACCACGTTTAATTATTTCCGGTTCATCAAATATTAAATCTTCTAATGATGGTGTTACAATACCATATCCTCGCTCTTCAACCTCTACTAAGGCTTTAGCAACTCGATCATATTCCTTTTTAGCTACACTTAATTCTTTAATTAGTGATAATAGTTCCATATCATTTTTAATAGAGAATCCACTAAACTCTTCAATTATCTGGAAGAATAAAGTGTCTAACACACCTATTGAAATTTTAGCTAATCCTTCACCTAAGTTTATATTTTCTAAATAAACCTCTTGAGTATATTGGTTTTCCGCCAATAAATTAACTACATTTTCAACATCTCTAATCTTTTCAACTTCGTTAATTGATGTTCTAACACTATCATCAAAGCTTTTGCGCAACCAATTATCATTTGGTAATTCATTCATCCAGACTGGCAGATCTATGTATATTTCTTTAATTGGAAATTCGTATAGTATATTATTTAATATAGTATTAATATTACTTTTTGATAGATTCAGACAATCTACAGGAATTACGGGTACACCATATTTCTCACTTAACTTTTCTGCTAAGTGAATTGTATCTTCACTATGTGGTGTTGAGGAATTTAATACAATAATAAAGGGTTTAGCAATTTCTTTTAATTCATTAATAACCCTTTCCTCTGCCATTACATAATTATGTCTTGAAATATCAGAAAAACTCCCATCAGTAGTTATTACCAATCCAATAGTTGAATGCTCTGTAATAACTTTATGAGTTCCTACTTCAGCAGCCTCCTGAAAAGGTATATCATGTGTATACCATGGTGTAGAAACCATACGCGCCCCATTATCATCTTCATAGCCTTGAGCACCAGGCACAGTATATCCAACACAATCTATCATTCTTACCTTAAAATCAATACTGTCATCTAAATTAACACTAACAGCTTCTTCTGGAACAAATTTAGGCTCTGTTGTCATAATCATACGCCCTGTAGAGCTTTGTGGAAGCTCATCATTAGCTCTTTCTTTTATATATTTGTCATCTATCATCGGTAGTACGTGCAGTTCCATGAATTTCTTAATGAATGTTGATTTCCCTGTTCTTACAGGTCCCACTACTCCAATATAAATATCTCCATTCGTTCTTTCAGTAATATCCTTATATAAATTAAATTGCTCCATTTCTTCCCCTCCTTTTACAATATAATCTGTCAACTAAAAAAATAACAACACAATTTTTTTCTATCTTCATCCCTCCCACATAAAATCTATTTAAATATTAAATTATAAATAACGCAACATCGAGGGCATTATTAAATAAAGACTTACAAAAAAGTAAATATCAATATATATATATGAGGGCAAGTCTAAAATATTACTTTTTATTATCTTAAAAAATAAAAAAACCATATCCACTAAAAAGTGAATACAGTCTCATAATTCATTATTTTATTTTATATCTACCATTCTATATCGTTTACAACTTCCTCAATTTCATGTTTAGGACCGCGAAGCATTAGATCATCAACAGCCTTCAGTGGGTTTTTATTATTAAATAGTACTTTATAGATTTGTTTAGTTATCGGGATATCAAAATCATATTCTCCACTTTTATACCAATCATATAAGGCCCTAGTGGTTCTTACGCCCTCTACTGTTTGTCTAACCTCATATAATGCCTCTTCAAGACTTAATCCTTGGCCTATCTTAATGCCAAGACGTCTATTTCTACTATGCATACTTGCACAAGTTACAACAAGGTCTCCCATCCCAGTTAACCCAGCAAATGTTAATAATTTACCTCCCATAGTAACACCAAGTCTACTCATTTCATGTAATCCACGTGTTACTAAAGCTGCTTTAGTATTATCACCATATCCTAACCCATCTGCAATTCCTGCAGCTATTGCTATAATATTCTTGATTGCACCACCAATTTCTACACTTACAGTATCAGGATTTGTATATACCCTAAATTTTGATGACATCATTATTTCTTGAATTAATTCTGCAGACTTTTTATCTTTAGAGGCAGCAACTACTGCTGTTGGTAAAGATTTAATAACTTCTTCAGCATGAGTTGGGCCTGATAAAACAATTATAGGATTGTCCAAATACTCCCTAATTATCTGTGAATTCCTATTATAAGTTCGTTCCTCAATTCCCTTGGCAGTTGAAACAATAATCTGATTATCATCTATCATTCCTTGTAATTTTTCAAGAATTTCTCTACTGGCATGAGTTGGAACAGCCATAATGATAACATTAGCAAAACTAGATACTTCCTCTAGAGAAGTAGTAGCTTTT
Organism: Halanaerobiales bacterium; assembly: GCA_016278415.1. The sequence goes on from JADQBV010000416.1 coordinate 21,092, forward strand.
ATATATTTAGATAAATTAAAATCAGGAAAATATTTTTCATTTAAGTTATTATTATTTATAGAGTCTCTTTGTTCACTATTTCTTACATAAATTTTTACTGGATAACCATTGTTGGCGATAACTTGGGCTATTGCAGTTCCCCAACTTCCTCCACCAATAATAGATACTTTTGTTGACATTTAAAGATCACCTTTCTTAACACCAGGTGGCCAGGACATTTTTGATTCATTACCCTTAATAAGTCTCCGAATATTAGAAGAATGTCTAAAGACAATTAATGCTGCAAAAAGCAACGTAAATAGCAGATGATAAATATTAGAAGTCCTTAAATAAACAATTACTGGAACTATTAATGCACTTACAATAGAAGCCAGTGAAACATATCGAGTAATTAAAACTAATGATATCCATATTAAAAGAAAGACAAGAAAGACTAGTGGATAAAGACTCAATATAACACCAAAAGTAGTCGCTACACCCTTACCTCCTGAAAATTTTAGAAAAACAGACCAATTATGTCCTACAATAACTGTTAGAGCAGCCAATAAAAGATAATAAGTAGGTGCATCGATAGGTAGTAACAATTTTGCTATTGTTACGGCTAATATACCCTTTAAGACATCAAGTATAGCTACCAATATACCATATTTGATACCAAGCATTCTTGCGGCATTAGTGGCACCTACATTACCACTACCATAACTCCTGACATCTTTACCAGTTATTATTCTTGTCATAATATATGCAAAAGGTATTGCCCCTAAAAAATAAGAGACAATTATTATAATTGGAAATCTCATATAACCCCCCCTTAATTTAACTCCTTTGTTTTAATACAATCTTTATTGAAGTCCCTATAAAACCAAATGCTTTACGTAAAGCATTTTCAAGATATCGTTGATAGGAAAAATGCATTAATTTAGGGTCATTTACGAAAAATATGAAAGTAGGAGGTTGTATACCTACTTGTGTAGCATAATATACTTTTAGTCTTTTACCTTTGACTCCTGGTGGTTCTCTAAGGAGCATGGCTTCGTCAATAACTTCATTTAAGACACCTGTTTTAATTCTTAAGGAGTTCTGATCTACCACATATTCTAGTAACTCCAATGCCTCATCAATTCTAACTCCTGTCAAAGCAGAGATAAAAGTGATAGGGGCATAGTTGAGAAACTTTAATTCCCAGTATATATCATCTTTGTAATCATCCATAGTTTTAGTCTCTTTTTCAATCAAATCCCATTTATTAACACCTAATACAATAGCTTTTCCATTATCATGTGCATAACCAACAATTTTCTTATCTTGAGTTGTAACACCCTCTGTTGCATCAATTAACATCAAAACTGCATCAGCTCTATCAACTGCTCTAATGGTTCTTATAACGCTGTAATATTCCACAGATTCTTTGACTTTTGCTTTTCTTCTTAAACCTGCAGTATCTATTAAATTGTACTTCTTACCATTTTTCTCAACTAATGTATCAATTGCATCTCTAGTGGTACCGGGTATATCACTAACAATAACTCGCTCATGACCTGCTATATAATTTACCAGTGATGACTTACCTACATTTGGTTTACCTATAATAGCGATATTTAATGCATCTGTAGCTTCTTCTTTCTCAAATACAGGAATATTATCTACTATCATTTCCAGTAAGTCTCCAACGTTTTTACCATGTTCTGCTGAGATAGGTACGGGTTCTTCAAAACCTAATGAATAAAACTCCCACATTATCTTGTCTAGCTGAGAGAAATCGTCAACTTTATTTATTACTAATACTACTTTTTTGTTGGTCTTTCTTAGTATTTGGGCTACCTCCTGATCAGCAACAGTAACCCCGCTACGACCATCTACAACGAAAACAATACAGTCTGCTTCATTCATGGCAATACTTGCTTGATATTTTATTTGACTTTGAATTACATCTTCATTAGCAGGTTCTATACCGCCTGTATCTATCAATATAAAAGAGTGATCTAACCAATCTACATCAGTATAAATCCTATCTCTTGTAATACTTGGTTCACCCTCAACTATTGAAATCCTATGTCCTGCTAATCTATTAAATAATGTAGATTTTCCAACATTCGGTCTACCTACAATTGCTACAACTGCTTTACTCATCTTTCTAGCACCTCCAATACTTCCTTCATATCCCCAGCAAGATTAAAATCTATATTGGGAAATTCATTTTTAATATCAGTCAATCTTAGATCGTCCAGCATATTACCATTATTATTAAATATTATACTTGGTAATATTATAATATCTGGTTTATCTTTTTTATTATTCAGAGTTTTAATGATATCCTCTCCTGTTAATAATCCAGTAACAGTAACGGAATTCCCAAAAAACTTATTAATAACAGGAATAGTAGATATAGTGAGTTCCTTAATTTTTTTAAGTTCTTCTATAACAGGTTTTAAAGCCTTATTACCTAATTCCCCTGTGATGATACCCACATTTTTATTTTTTACTTTTTTGGGTAGTATAAGATTTGAAAATTCATTATAAAATAAACGAGTTAAGCCGATTCCATTTTCAATTTGGCAAAAATCATTGTAATGATCATATTCCGGTATCTCCTTTTCTGCTAGAAAATAAAATTCATCAGAGAGATATAGAAAATTTTCGTCAAATTGATTCTCTAATTTCTTTTGCCAGTTTGATATCTGATCAATTACAACTTGAGCACCCTTATTATCATATCGGTCTAAATCAGTTAGATTATTTCTAAAATCTGTTAATCCGACAGGAACAATACCAATTGATAGTACCTGTGGATATAAAGATATTAGCTCATCAATACTTTTGTCTAACTCCTGCATATCGTTATAGCCTGGACACAAAACAATTTGTGTATGAAAACTAATCCCGTTTTCAGCAAATAATTTTAATTGCTCCATTATTTTAGCTGCTTCTGGATTTTTCATCATCTTAACCCTTAAACTTGGATTAGTAGTATGTACAGATATATAAAGAGGACTTAAATTAAGTCGTAGAATCCTTTTAATCTCACTATCATTCAAATTAGTAAGTGTTATAAAGCTTCCTTGTAAAAAAGAAAACCGATAATCATCATCTTTTAAACACAATGTCTCTCTCATACCTTCTGGTTGTTGTTTTACAAAGCAGAAGAGACAGTTATTCTTACAATTTTTCAATTGATCATATATAATTCCATCTATCATTATACCTAAATTTTCATCAGGATATTTTGTAATCTCTAACTCCCATAATTGTCCATCTTTCTTCTCCACTGTTAATACAAATGTATCAGCAGCAATACCATATTGATAATCTATGTAATCCTTTATAAGCTGCCCATTAATCTCTATTAATTTATCACCAGTAGATAAGCCCATTTCATCAGCTATACTACCTGCTTGAACATCCGAAATTTCAACCATTCCATCATTTACCTCCTGTAAAGAGATAATATCATATTTTAATCAACTAAGCAATATTAAATTCGGCAATTTTCGCCTTAACCCGACTAACTGTATTAATAAACTTAGTATAGTTGAGTTTTAACCCTAATACAGTTAAAAAACGACCAGGAAATACAAGTCCTAAGCCGCGAGACATAAAGCCTCCAATCCTTACTAGTATGTTTACATTCTTTAAAGTATCTACAATAATGACTTCTTCTTCTGGAATATTATCTTTCTCCATTAAATCCTTTAATAATTGCTTTACTATCTTATCTGACCCTCCCATTCCTTGTATATATACCTGATTTTCAAATTCATCATTACCATAGTAAAAAGGAATTCCAATTTGCTTACTTGTAGTTTGATCAAAATAAGGAATCTGTAAAATATCTTTTTTCTTAGGTTTTTTATCACTAGGCAAAAATCCTATATGAATCGCTGCTGATAATACAGATGAATGCGCGCCTCCATAACAATGATAAATAATAATCATAATATATATATCACCCTTTTTTACTTTTTATATTACGTGGTTTGAAATGTCCGATAACTTTTTAAACTTTTGGTAAACTAAAAAGTCCATTAGTATCATTTTCCAATATTTCTTTATATACTTTATGAATTCCTTTTTTATTAAAATAGTTAGACAAATCTTCTAGTTTTATTTCACTTAAATACATAGCTATTCTAAAATATAAATTTTCAAAATTATACAAATCATAAATACTATAATCCATCTCTATATTAAGAATCTCAACATAACCCTCTAGAGCCTGCTTAGTAATTTTCTTTTTTTTACCTCCCGCAAGCAAGTATAATTTTTCGCCGTTTTTACTATAATCTAATTCGATAAATACCCTTGAACTATTAGCAATTTTCTTATAATTGCTTAAGGCTTTATTAGATATTTTATTTAGTGAAATATTTTTTCTATCATTTATGTATAATTCTATTAAAAAAAAGGGCAAGACATTCATGTATTTACAATGAAAAATAATTACTGTAATCTCCCCCTAATGTTTTATTATAATCTTTACCCCGTTTTCTAAATCGTGGACCATACCAAGTGTAAGTCTTGCTAACAAAGTACTTACTCTTTCAAGCTCTTCCTCATCATCTGTAAAAAAAATTGGTGTTCCGCCAGCCACTTTTTTATAATTTTCCTTTCTTGTTATTATTGCTAAAATATTATCTTCCATACACCCTCCTAATCTGCTGCTTTTTTACCCATTTTATCACTAAGTGGTTTCCTCTGTGAACTTTCTAATACAGGAATACGTTTAACAGCCTCTTTTATAAATATCTTATCTGGTTCTTGAGGAATAAAAATAATATTCAGAGTGCCATAATCAATATTTAACCTAGCTAATGGTGTAAATTGTTGCAATCCTTTATCTAATTTTATGCCCATTAGAATACTTAAATCATGGAGAATAGCCTGTCTTTGTCCAAGGCTTGCTAGAGTTGCTCTAGCATTCTCATCTTTAGGTACTACCTTTATTCCAATTCCCTCATCATACCATTTTTGAAATGCTTCATTTTCACCTACATTCATTATTATTACTTCACCAATTCCAATATTTTTTCCTTTAAAATTAAGTTCTACAATCTCAATTTCTGCAATATCACCAACACTTGCACCCTTCATAAACCAGTGTAATATATATCCTATAATTCCTCCACCAATGATTGCTATTATAAAATTACTATAATAATATAAAAGACTTGTAGCAAGAGAAGTTAATAAAGCCAGGTAATTCCTGGCTTCAAATAATTTTGCTATCCCTTCAATATATGCTTCACCTCTAGGAACTAATTCTGTTAATTCTATCCGGTTTAAGCTATCCCTTTCCATACTCCTAACATCCCGAAATTGTTGAGCACCTATAGTTAAAAAGGTAACAGCTATATACTCCTCTGCTGCTAGTGCTGGAACAACTAATGCACCAAGAGCAGCTGCAATCATCCCTAAGGTTAAGTGTATTGCATAGGAATGTGGAAAACTAGGGAATTGTCGATAATCAATCTTTAACATAAACGCCCTAGCTAATGTTCCTAATAAAACACTTGTTAAAAACAGTCCACCATATTCAAACATCTATTATTTATCTCCTCTATCAATAATTTCTCTAGCAAAGAAATTCTTTATCCTCTTGATGACACCATCAATACTTCCTTCATTAATAAATAAGAAGGCAAGCATTCCAAGAACAACAATCCCAATTATCCAGCTTATTGTAGATATAATACTTCTATTTTCAGAAGCACTACCCTTAGCCTGCTCAGAACCACTACCATACAAAAGTTTATTTATAGAGGTAGCTAGTAATTGAGCACTTGCTGCAGCTTGTTCCTTAGTTGTAACATGTGTACCAAACTCTAATAGAAGAGAGTGGGCAGATAATTGTTGATTATAACTCCCCCCACCATAAAATATACCTCTGATTAAATCTGGATAATTTTTGTCAGTAATTGCCTTTAAACTTTTTGCGAATTGGTCATTAACTTTCCTATTTGGGTTCTGACGACCCACTACTAATCTTACTTGACTAATTGTTTTACCATTTATTTTTGTTAGATATTCTTCTTCACGTGGAATTGCATCTCTGTGAACATCAAAAATTGCATCAGGTCTCTTCTTCATTATATCTGTTGCTGTATCTCTTGATCGTTCATAGGCAGCACCATCATGAGGTAAGTGAAGATCTTCCAGTTTTAAAACTTTAATACCTTTTTTCTCTAATTCATTTTTTAGTGCATTACCGACTTCATAAATTTCACCTTTACCTGAAACATTATCAGGCCCAGGTAGATAAGATTCGCCATTATGTGTATGATAGATTCCTATCAACTTGGAACCCTGAGCTGCAAGAGGAGTTAAAACATTAGATTGATATCCAAGACTTGCAAATAAATCTATCTCCCCTTTGTTTTCAGCTACAGCCCTATGTCCATTAACAGATACTACTAAATATTCTATATTATCTTCACTAATATATTTATCACCAACAGTAACACCCATGGCAGTTCCAAATATATAATCTCCCTCTTCATCATATACACTAACAACATTTTCTTCAGTGTGGCCAATATTGTCTGCGGTAACATTCACACTAAATATCAAAAAGCTTAAAATTATAAATATAATTAATCTCAAAACATTGGATAGTTTCATATTTAACATCCCTCCTAATGCTCCTCTTTGTGACCACCCTGTAATCGTTCTCTGGATTCGCCAATTAGTTCTGCTATTAATACAGCAAATATACCAGAAAGTACTATACTATCAAAAACCCCTGCACCACCTAATCTGACCTGTGCATTTATACTCCCTGACAATGCACGAAAAAAGGTAAAAAGGTTAAAAGTTAAATAACCCAGTGTACCGGCAATAAAAGCCCCCCTTCGTGATCTTCCTAATATATAGGAGATTATTCCGCCACTTACAGCAAATAAATACATAGGATCTATAATATCTCTTCCGTGTCCAAAGTTACTAAAAACAAGACTAATACCATAAATTGTAGCACCAGTTAAGATTATAGCAATAGATGTTCGTATCCACTCTTTTGCCGAACCAGCTTTAGTTAATACATAAATGGATAAAATGATTGGCACTAAAGCCCCTCCAATATTTATAGTCAATAATGGTCTTCTACTAATCGTAACTTCAAAAAAACTTCCGATTATCATTAAAGCAATCACAAATAAAACAGATGAATCTGTTAAATATAGTTTATCCAAGACTCTATCAGCTGCTCCTAAATATACAATCAGTCCTACAACGAGTAATATAATAATTCCTATCGTCATATTTACACCTCCAGTTATTTCATTTAGGACTATTATTCCCGTTATATAATTCTATATACAAAAAAAGTCCTGCTATTTGAATAGCAGGACTTTCGAATTACGGTATTTATTTAACTATAAATTATATATTTATAATCTATTTTCTCTTTTAAATCTAATCTTCTTTATTAAATATATCTCCAACTAAATCTCTTATTGTAACACCACTGCTACCATCATCATTATTATCATTATTAGATGGAGACTTTGATGTTGTAACTTTAGGTTTAGAGGTAGATGTATGTTTAGTAGGAGCTGGCTTTTCCTGTAATTCCTTAATACTTAGACCAACTCTTTTTTGATCCTCACTTATACTGATTATCTTAACCTGTATTTCTTCTTTAACACTAATAACTTCATCAGGTGTCTTAACATGTCTATGTGACAATTGAGAAATATGAATAAGCCCTTCTACTCCGCTTTCAATTTCTACAAATGCACCAAAATCAACGATCTTAGTTACAGTACCTGTAACTACTTCACCTTCATAGTGTTTTTTTACAAACTCTTCCCAAGGATCAGGTAATAATTGTTTGTATCCTAAAGAAATTCTTTCTTCTTCTACATCAACACTTAAAATCTTAACTTCAATTTCCTGACCTTCATCAAATACCTCTGATGGATGACCTATCCTACCCCAAGACATTTCAGATATATGTAAAAGACCTTCAACTCCACCGATATCTACAAAAGCACCAAAATCAACAAGCTTAGTGATTGTACCCTTAATTGTTTTACCTTCTTCAAGTTTTTCTAGAGTTTCTTCTTTCTTTTCTGATCTTTCACCTTCTAAGACTTCTTTAGCAGAAAGAACAACATTATTATTATCTCTTTCAACCTCAATGACCTTTAATCTTAAAGTTTCTCCAATATAATCATCCAAATCTTCAACAAAGCCTATAGCTACATGAGAAGCAGGTATAAAACCTCTCAATCCAATATCTACTACTAAGCCACCTTTTACTACCTTAGTAACTTCTGCCTCTATAACTTGATCATTCTCATAGGCTTCCATGATATCTTCCCATGCTTTCTCATAATCTGCTCGCTTTTTGGATAATACCATATTGCCTTCATCATCTTCTAAGGTAAGGATTACAACTTCAATTTTTTCATTTAATTCCACTACATCTTTTGGATCAGATATACTTCTATGTGATAATTCCCTTAAGGGTATAAAACCATCAGTTTTATAATTGACATCTACATAGATACCATCTTCTTTAATTTGACTTACAGTACCTGTAACGATTTGACCTTTCTTTAGGTCAGCTATATCGTTAACACTGTAATCTATCTGTTCTGCAGATTCTTCAGTTTCTGTTGAGTCTTCTTCAACTTCTTCAGTTTCATCTGCAACTGTTTCATTTTCTTCATCTGATTCTGCTGCAATTTCGACATTTTCGTCTACATCTTTTTCTGCTGTAATCTCTGCCTCGTTGTTTACCCCTTCCTCTTCAATGTTCTGATCAACTTTTACTTCTTTTTCTTCTTCGCTCATAGCCTCAATTACCTCCTTGATTAACCAATCCGGGGTTGATGCCCCCGCTGTTATCCCAATTTTTTTCTTTTCTTCTAACCATTGCTTATCAATTTCAGCAACAGTTTCTATATGATAAGTTGGAGTATCAGTTTTAGCACAAATTTCAGAAAGTCTATTTGTATTTGCACTATTGTGTCCTCCAATTACAAACATAACATCAACTTTTTCTGCTAATTCCGCAGCTGACTGCTGCCTTGTTTCTGTAGTATTACATATTGTATTATATACCTTTAATTCCTTAACATCCTCAATAACAGATGATATAAGCTCCCTAAACGAACCCGGTGATTTTGTAGTTTGTGCAACAAAACCAAGTTTATTCTTGGTTTTAATAGAATCTAACTCACTTTGATTACTGATAATAATAGCTTTTTTATCTGTAGCACCATATATACCAACGACTTCAGGATGATCATGATCGCCATATATAATAGTCTGATAACCGCTATCTATCAGTTCTTTTGCATATTGTTGGGCTTTCTTAACAAAAGGACAGGTAGTATCTAAAACCTGCAATCCCTTGTTTTTTGCCTTTTCTATAATATTAGGTGGAACACCATGAGATCTTATAATAACTGTTCCGCTATCAATATCATCTATAGATTTAATAGGTTTTATACCTAATTTTTCTAAGTTCTTTACAACTTGAGGATTAT
>JADQBV010000144.1 GCA_016278415.1 Halanaerobiales bacterium
TTTCAGCTGTCTTACTGGCCTATGTTTATCAGTGGACACTGCCTATAATAACAGAGCAGAATTTGCAGGAGGAAGAGAAGGCAGTTTTTGCAGTTCTGCCTGGTGCGGAAGATTATAAAAAAATTAATAGGGATGGATTTATATTTTACCAGGGATTTGATAAAAGTGGAGTACGTGTTGGAATTGCTACAATGTTAGAGGGTGGTGGTTTTCAGGGTATGATTACACTAATGGTGGGAACAGATCCTGAATCAGGGAAAATTTATGGTATACGTGTTCTACAGCATCAGGAAACCCCTGGCCTGGGTGCAAATATTACTGGAGAAAACTACCAGCATAATTTTGTCGATAAACCCTTTGGTGATTACCAGGTAGTTAAGAGGCCGGTAGACCAACAGGAAGAGCCATATAAAGTTGAGGCCATCTCTGGTGCTACAATCTCCTCTGAAAAAGTAAGTAATATTGTTGAAGAAGCAGTTGAAAATATTAAGCGTGAATTTGGGGGTAGTAAATAATGCAGCTGATTAAAGACTTTAAAACCGGACTTTGGAAGGAGAATCCAATATTTAGACTGGTTATTGGTATGTGTCCGACCCTGGCTGTTACCAATACAATGGTTAACGGATTAGCTATGGGTTTAGCTACAGCCTTTGTTCTATTGGCTTCAGAGATTGTTATTTCAACTATAAAAAAATTAATACCGGGAAACGTCAGGATACCAAGCTATATTTTAATTATCGCTACCTTTGTTACTTTTGTTGATTATTTTATGAAGGCCTATTATCCACCAATTGCTGCATCATTAAGCCTATTTGTCCCATTGATAGTTGTTAATTGCTTGATACTTGGCCGTCAGGAGGCTTTCGCTTCCAGGAATCCGGTTCATCGTTCAATAGCTGATGCCCTGGGGATGGGAATTGGCTTTACCTGGGCTTTACTCTTACTTAGTGCTATTAGAGAATTGCTGGGTATGGGCTCACTTTTTGGTTTTCAGGTACTTGGTAACTGGTATCCACCGATGGTTATTATGGTCTTGCCGGCAGGGGCTTTTATTACCCTGGGGATTTTGATAGCAGTTATGAATCAACTCAGTAATAAGACTACTGGGGATACTCATTGTCATTAAAAGGAGGTTCACAAAATGTCACAATTTATACAGCTTGTCCTTATATTTATTAGTACGGTCTTGGTCAGTAACTTTATTTTAGTCAGGTTTTTAGGTATCTGTCCATTTCTGGGGGTATCTAAACATGTTGAAACAGCTTTTAGTATGGGCATGGCTACTACTTTTGTTATGACATTAACCGCTGCAGCTACATGGATAATAACAACTTATATTCTGGTTCCGCTGGGGGTTCCATTTCTACAGTATGTTTCCTATGTAATAGTCATAGCTTCACTGGTACAGTTTGTAGAGATGTTTATCAAGAAGACCAGTCCAGCTTTATATAAAGCCCTTGGTATCTTCTTACCTCTGATTACTACAAATTGTGCAATCCTTGGTCTTGCTTTATTGATACCATTAAATGGATACAACTTTGTAGAAAGTGTTGTCTTTGGTTTTGGAGCAGGAGTTGGTTTTACCCTGGCAATTGTTTTAATGGCAGGTTTAAGGGAACCCCTGGAATATGCTGATGTACCTGGAGTATTAAAAGGGGTACCTATAACTCTGATCATAGCAGGTATCATGGCCATGGCTTTTATGGGTTTCTCTGGTTTAATTTCAATTTAGGTATATTAGAATTTAAATTATAGTTTATATTTATGACAAATAAATATTTCTTTATAAAACAGGCTATTTGTGTAAACAATATTTTTCTATAAACTTGAATTTCATTAATTAAATGATATAAATAGTGAATTATTGCTTGGAGGTGGAAATAAATTGGATTCAATCTATATATACTCATTGTTAAGTATGGGAGGACTGGGGGCATTGATGGCTGCAGGATTGGGTTTTGCAGCAAATGCCTTCCAGGTAGAAAAAGATGAACGGATAGATAAGATTGTAAATATACTGCCTGGTGCTAATTGTGGAGCCTGCGGCTATGCAGGTTGTGCTGCTTTTGCAGAGGCGGTAGCAGCAGGTGAGGCTCCTATAGATGGCTGTCCTGTTGGTGGTGATAGTGTAGCCGAAAATATTGCTGAAATTATGGACACGGTTTCTGCTTCTACAGAAAAAGATGTGGCTCAGGTTTTATGCAGAGGAGGTTTGAAAGAGACCCAGCGTATTGCAGAATATAGTGGTATTGAAACCTGTAAGGCAGCAAATATGATACCAGGAGGTACTAAGACCTGTCAGTATGGATGCCTTGGACTTGGGGATTGTGCTTTCATCTGTCCATTTGATGCTATTGTAATGAATGAAAATGGTTTACCGGAGATTGATTTTGATAAATGTACTGGATGTGGTAAGTGTGCTAAAGCATGTCCGCGTAGTGTTATTAAGATGGCACCTGCAAATAAGTTGAATCATATCAGGTGTTCATCAAATGATCCTGGAAAAGTTGTTAGAAAAATTTGTGAAGTGGGCTGTATAGGCTGCGGTATCTGTGCTAAGGTCTGTCCAGTTGATGCTATAACCATGGAAGATAATCTAGCTGTTATCGATTACGAAAAGTGTATTAACTGTGGATTGTGTGAAGAAAAATGTCCTACAAATGCCATTGAATTTGCAGGGCAGCGAGTTGAAGAGATTTTTATTACTGATAAATGTGTAGGCTGTACCCGCTGTGCCAAGGAGTGTCCTGTGGAAGCAATTTCAGGAGAACTGAAAGATAAGCATAATATCGATCCAGAAGTATGTATAAAATGTGGTATATGTGCTGAAGTATGTAAGGTAGACGGTGCAATAAATGTTAAGAAAATTTAACAAATAAATCAAGTTAATATATAATCATACTTTAAGTAATAAATTAGGTAAAGTGAACCGTCTATTAAGGAGTATTTTAATGAAAAGATTATGGGATTTTATGACTTTCTATGATAAAGTGTTAATAATTCTTATTACAGTTGTATCAGTATTTTTTATTATATATCCTGTATTCTCTGTAGGTAATAAGGTAAATAAACCTAATAATTATGTGATTGTTATTCAAACAGCTGACGG
>JADQBV010000028.1 GCA_016278415.1 Halanaerobiales bacterium
CGCTCTACTTGCTATTTCTTCAGCAATCTCCCGGCCTTCTTCATTAGAGAAATCTTCTATATTGATAATCGGGTCCTTAATTCTTTTCCCTTTTAGTTTTAATATTCTCATTACTGATTCTTCTATTCGCTCTTCAGAAATTCTACCCTCTTTAACAGCAGCTATTAAAGCATCAATGGCCTTTTGCGCTTTTTCAATTGTATGTGAGATGAGAACCATATCACTCCCGGCCTCAATGGTCATGACAGCTGCTTTGACTGTACCATAAGTCTTAACAATAGCATCCATTTCCAGACAATCTGTGATTATTAGTCCATCATACCTCATCTCTTCCCTAAGTAAACCAGTTAATACATTAGATGAAAGAGTTGCAGGTTTTCCATCAGCTTCTTCAATGGCTGGAAAATAGACATGTGCAGACATAATGCTATCCAACCCTTGTTTTAAGGCCTCTTTAAAAGGATATAGCTCTATTTCTGCCAAACGAACACGATCATGTTTGATGACTGGTAGATCCAGGTGGGAGTCAGTATCAGTATCACCATGGCCAGGAAAATGTTTACCACAGGCTACAACACCGTTATTTTGTAGCCCTTTAATATATGCTGAACCTAGTAAAGCTACTAGTGCTGGGTCTTCTCCAAAGGAACGGACACCAATTACTGGATTATCCGGATTATTATTAACATCAAGTACAGGTGCCAGATTCATATTAATCCCCAGGGATTTTAATTCACAAGCTACACCCTTTCCGGCCCTGGTAGCTAGTTCAGCACTACCTGTAGCCCCTAAAGCCATATTTCCCGGAAAATGGGTCGTTCCCTTCAGACGAGTGACAGTTCCACCTTCCTGATCAATTGAGATTAACAAAGGTATTGCTGTATCCTTCTTAAGAGCCTCCTCCTGTAAACCATTGGAAAGTGCAGCTACCTGCTCAGGTGATTTAATATTACGTCTAAAATAGATAATACCCCCAATATGGTATTCCCTAATCATCTTCTTAATATCTTCTGTCACCCCTGTACCCTGGAATCCAATCTGAAAGAGCTGACCGATTTTTTCTTCTAAAGTCATACTGGTAATTAAATTTTTAACATCATCCATCTTAAACCCTCCCTTATAGTTAGTACATCATATATTTCCTGCTTTCAGAGAGAAACTCCTGCCTTTCCTCTTCCCAACTATGAATTATTTCTCCAATCACTTTACCTGCTGTTAAACTTTTCCTTACTTGATCTGTACCCATATGGAGATCAAAAAAGTATTTATGACTATTATTATTTGGTATAAGCCAGTTACTTTTATCTGGATATAATTCAAAAATACCTTTAAGAAGAGTTAAACCAGTTAAATAACTGTTTATAATATCTCTATCTCTAATCATTAACTGGACACCCCCACATTCCTCACCCTGATGTTTAGAGAAAGTGGGAACAAAGAATACTGGTCTGAATTGCACACCTGGCAGTTCTATTTCTTCTAGATATTTTAATAATTGAAAAGGATCAATCCAGGGTGCCCCTATAAATTCAAAGGGATTGGTTGTTCCTCGACCCTCTGAAATGTTAGTACCTTCAAACAGACAGGTTACTGGATAAGCCAGTGCAGTGCTGAAATGAGGTATATTGGGAGATGGGGGTACCCATAAAAGATTAAGTTCATCAAAATATTCACCATGCCAACCTTCAGCCTGAATCACTTTCAGGTCTGCGCCTATTTCAAACTCATGATTGGCCCAATTAGCTAGTTCACCAACAGTAAGCCCATGGCGCTGTGGTATTGGATATAGTCCAATAAATGATTTGAATTCTGATTTAACTAAATTCCCCTCCACTTTACAGCCAATAGGATTTAACCTGTCCAGCACAATAAATTCCTTGTCATTTTCAGCACAACTCTCCAGACAGCAAAAAAGAGTACTTATATATGTGTAATAGCGTACACCTATATCCTGGATATCATATATTAGGACATCAATATCTTCAAGGATTTCTCCAGTCGGTTTTTTATTTTTCCCATAAAGACTGTACACAGGCAGATCAGTATATATATCCCTACTATCGCCAACTTTCACCCCAGCCTGAGTATTACCCCTGACTCCATGTTCAGGCCCATATAAGGCGACAAGATTTATATCAGGATGTTGGCAAAATAAATCAATATTACTGATAAAGTTCTTGTTTACACCTGTGTGGTTAGTCACTAGTCCAACCCTCTTATTTTTAACCACTTGATACTTTTCATTTAGAAAAATTTCTAATCCTGGTTGATGAGACATAAATAACCACCTTGTTTGTTTTTATAATAAAATAACACAAATTTTAACTTTGAGCAAAAGGATCCATTGCATCCCTTAAAGCATCACCAACAAAATTAAAGGCCAGTACTGTAATAATTATAAAGATTCCAGGTATCATTAGCCAGGGACTTTCCTTTAATACACTCATTTTTTGTGCTTCCTTGAGTAAAAGTCCCCAACTAGTCATAGGTTCTTTAATTCCTAGACCAAGAAAACTCATCGAACTTTCCCCAATAATCATCCCAGGAAAAGCTAAGGTTGCAGCCACAATTAAATAGGTCATAGTATTTGGCAAAATATGTTTAAACATAATCTTAAAATCACTCTGTCCCAGGGCTTTTGCCGCTTTAACAAATTCTTTCTCCTGATAACTCAGGAATTGACCACGAACTACCCTGGCAATACCCGTCCAGCCAATCAGTGAAAGAACTGTAATAATTCCAAAGTAAACCTTGACAGAGGACCATTCAGGCGGCAAAATCATACTTAAGGCCAACCAGAGAGGAATTCTCGGAAAAGATCTGAGAAGTTCTATAAAACGCTGTATCAGGTTATCAATCCACCCACCATAATAACCTGAAATACCCCCCATGATAATTCCGATAAAGAAACTAACAGCTATACCAAAAACACCGACACTTAGGGAAACCCTTCCCCCAATTAGTGTTCGTGAAAATAGATCCCGACCAAAACGGTCAGTTCCAAAAAGAAATAATTTAACTGGGGCATCTGATTGTAAACCAAAGAGATGAATATTAGCTGGAATTAATCCTAACAGTTTATATTCACTACCTTGAACTATAA
>JADQBV010000348.1 GCA_016278415.1 Halanaerobiales bacterium
GTATTTCATGTGGTGCATGTGAGTCTAAATGTCCTGTAAGTGCTATTTCTCAAGGATAAAAACAGTGAGGCCTAATGGAATATCCTTGAATGTATTTATTTATCTTCCGGTCGCAAAACCTTCTGTTTTGGTGAGGCCTAATCGAATATGGTCATACCAAAACTAACATTGCGTAAGTAAAATAAAAAGGTTTGGTGCCTGTCGGAAATAACCTCCCGGACGTCCTGTCCTACGGTTATTTCAAGACCGATAAATAAAAAACATTCTACGGACGAGAATTTAGGCCTAATCGAATATAAACATTACTGTATTTTCAATATCATATTGAAACTAACAATGCGTTAGTAGAAATAAAAGAAAGGGAGTGTCGTGCGATGAGTAAAATCACCTTAACTATAGATGGTCAAGAAATTAAGGTTGAAGCAGGTAAGACAGTATTACAAGCGGCACAGGAAGTAGGTATTAATGTACCAACTCTTTGTTATCATCCTGATTTAACACTACATGGTTCCTGTCGTGTCTGTGTTGTAGAGAATGTTGATAATAGTAGATTGGTCGCTTCATGTGTTACTCCTGCTATGGACGGAATGAAGATAAGTACACGTAGCGCTAGGGCCAGGAGGGCTAGAAAAAGGAACGTTGAGTTATTATTAGCAAATCACCCTAATGATTGTCTTGGGTGTGATCGCAATGGTACATGTGAGCTACAAGATATTACCCATGAAATGGGGATTGTTCGGGATGATGTAGAGCGTTTTGCAGGTGCTAAGAGAGATATTCCTGTTGATGCCAAAGGTCCTTCATTGAAAAGGGATCCGAATAAATGTATTCTTTGTGGACGTTGTGTAAGGGTTTGTGAAGAGGTGCAGGGTGTTTCTGCATTACAGTTTAGTAGTCGTGGTTTTGATTCGATTGTTACCACTGCTTTTAACTTACCTCAGAGTGAAATAAACTGTGCTAATTGCGGACAATGTGCTACTGTTTGTCCAGTTGGTGCTATTACTGAAATTAGTGAAATTAATAATGTATGGGCAGCCCTAGAAGATCCAGATAAACATGTGGTAGTACAGACTGCACCTACAATTCAAGCTACAATTGGTGAGGAGTTTGGTTTGGAGGCAGGATCTGTAGTTACAGGTAAATTAGTTGCAGCCTTGAAAAAACTTGGTTTTGACAGGGTATTTTCAACTGAATTCAGTGCTGACCTAACTATTTTGGAGGAAGGTAATGAGTTTATTAAGAGGGTACAAGGTAAGAAAAACCTACCTCATATAACCTCTTGTTGTCCAGGTTGGGTAAAATTTGCTGAACATAATTACTCTGATCTCCTTAATCACCTATCTACTGCTAAATCACCACAGCAGATGTTCTCTGCCATAGTAAAAACCTATTATGCTGAGAAGGCTGACATTGATCCTGAAAATATATATACTGTTTCTATTATGCCTTGTACAGCTAAAAAGTTTGAGAAAGAAAGAGAAGAACATCGTGATAGTGGTTATCAGGATACTGATGCAGTTTTGACTACAAGGGAATTGGCTAGAATGATTAAGGAAGTAGGACTTGACTTTGTTAATCTTGCTGATGATGACTATGATGAGATACTTGGTAAACTGACTGGTGCTGGGACTATCTTTGGTACTACTGGTGGTGTTACCGAAGCGGCTCTAAGGACTGTTAAAGAAGTATTAACAGGTGAGGAGTTGGAAAGGCTTAACCTTGGTTTTAGAGGTATAAGTGAATCTGAAGTTGAAATTGAAGGCAATGTATTTAATATAGCAATTGCCAGTGGTCTTGGCAATGCTGCTAAGCTACTTGACGAAGTAAGGGCTGGTAATTCAAAATATGACTGGATAGAAGTTATGGCCTGTCCACACGGTTGTGTTGGTGGTGGTGGTCAACCACTTCCAGTTAGTAATGAGAACAAGAGTAAACGGGCTCAGGGATTGGCTAGTATTGATAAGAGTAATACTATCCGTAAATCCCATGAGAATCCAGATGTTGTAAAACTCTATGAAGAATTTCTAGGAGAACCACTTAGTGGGGAATCACACCACTTATTGCATACCACCTATCGTAAAAGAGATAAGAACTAAGATAAAGTTTATAGAATAGTTGATAATATAACCCCCTAAATTTATAAAAGTTTAGGGGGTTAAAATTATATATTTTTTCTTGACAACGAACAATTGTTTTGTTATACTTAATCATAAGATATGATAAATAGACTAATATTTGCACGAGTTGATTTTAAATTAATTGAGAACAGATAAACAATAAATAATAAAATATAAATACAGTTAATAATCAAAGACAAGGTAAAGTTAAAAAAGAAGGGGGGGATTGTATAATGGGTGATAAAATGGATGAACTACTTGAAGGATTTTATAATTTCAAAAAGTCTATGGAACAGAGAATAGACGGCTTAGAAGAGAAAATGGACAAAAAGTTTGAAGAAGTAGATAAGAGATTTGATGAAGTAGATAAAAGATTTGATAAAGTAGATAAGAGATTTGATAAAGTAGATAAAAAACTTAAGGAGCATGATAAAACTTTCGAAGAGTTTTTTAAGAGGATAGGTTCAGTCCGGAGGATTGCTGGTGAAAATATGAGTGATATTGAACACCTGAGTGAACATTTTAGAGAAAAAATCGGGTTTTAGTTTGGTTTTAATTTGCGTTTAGCTTATTCTAAAACAGATATATAATTGCATAGTTCTACCATCTATCCCTATTTCTTAAGAAAGGTAGGGTTTTTTTATGTTTTATATTAAACTTAAATTGCTTTATTTCATCTTCCCCTAAATTAAAATATAAATTTAGATGTAGTATTAAAGGTTGGTTAGATAAAAGAAAGAGGTCGAGAAAAATATATAGTTGCATTTTATTTTAATAATTGTTAAAATAAAAGTATTAATAATTAAAATAAGACTATATTAATATGTAGATTTCTTTTTAAAAAATATACGTGAGGTGTAAAATAGATGAGAGGGAAAGTACTAGAAGTCAAAAATGATGCAAAAGCTATTGCAATAACAAAAGCACTGGCATCAGAACCAAGGATGCAGATATTGGATATATTGAATAATAGTGAGATGAATT
>JADQBV010000002.1 GCA_016278415.1 Halanaerobiales bacterium
GCTTTATTAAATTAAGGGGGTGATAGAAGAGTATTAACAATATTTATATTTTTAGTAAAAGGTAAAAATTAAAGGAGGAAAGAAAATGTTTAAAAAGAATTTAATGGTTATTATGTGTTTAATGGTATTTATGGTAGCAAGTTCACTAATTGTATCAGCTAGTACAGAGATAGAGTACTGGACAACAAATACTGAAGAAAATCGTCTGGTAGTTATTAGGGATTTGGTAAGTAGATTTGAAGCGGCTAATTCTGGTATAACTGTAAAAATAGTTGCTGTGGAGGAAAATGATATACCTACTAAATTAGCTGCTGGAATAGCTGCAGGTATGATGCCAGAAGTTACTGATATGGGTGCAGAGATGGTACTTAATTTAGGTGCAGAAGATATGCTTGATATTGAAGCAGCAAATCAAGTTATTAATGAAATTGGTAAAGACGATTTTTATGAGGGTGCTTTAAAAATGCTAGCTGCTCCATCAGGTGGTAATTTCGCTGTACCTTTCACTGGTTGGGTACAGGGTATCTGGTACAGAAAAGACCTATTTGAAGAAAAGGGTCTTGAAGCACCAACTACCTGGGATACTATATTAAAGGCTGCAAAGGAGTTTAATAACCCTGCAGAACAAAAATATGGTATAGTTATTGGTACAAGTAAGGATGCCTTTGCTCGTCAGACATTTACACAATTTGCCCTATCAAATAAGGCAAGAGTATTCAATGAAAATGGTGAGATTATCTTTAATTCACCTGAGATGATTGAAGCACTCAGATACTATAAGGAATTGGCTCAGTTTACACCTCCTGGACCAGAAGGTTGGAGGGAATCTCGTGACCTCTATCTCTCTGGTAGAATTCCTATGATGATGTATTCTTCATATATAATGGATGATATTGGTATAGGAGCTACTGATTATGAAGGTTCTATCATCGAGAATTTAGGAGAAAAAACTGCCCTTGCTAATGTTATGACAAATACAGCACCTGCTACTTTTGGTCAGGTAACCGCCTTGAGTATTACTAAAGGTAATAGTGAAGAACAAATTGCTGCAGCCAAGGAATTTGTTAAGTTTATGATATCAGGTGATAATTATATTGAATATCTACACATGGCACCAGGTGGATCAAATCCTGTAAGACACTCAGTTGCCAGTAATCCAAAATACCTTGATAATGAAGTTCTTCGGGTTTATGGAGAAGAAGCAACTAATATAGCTGCTGGTCTTAACAGTATTGGTAAATTTGGTTATGTTGGTGGTAAGGTATTTACAGATATGGGTAAGATATCAAGTCAATTTATCATAGGTGAAGCAATATTAAGAATGACAGAAAGTGACTGGACTCCTGAAAAAACTGCTGAGTGGGCACAGAATGCCATGGAAAAAGCAGTTGATTAAATATCAGTGTTTTGAGCTTTAATTAGATATCTCCCGTTGGTTATTTACCAGCGGGAGATTTTAAAAAAAGGGGGTATTTAGGAAATGACAAAAAATGAAGCACGGCTAGGATATATACTTATATTACCAACAGTAGTTATGATAGCTGGATTAATATTTTATCCAATAGGCTATAATTTAGTACTAAGTCTTTTTAAAGTTACTTTAAGCCCGGCAAAACCCAATATTTTTGTGGGATTATCTCATTATATAGAAGTATTAACAGATACGGAGTTCTGGCTTTCTTTTAAAACATCTATTATATTTACGTTTACTACAGTTCTTGGAACAACATTATTGGGTTTAGGTGTAGCATTACTACTTAATAAGGATTTTAAAGGTAGAACAGTATTAAGGGGTATGGTGCTTTTGCCTTATGTAACACCACTAATATCACTTGTTTTTGGGTGGAAGTATCTTTTTGATCCTGTTTTTGGAATGTTTAATTACGTTTTTGTAGATATAATACATTTATTTCCACAACATTTAAATTGGATTGAGTCTCCACAGTATGCGATTTATGCTGTAATAATATTTAATATATGGCATAATTTCCCGTTCTCTTTTTTGATGATTTTAGCAGAATTACAATCCATATCAGCTAATCTTTATGAAGCTGCTGAGGTTGATGGTGCTAGTTCCTGGCAAAAATTTATGCATATTACCTTACCAGAATTAAAATTTGTTATAGGGGCATTGGTTATTTTAAGAACAATATGGAACTTTTATAAGTTTGCAGAGGTATATCTATTAAGCCCAGTTGTTGAGACTTTACCAGTTTATATATATGAAAAAGCCTTTGCAAATTATAATTTTGGTGAGGGCGCAGCAATTGCCACTATCTTATTTATTTTTGTACTTGGATTTATACTTTATTATGTAAGGAGGGTTTTAGAATGGTAAACTTAGAAAAGTCAATAAATAAAATAGGATTTGCTTTAGCAGTTATATTATTAATAATTTTTGTTCTTTCACCTTTTGTAATGATGTTATCTTCTTCATTTAAACAATCAAAACAACAGACTGTATTTCCTCCTAAGGTAATACCTGAAAATCCTACAGTTAAACACTATCAAGAGATACTTAATCCCAGTATTTTTCCTTTTTTACGGTATTTTAAAAATAGTTTAATTATTGCATTTATGGCGTCAGGATTGAGTGTATTCATCGCTATTTTTGGGTCATATAGTTTTGCACGACTCCATTACAAGGGAAGGGGATTAATACAGAGAGGTGTTTTGCTAGTTTATATGTTTGGTGGGGTTTTATTAGTTATTCCACTATTTCAGATAATAGTTAAATTTAATCTCTATGATACTAAATCTGCTTTGATTATTACATATATTGTCCAAATATTACCGGTAGCATTATATATGTTAGGTAATTATTTTCGTTCAATTCCTGAATCTATAGAAGAAGCAGCAATTATAGATGGTTGTAGTAGGCTGGAAACTATATTTAAAATAGTATTACCGTTGTCAGCACCTGCCATTGCCTCTGTATTTATTTATGGTTTTATGATTGCCTGGAATGAATACCTTTTTGCTTCTGTTTTTATAAACTCAGACTCCTTACGAACACTACCAATCGGGCTTAGTCAATTATTTCATACAAAACACTATATCTGGGGTAGAATGATGGCAGCTTCTCTGTTAACTGCTAT
>JADQBV010000437.1 GCA_016278415.1 Halanaerobiales bacterium
GAGAGGTATTAATGCTGGCATATATGAACTCTGAATCTTTACAGAAGACAATTGAAATAGGAAAAGCCTGTTTCTGGAGTCGTTCTCGACAGGAGTTGTGGCTAAAAGGTGAGACTTCTGGTAATTATCAACAGGTTAAAGAGATTAGGTTTGATTGTGATACTGATACATTATTACTATTGGTTAAACCAGTAGGACCAGCATGTCACACAGGAGAAAAAAGCTGTTTCTATCGTAAATTATCAGGAGGCAAGATTGAGAAAGCTAGTGGATTAAGAAAAGATGATTTAGGGGCAGGTACAAAAAGTACAAATGAAAATGATCAGATAGATCCTGAAAATCTAGCTAAGGATTATCAATTAAATAAAGCGGTATTTTTGTTTAAATTATATAATGTAATTGCTGGAAGGAAGAAGAATCCTGTTGAAGGTTCCTATACCAATTATCTCTTTGATAAAGGAGTAGATAAGATTTGTAAAAAGGTAGGGGAAGAAGCAGCAGAGGTTATTATTGGTGCGAAAAATGCTTCCAATGAAGAGATGGTTTATGAAATAGGGGACCTTATCTACCATCTGATGGTTTTAATGAATCTATATGAGATACCTTTGACAGATATATTAGAGGAATTAGAGGCTAGAAGTAAGTGACATCCTCTCCGCTCATTCGTAAAACACTCATAAACTAGATTTTAAAAGATAAACTACCATTTCCGAATAATTGAATTAGAGGTTTTTTTAGAGTATTTTTTCATAAGATATCCAGACAAAATTCCCTTTATCAGTTGCTAATAGGAATTTTGTATTTTTATTATGGGTTTGGTAGAGTAGTATACATGTGTTATAATAAATCTATAAGTGTAGATTAGATATGTTAATATATTGGAGGTGAATCTTTATCGAAAAGCATTTATATAATAATCTCGATAAAGTGATGATATGTATGGTTTAGTACTGGAAGGTGGAGGAGCAAAAGGTTCTTATCAGGCAGGAGCATATCAGGCATTGAGGGAAATGGATATAGAAATTGGAGGGGTAGCAGGTACTTCGATAGGAGCAATAAATGCTGCATTGATTATACAGGATAACTGGGATAAGGCTTATGAACTATGGTATAACATGAATCTTTCTAAATTATTCGATCTAGACGAAAAAGTTTTAAAAGAAATTAAAAATCTTAATTTTAATCAAAATAATCTAGGATATATATATCAAAGATTTAAGAATCTTTTAAATAATCGAGGTATTGAGCTAACGAAAATCAAGAATCTCCTTACAGAAAATATAGATGAAGATTGTATTCGTCGCTCAGAAAAGGATTTTGCTATAGTTACTATTAATTTATCAAAAATGGAACCTAGAGAACTATATATTGAAGATATTCCTAAAGGAAAATTAATTGATTACTTAATAGCTAGTTCTTATCTACCTACATTTAAAATGGAAACCGTTGATGGGAGTCTATATCTTGATGGAGGTTTTTATGATAATTTACCAATAAATGTACTTGCAAGTAAGGGTTATGAGGAAATTATTGCAATAAGGACCTTTGCCTCAGGGAGAATTCGCGAGGTTAAAAATAAAGATTTGAATATAACTTATATTACTCCGAATGAAGATTTGGGGGGTATATTTGATTTTGAACAAGAAAACATAAGACATAATATGGATCTTGGCTATTATAATACACTCAAGGTATTTAAAAAGTTAAAAGGGAATAATTATTATATAGATATTGAAAAAAAGGGAGATTCTGATAGGACTTATTTAGAGTTTTTTTTAAAACTTAATCAAGAGCAACTCAAAGGCATAGGTAAGATATTAAATATAAAAAACCCATGTCAATATAGAATAATATTTGAAAAGGTAATACCTAGACTGGTAATATTACTAGGCCTTGATGAAAAATCTAATTATGAAGAAATAGTATTATCTCTTTTGGAATATGCCGCTCAGAAGTTTGAAGTGGAGAAATATAAAGTCTATAAATTTGATGAGATTATTAAGGAAATATCGAAAAAAGCGAATAAACAAGAAGTGCTGGAATCTGAAAGTGTTCCAAAATTTATTAGAACTAATGATTTACTGTCTCGTGCAGTAAGTGAAAAGATGTTGAATGATATTGTTAGTGTAATGTTTAATTCATCTAGAGGGTAAGAAAAATACCACCATTTAAATGGTGGTATTTTTAAATTTGTTTTTTATTACTTGTTTTCTTTCTTGAAGTAATCTAAAATATTTATTTAAAACCCTGTATTGTTGCTACCATAGGGGTCTTGCTGTGATAAGTATTTTGAAAATTTTTGTTGAGCTTGCTGTACTTCCTGGCCGGAAGCACCCTGGAAACTATAAAAACCATCTTCGAACATAAGGTTAAATAAGTCTCTTGTACAGTCATGAGTCTCATTAAGAATTGTCATAACGTCATTGTGTAGTTCTGTGTGACTAGCTTCTCTAGCAAATGTATTAAAACCATCTGTAAGATATTTTTCTGTTGCTAGTATATCATTAAGATAGTCCCGGTCATTCATTTCTGGGCTGTGTACAATATTTTTTTCTGGATTTTTAATCATTTTTGATTGCTGCTTAACACTTTGTTGATTTGTTTGATTTGCTTGGCTTCCTCTGTTTGCCGGCTGCCGGAGGTGCTGTAATCCTACCTGGTTGTATTGATTTTGGTTTCTTGTTTGTTGTTGATCATATTGATTTTGGGGCACATTTTGCATATGTGGGTTTCTTTGAACATATTGATTTGGATTATATTGGCTTTGACCAGTATATTGACTTTGTGTATTTTGCTTAAAACTTGTTTGTCTGTCTTGATTATTTCCAGTATTGTTTTGATGATTCATTTTTATAACCTCCCATATTCTTAATTGATAACAATTATATTATTTGTTTAGGAACCTGTAATACTTTTAGCTGGGTTAACATGATTTAGAAGCATTCTATAATGATTCTCATGTATTTTCCCTGCTCTATTAATAGCATTACGAATTTCGTTGTCCTGACATTCTTGTGCAAAGTGATTGCATTTTTTCATTGCTAGTAATTCCCATGACATTGCATCTTTTAAATAGGCTAGATCTTTAGTTGTAA
>JADQBV010000252.1 GCA_016278415.1 Halanaerobiales bacterium
GATCCTCTAAATCTAATCCATCTGGAGAGACAATAACATCCTTTCCCCTATCTGGTCCCCTCGGAGTAATTCTTGTCTTGTATCCCATTCCACGTAAAAGTATTATAGTTAGAGCTGCACCTAACTTTAGATACCGCTCCATATTAACTACATGTATTTACGTTTTAAAATACTAAAATTAATCAATATGAGATTTAATCATCGATATTAAAAACTCTAATAGTTTCCTGGTTTTCATAAATATCATATATTCCAAGAAAACAACCCTCTAAAAATTCATATAAATTATTAAATTCATTTTTTAGATTTATATAATCAATAGCATAGCTACTCTTACCATCTGCAACAACTTGTTTTTTTAATTCTCTATCATAAGGATACCTAAAAGTAGTAGAATCAGTATCAATACCTGCTAACTCATTTACAGCTTTTCTTGCATCAGTTAAAGGTTTTTTGTCCTCTTTTACATCACTTTTATAATATTTTCGAATAACATGATCCGTTTTACTCCAAAGGCTTTCCAGTGAATGACCTTGAAGTTTATCCTGAATTTTGTGATATTTATAATCTTCCAACAAATAATCTGTAACTAATATTGCCTTAAGAAAGAGTTCTATAGAATGACGATAGAGATATAAAGTAGGATTTATTATTTCATCAGCGGCTTTATGCTTATTATCTCTGATGGAATCAATTAATTTATCACCAGAAGACTTAAACATTTCAGCATATTTATAAAAATTCATATTAGGATATGATGTTCTTCTCCAATTAGGATAAGCATTTTTATCAATGTTGCCATTACACTTAAATAATTCAATCATTTTAATACCCCTTTATATTAGCTATATATTTTTATATATTAAGCTTATCTTAACCTAAGTTTTTTAAAATAGGGTCAATAAGCTCAACAAGAGACTTGATAGTCATATATATCGCTGTTCCTTCCTTCACAATATTTTTAGCATTTTTTAATCTTTCTTTACATATCTTTATAATTCCTTTTTTGGGGTTCTCAGCTAGTAATTGTTCTTTAGTAACATCTAAGATATCTTTAATCTCTTCCTGTTCATCTTCTTCTATAGGGGAATTTTTAAATAATTTACTTAGATCTTCAGATAATTTATTAAATTGTTCAATATCATTAACAATAAGATTATTATTAGCATGTATAACAGAACCATCTTGGCTAAAATTAAACTGGCCAACTGTACCTCCAGATATATTTATACTTACTTCCTTCCTGTTATTTACACCCATCTCTATACTTATCCTTTCCAGATATGAAATAATATGATTAACAAAAGGTAATACAACACTTTTATTAAATGAATTAACTTGGTCTTGTAACTTTGTACTATAAGAATAACCTGAGGCAAGCCTAAAATATTCACTTATGTTTTCAAGTGCATAATTTAGTAATTGATATGTAAAAGATATTTCTTCATCCTCGGAATGAGGAATAGGATATCTATCACGATACCCCCTAGTATTATAGATATCATTAATGTTATAAACCTTATTCATTTTTTTATCTACATAATCATATAAAACTGGATTGGTATCAATAAAACTAATAAATCTCTTCAAATTATCCATAGCATCATCAAAATCAGTACTTAGTAATCTACTAGCAACTGTTCTAAAGTTATAAGACAACATCTTTAATTCTTTCTCATTAATATTATACTCCATTTTACTTCACCCCACAATATGGACAATATGTTCCAATATCTTTATTTAAAGCACGTACCTTTACATTTTTATTACAACATTGTAATTCCATTTCTGTAAGGTTAGGATCTGTTTCAAATAACAGTTTCTCTTTTTCAAGTTTAAATTTCTTATCTGTTTTAAAAGAAATAAAATCATTATTCTTAAACATTTTTTCAAGATCTTTACCAAAATCATTCATTAGCTCTTTCATACGAATTTCTAACATTATATTTACATTTTCTTTCACTTCATCAGATATAAACTGCAAAGGTTCACCTTGCAACCCACAATAAGGACAAAATATCATTATAACATCATCGCTGTCAATTTCATTAATTAATAATTTAAATCTGTCACCACAATAAGGACATTGAAAAACTACATATCCTTCACTATCACTAGGAATATTAACATTAAAAATCTCATCAGCCATTATTTCATCACCACTCATTTATTGTGATTTTTTACTCATTAAGTTGAAGTCAATTTAACTTTAGCTTACTCCCAAGGCCTTAAAAACCGCATCCATTGGATCCTCATAAAATGAAATCTGAAACTTAGCAAATAGCTCTGATGGGACAGTAGATATATCTGTTGCAGAGGCCATTGGTAGTAGTATTCTCTTAGCCCCAGCATCAAAAGCTACCTGAAGGACATTAGCAAGTGACTCAACCTTCTTAATCGTGCCTCCAATGCTTATTGAACCTAATACTACCATTCTTTCCTGTAAGGATTTATTCATTGCCCCAGAACACATACCAATGAAGGCTGAAAGCGTTAATTCAGGAGTTAAACCTATACCATGTAGATCCTGTACATGTAACAAATAATCATTATTCTTTGTACTTATGGTATTACTAATACTCTTCGAATTAGCTTTAAAATAATTAAACGCCATATCTATATTCTCTCTGGCTAATCTATTGGAACTTAAGCCTGACTTACTAAATTTACCTGTACCACTTACTACTTCAACTTCTATTTTATAAATACCAATCATACCAGAATCACCAGGACCTATTGTATATACATGGCCTGGTTTGCCCTGCCCCTCAGGAATTAATTTATTGCCACCCTGTTCTGGAACAGATACAAATTCTTCATTGCTTGACTCTTTATCTATATATGAAAAGTGAACATCATAAAACTCCATGCCACCAAACTTTTTAAGCTGTTCCTTTACTCTTCTTCTCCCAACCAAGGCATATTGTAAGATTTCTTCTATATTGTCTTTATCAAATTTACCATTAGGATAGATCAACTTAACTAAACCTGAGACGGTTTTCCTGACAGCTATTACATCTCTTTGATTTAAGTTATTTCCTAATTTAAAATATTTATCAACCACATCAGAATATGACCGTTTTCTCA
>JADQBV010000432.1 GCA_016278415.1 Halanaerobiales bacterium
AAAACCTGGTGATGTAGAGATATTCCTGAATACAGATCAGCCTGTTTATATCAATCATAATCTATATCTGAACGGTGCTGTTCCCTTTGAAAGAGAGGACAAAAAGATAGTAGCAGATCAGTTTAATCCTGAATTTAGTATCATAGAAGAAGGTGACGAAGTCTATTTATCCTGTAAACTTCCAGAAGACTTTGGGAAGATTCAGGGAGAAGTGCAGACAACTGCAACCCTAAATAGAGTAAGGATTGCTAATGCAGATTTTGAAAACCCTGATGGAAGTGATGTGAAAGTCGATACTGACTACTTAAGAGAGCAAAGACCACATAAAGGTGTAATAGGGCCAATTCTTAAACTAAAGCAGGGAGAAAATCGTGTAAAAGTATGGGGATAAATTTAAAATTGAAGAGCATTTTTTCGTACTGTCGCAAAATTTGCGGCAGTATTTTTTTCAAACCACTTGAATAATTATCTTATTATGATATAATATAAATATATTTTGTACACGCGTTCATTGGGGTGAAAAAATGACTAGTCAAGAGATAGCAGATTTATGTGGTGTTTCAAGAGCAACTGTATCTAGAGTTATTAACAATGATCCAAACGTTAAGGAAGAAACTAGAAAAAAAGTATTATCAGTTATAGAAAAAAATAATTATGTACCAATTGAATCTGCTAGGCGTTTAGCTGGCATAGCTAGTAATATTATTGGTTTATTTATCATGGATATTAATGTCTCACAATCAACATCAAGGGTTTCAAAAAGTTCATATTTTTCACAACTTGCCAATCTCATCATAGACAAGGCCAATAATAATGGTTATCATGTGTTAGTCTCCATTATCACTTCAGAAAAGCAACTGAAGGAATCTAGAAATTTATTTAGGAGTAGAACTATTTCTAGTGGTATATTTATAGGCTCATTTAACGATAATTCTCAACTAAGGGAGTTTGTAGGATTAAAATACCCTATAATAATTATTGATTATAAAGTTGATGACATTAAATCTATTCCAAATAATTTATTACTAATCAATTTAAATAATCTAATGGGTGGTTACAAGGCTACAAAACATTTGATTGAGAATGGCCATAGGCAAATAGCCCATATCACAGGAGATATGCGTAAACTCTCAGGTCAGGCGCGTCTTGCAGGTTATAAAAAAGCAATATTAGATGCTGGTTTGTTATATGATGAAAAACTTATAAGATTTGGAGATTTTCAAGAAGAACAGGGGTATAGTCTAGCAAAAGATCTTCTTAGAAATGAAAATATAACAGCTATTTTTGCGGCTAATGATGGTATGGCAATAGGTTCTATTAAAGCCATTAAAGAATTGGGATTAGAGGTTCCAGATGATATTTCTGTTATTGGATTTGATAATATTGAGATGGCTTCTTATATGACACCGGAATTGACAACCATTGAGGCTTCATTAGATAAAATTGCTAAACAGAGTGTTAAGTCTTTAATTCATTATTATAAGGACAATAAATATACTGATAAAGAAATTATAATTCCCACAGATATTGTTTGTCGACAATCTGTAAAACCTATTTGATAGTTTATTTTTTTTACAATTGTACGCGCGCACAACTAAACGTATAAGAATTTCAACTTTTTATTATTTTTTTGATTATATTGGACACGCGTACATAAATATAGTTAGCAAAATTAAGTAAAGATATTTCTTGCATAGGAGTGTATAATAAATTTTATAATTTATAAACAACATATATAAATATAGCTTTACAAGTTAATAACTTTATTTATAAAAAAAGTTCTAGTTATAGTAGGAGGTGGTTGTATAATTCATATTTGGGCGAATTCATAGTTTTTAGATTAAAAACATTAAAAGGAGTGAAAATAATGAAAAAAAGTATTATATTAACGTGTGTTTTAGTATTTAGTCTATTGGTTTTTACGGGTTTAGTAGGGGCACAAACTGATAATATTATTGGAAATGGTGATTTTACTGAAGACCTTTCTCTTAATCAGCCTAATGAAGATGGATATGTTGATACTAACGGCAGTTGGGTCGTACACACAAATTCTGGTGGGGTAGCAAAGGGTTCCATAGAAAATGAAGTTTTTAAAGCAGAAGTTACTGATGCCGGCCAGCAAGATTACTCTATACAGGTAATTCAAGGACCAGTTAATTTAGAAAGGGGTAAAAGGTATGAAATCACTTTTGATGCCCGTTCAAATAGCAATAATGGAGTAATAATTAAATTAGGAGCAGATTCTGGAAGGGGTTGGACTGCCTATGCACAGAATAGTAAAACCTTGTCTACAGAAATGAAAACATATCAAATGGAATTTGTTATGAGTCAGAAAACAGATGAAAAAACTCGATTTGAAATATGGCTCCTTAATAAAGGTGATTACTGGATTGATAATATAGTACTAAAAGAAGCGGGCCAGGTTGAAATGGTGCCAGAAGGTAATAAATCAGAGGCAGACGAAAATAAAGTTGAAAAATGGGAACTAATATGGAGTGAGGAATTTGATGGCTCAGAAATAAATACTGATATCTGGAATTTTCAATTAGGTAATGGTCCTGACTGGAATCAGGATGGGTCACCAGATGCCTGGGGTAATGAAGAAGGGGAATACTATACTGAAGATAATGCCTATATTGAGGACGGAAAGTTAGTTATAGAAGCAAAAGAAGAGGTACGCACAGATATGGGTAAAACATTGAACTATACTTCTGCTAGGCTTAATACAAAAGATAAATACACCTTTCAACATGGCAGAATAGAAGTAAGAGCTAAATTGCCAGTAGGAGGACAGGGAATATGGCCAGCAATCTGGTTATTGGGTAGTAATGAGGATACCGTGACCTGGCCAGCCAATGGAGAAATCGACATTATGGAGTATCTTGGTGATGAGCCAAGTGTAATTCATGGAACAACACACGGCCCTGTTAGTGCTGGTCCTGGTATTGGTCATGAGTATGTGTTACCCGGAGGCAAAAAATTCTCAGAGGATTATCATGATTTCATTCTAGAGTGGGATGAAAATGAGCTTGAGTTCTACGTAGATGATGTTTTATATCATGTTGTAAATAAAATTGAAGCTGGAGAGGCAGACTGGGTATATGACCACGATTTTTATATGATACTGAATTTTGCAGTTGGTGGAACATGGCCTGGTTATCCAGATGAAACAGTAATATTTCCTCAAACTATGAAAGTAGATTATGTTAGGTATTATCAAGATACAGATCCTCGTACTATAGATGATGAAAAATGGAATTCAGAGTATGAGGCAAATCACTAATATTTATTTTCTAGCATTGTATAAGCTGGAAATAGCTTAGAATATTTGTGTAGGCCGGTTATATTTTAATCGGTCTACTTTTAGATTAATATGTAATATTACTAATATGGGGGTCTTAAGGTGTATCATAAAATAACAGCCCGAAGTGGGCTATTTTCACCGGAAAAGGTTTTAAATAAAAAATTTAATACTGTCATTAGTGGAATTACTGATAGTATATTTCTAAGTGCAGCTCAGGAACAGGTTATAGGGGTTTCCAATATACCTATTAAAGCACCTGTGGTGCTACAATTATTAAATAATAAAGAGATTAACCAATTTATAAATTCACTGATAATAGATAGAGATATTTCACTTTTAATTGTCAATAATGAGCAACCTGTTATTTATTTAAAGGAGAAGGAGATTGAGAAGCTTGTTGTTCCAGAAAATATAAGGTCTTTAATTAAGTCGATTTTTTCTGGTGTTGATTATTGGGCAGGGAAATTAACTGAAGGTGGAGAACATATAGTTGATTTAACTACTCCATCTCCAGGTGCTCATTTTAATATAAATTTGTTATTAGGAAATAGGGTTGATTATAAACACCCTCTACAGACTACACCGAAAAGTGTTGTGGATAGACTGGGCAGAGGGAGTTTTCGTTCACATGCAGCTACTCAGGTGCTTGCAACAAGATGGGATATGCGCCAGGAAGAAAATGGTTTTCCGGCTAATCGACAGTTTTATATAGTAGAGGGTAGTGAAAAGATATTTTATTCCGCATCACCAAATGATGATAATATAGAATCGGCTATCTGCACACATTCACAGAACCATAGCATTATAAAATATAAAACAAAATGCGGTTTAGAAATTGAACGAAAAATATTTATATTACCACAGTTGGACGGTATGCCGATGGCTACAGAAGTACAGCAGATTAAGATTAAAAATAAAACTGATAGAAAAAGAAATATAAAGTTGATATATACTGGTATGTTTGGATCGGCAGCACCTCACGCTTTATTCGAAGATGTATTATATAGTAATATAATTATGCAGTCCAAGATATTGAAAACAGATGAAGGTTCCATAGTTACTATCAGCCCGGATTATTATCCTGAATATTCAAAAGAGGATATGTGGTTTAATACAATGTTGGTACATGATGGACAGAATACATATTTCCCAAAAAATTATTGTGCAGATTATACGCAATTCGTCGGCAACGGCACCTTAGAAAATCCAGAAGGATTATTATTTTTAAGTAATCAAGCCAGTAGAAAAGGGCCAGGATTTTTTGCTTTAGGTGTGGATATATCTATAACAGCTGAAGGGGAGGGTATAGTTAGCAATTTTACCGGTCTTATGTCCAGTAAGGAAGAAGCTAATTTAGATAGTAAGGTCTTTAATGATAAACTTAACAATTTAATAAATAAATTTCAGAAACCTGAAGAGGTTGATGTGGTTTTAGAGAAACAAAAATATTTTTACGATAGGTATTGTGGGTTTATTGAGTTAAAGTCTTCAGAAAAACAGTTTAATTCATATGTAAACCAAAATCTCCCATTTCAGGTTCTTTATCAGACTTTTGTGTCAAGGTCTTTTGCTCAAACCCAGAAAGGATATCGTGAGATAGGCTTCAGGGAAATACAGGATATATTTGCATCTATGTATTATTTTATTGGTATGGGCAAAGCTCCTTTTGTAAAAAAGTTATTAATTGAGTGGTGTGCTAAAGTCTTTGAATTAGGATATGCTTACCACAATTTTTATTGGGAGGGTAAAGAGCCAGGTAAATGGTCAGATGATGCTCTATGGTTTATTCAAGCTGTTTATAGATATATAAACCTATCTGGAGATACAGAGATACTTGATCAACAGGTTAAGATTGCTGGAACAGAACCAGTTAAGACAAGGAGTGTTTATGAAACTTTAAAGAGTATTATAAGATATTCTTCCAGAATATCGGTTGGTAAACACAGCATGCCTTTACTGGATAATGCTGATTGGAATGATTGTTTGAAGTTGGATAATGACTTTATAGATGGTATTAATAAAGAAAAAAAATATTTAGAACAATTAGCAGATGAGTCACAAATTGGTGAAAAACCATTTGAAAGTAATTATTCTGAAAGTATAATGAATGCTTTTCTACTAAAGGTTGCAGTAGATAATACCTGTACTCTTGCTATAAAGAAGGGAGACTTTGACTATAAAAATCACTTAAAAAGTCTTTCCACTGAACTATATAATAATGTTCAGCAATATGCATGGAAAAACAACTTTTTTGCCAGGGTATTATTTAATAGATTTGAAGATGGGAAATATGAATATCTTGGAGCAAAAGGTGACGGGTTGTCTGCTGATTCAAATATTGATGGGGCCTACTTTCTAAATTCTTTTACCTGGTCAGTATTATCAGACTGTGCTGAGGAAGATCAGATAAGAACTATGTTGGATGTGATAGACAGTCATTTAAAAACGCCCTACGGATATAAAGTGATTAGCCCTACTGATCTGGAAAAGGTTGCAAAGAACACTGCTACAGGTGAATATTTTCCCGGGGACCGTGAAAATGGTGGGGTATTCAAACATGCCAGTATGATGGCAACAACAGCTATGTTTAAGGCTGCTAAAGAAATTGAAGACAGGGATTTGGCTGCCCGGCTTACCGAAAATGCCTACTGGATGATAGACTTAGTACTTCCTTATAAAACATTAAAAAACCCTTATACATTCGCAGGAAACCCCCGTTTTTGCACACAATATAATAATAGTGAAAGTGGTGAAAACATTGGTCCAATGTTGAGTGGAACAGCAAGTTGGCTGACTCTAACCCTGTTTTCCTCATTAGGGATTGATTTCACTCCAACTGGAATAAATATTAACCCGATTATGAGAATAAATGAAACTTATTTAGAGTATAGTCTGAACATGGAAAAAGTAAAATATGATATAAGTATAACAAAACCTATTGGATTATATAGGATGAAAGATAGTGAAGTTGAGGTATTTATCGATGGTAAAAAGAATCTAGATACAAATATTCCATTATATCAGGATAACAAAATGCATACAGTAAAAATCTTGTTTAAATAGGAATGATTAATAAAGCGAAGGAGTTGTAGATGACCTTTAACTCCTTTGCTTTATTATTAAGGTGGAGATTCAACTTAATTTGACTTGAGTTTAGTTGATTATAGTTGACTATAAGAAAATAATGGTATATAATTAACTAAGAGGTGATGTTATGTCTATTAATAAAAAAATGATAACTGCTCAGAATCTGGCAGAGAAATTGGATCTTTCTGTTGAGACAATTTGGCGCTATACCAGAGAAGGAAAAATTCCTTTTATAGATTTAGGAAACCGACAGTACCGTTATAAACTTGAGGAAGTAGTTAAATCTTTGGCTAGTTCGAGAGTTAGGGAAACAGGAAATGAATACACAGAAGATAGTGAAGATTTTACTTATGAAGATTATCTAGAATTACCTGAAGAGCTTGGTTATCAGTTTGAAGTATTGGAAGGTACTTTAATTAAGGAACCATCACCTAATGTTCTTCATCAACGGGTTTCTCGAAGGTTGCATCGAATATTAGAGGATTATTTTTGGGAAGTTGATCCTGAAGGAGAGGTTTTTGCTGCCCCTTTAGATGTAACTCTTTCTGATAACAATGTGGTTCAACCAGATTTATTTTTTGTAGCAGGTATTCAGAAAAAGATAATAAAAGAAAACAGAATAGATGGTTCACCTATACTAGCTGTTGAAATTATATCACCATATAATATACGTAAGGATCGACTACGAAAAATGCAAATTTATCAGAATTCTGGGATAGAAAATTATTGGATTCTTGACCCAGCGGAAAAAACCATGGAGTGCTTTGCACTGCGTGACGGTATATATGCCCTACTGGCATCAGGTATGGATGAAGATATTCTGGAACATCCAGATTTTAAGGGTTTAAGTATTGAATTAGGTGATTTATGGTAATGATACTTTTTAATGAATAAAGGACAAATTTTATTTTTTTTGCGCTTTAGTTACGCTATCAACGTAATTAAATTCAAAAGAGGTGTATAAGTTTAATTTAAGTAAAAATAGAATTTATGCATTAGTAGAGTCACTAATTATTTTTTAAGGAGTAAGCTTAAAGGTAAGGAAAGGGTGGTATGGCTGATGGAGAAATACATATTTGCTGTATTTTTTACCATACTTGCTGTAATAGTTGGGAAACTTAAGTCTGGGATGTGTACTGTTATCTTACTATTGTTAGTACTAGTACATACAGATAAGTATTCTATAATAGTCTTTACGATTACTTGTATAGTTTTTTATTTCTTATTAACAGTATTTACTATTGGAAATGATCAAAAGGCTAATGATGGAGATAAGATAAGGGATACCAGATAGTTCTACCTAAGGACTTTCAAAATAATATCTGCTGCTGATTACTTTACCAATGATATTTACATTTTCTATTGAGTGTAATTTCGTTTCATACTCGTTGTTTTCTGCCTGTAATATAATGGTGTCATTATTAATGTAGACCTTTCTTAATAAAACACTCTTATTGTCAAGGCTTACTGCGGCGATTTCGCCATTTTTTACATAGTCTTGTTTCCTTATTAAGACAAGGCTTCCTGGAATTATAGCACTGCCTTTCATAGAATCATCCTGCATTTTTATAAAAAAATAGTCCTCGGAATCATTTTCTTGTGATAAATCTATTGTATAGTATTCTGTACTTTCTTCTTCAGATATGGTATTTTCATTATTGTTGAATGTATAAAGGACGGGCACATTTTTATGTTTTTTATCTAGATTACTCTCTTCTCCTAGCAAAAAGCATATAGAAACATTTAATTTTTCTGCTAGTACTTTTAACTTTTTAAAAGAGGGATTGCTTACTCCCCGTTCAATATCACTTAAAAAAGAGATTGAGAGTCCAGTTCTCTTACTCATATCTTTTAAAGTCCATTTCATTTCTTTTCTTAGTTTTCTAATTCTTTTACCAATATCCATCTATTCTTCCACCCACCTATCTTTGATACGTTATTTACGTATTATCTTTATTATAGTATTTTATTATAATAAAGTAAAGTATGGGAATTTACTTGATTTTTTTACGTAAATTACGTAAAATAGTAATAACAGTATTTAATGCCATTTTATAAGCAAAGGTGGTGAAGTGATTATGGAAAAATTAGATTTAGAAAAACTTTTTAAAGAGTTATTAAAAAACAAAGAATATATTGCTCTAGGAGAATCTATAAGAAAGATAAGAAATGTCAGGGGTATACAGCAAAATCATTTATCTGAAATGGCTGGTATATCAAATAGTTATCTGTGTGATATTGAAAAGAATAGAGTTATGCCATCGATTAAAACAATGGAAAATATCGGTACTATACTAACGAATGATGTAGATGGTTTTAGTTGGCAGTTTTTTTTATACTTTAATTACGATAATAACGTAAAATACTAGATGGAGGGATTAATTATATATGAACATAAAGGATGAAATAGAAGTAAAAAGAAAAGAGCTTACTGATCTTGTGAATAATAGCAAGAACATAAATGATGTAGTAAAAAAGAGTGAAGAGCTTGATCAACTTATTAATAATTATTATAATTTTTACTATCAACCGGTTAGTGATATGGGGAAAACAGCTGTAGAACTCTTATTAAAAAATATAGAAGCTCCTGATATGTCTCCAACAACTATTACTTTAGATACAACTTTGTCTATTAGAGACACGGATAAGAACCTTCTTTAGTTTATAAGACACTTTCTAAAAATTATGTTTGAAATTTAGTTTTAAAAATATGGTTAAGCTCCTTTAAATTTACTTATGTTTTGGATGTAGAGGTTCACTATCCTGGTTTAACTAGTTATACTCCTAGGAATAAGTTAAAAAATAACTTGAGAATTGTTTGAGAATATTTTATTAAATTTAATTTAAGATTTTCATAGATTTATGAAAAAAGTTATATCCTAAGATATGAATCTGTCAGCTAAGGTTGGCAGATTTGCTTTATCATTAATATAATTGTATAATTATTACAGGGACTAATAGTAGAGGGGGATAGGTAGATGAAGATACCTTATGGGATATCGGATTTTAAAAAGCTTAGAAAAGAGAACTATTTATATATAGATAAAACTAAATTTATAGAAACGTTGGATAAAATGGGATCCGAATATTTATTTTTT
This sequence comes from Halanaerobiales bacterium, assembly GCA_016278415.1. The sequence continues at coordinate 9,490 of JADQBV010000432.1, forward strand.
ATCCGCCCTCGCCGTTTTGGTAAGAGTCTCTTTTTGTCAACTTTGTCACATTATTATGATTTAAATAATAAAGATCAATTCGAAGATTTATTTGGCGATTTATATATTGGAAAGAATCCTACTGAATTAAAAAATAAGTATGTGATTTTGAAAATTAATTTCTCCGGATTAAATACAGATACTAAAGAAGAGTTGAAGAATTCTTTTCGATTAAGGTTATTAAGAGCAATTAATAGTATTTTAAATGCTTATAGTGATATATTTGTTAATGTCGATGAAATAGAAGATAGGTTAATGAATATGCAGGATATTAGTGGTATTTTAGAATTTTTTATGACGGAAGTAAAAATAAGTGGTCAGAAAATATACCTAATTATAGATGAATATGACCATTTTGCTAATGACATTATTGCAATGGGTGATGGTGATTTTTATAAAGAAATAATCAGAGCAACAGGTTTTGTGCGGGATTTCTATGAAACAGTCAAAATTGGAACAGAAAGTGTAATTGATCGTATTTTTATTACTGGTATTTCACCAGTTATGTTAGATGATCTGACTAGTGGTTTTAATATAGCTACAAATATAACATTAAGTGAGTTAACAAATGAAATGCTAGGTTTTACGGAAGATGAAGTAATGGGGATAATAGAAGAGTCAAATATAGATATAGATAAAGATGAGCTATTGTTTGAATTAAGAAAGAATTATAATGGCTATCTATTTAATAAAAATAGTCGGGAACGGCTTTATAACCCAGATATGATTTTACACTTCTTTAATCAGTGGTTGATGACAGGTAATTACCCGGATCAGCTTATTGATGACAATGTAAGAACTGATTATGGTAGGATTAATAGGTTGGTAGCAAATGAAGCTAATCGGGAAGTATTAGAAGATATCATTATAGAAGAAGGGATAGTGGCGGATATTATCACTCGTTTCTCGTTTGATATGATGTATGATGAGGAATATTTTGTGTCATTATTGTACTACATGGGTTTACTAACAATTGGGGAAATAAAATATGGAAAGACTAGATTGGAAATACCCAACCATGTAACCAGGGTTATTTTCTGGGAATATATTGAGCGTAGATTGAAAAAAGAGTTTGGTATTTCTTATGATGTTGAAGAAATGGCAAAGTCAATCTGGCAGATGGGTTTTGATGGAGAGATAGAGCCATTTTTGGCTTATATAAGCGAGAATGTGTTGAGTAAACTATCTAATCGTGATTTGATTAATTTTGACGAGAAGTATATCAAAGTAATCTTATTTTCATATCTTGTTACCAGCAATCTATATCGTCCAGTTAGTGAACCTGAGGTTGAGAATGGATATATCGACATTTATTTGGAACGGGATATTAGGATGCCTGAGGTTAAGTATGAATGGATAATTGAATTGAAATACTTAAAGAAGAGCGAAAGGGATAAATTAGCAGAGGTTAAGGAAGAAGGTTTACGGCAATTAGAGGAATATGCTGATAGTCGTAAGTTTTCTAATAAAGAAAACCTTAAGAAGGTATTAATAGTCTTTATTGCTAAGGATGAGTATGTAATATACTAATTTGCTCCATTGTAAACTGTGACTAAGGAAAGCACTATTAATAGAATAAACTTAAAATCATATTAAGCCTGGGCATAATTCTACTATTAAAAAGTATATACTAATATATGAATCTGTCAGCTAAGGCTGGCAGATTTACTTTTAAATGGTTGATGAAATATTTTTTATAAACAACGGTTAGATAAGAATCAAAATAAGAATATATTAGAGAGTATTAAAATAAACGGCCAGAGAGGAATTAGATATGAAAAATGATAATGATAGTATAAATAAAAGGGACAATCAACTTTTAATAAACATGAAATCTTTTTTGCAAGAGGCCTGGAATTCTTCAGGATTTGAATCAGCTACACCTGTTCAAGAGAGGACTATTCCGCTAATTGTGGAGAATAAGGATATTATTGCTGAATCGCCAACGGGGACGGGTAAAACATTAGCTTATCTAATACCTTTACTAAATAGGATAGATACTAGTAAGAAAAATGTTCAGGTTATGATTCTCGCACCTTCCCATGAATTATCTATGCAGATTTTTCAGGTTGTTGAGCAGTGGACAAAGGGCAGCAAGATTAGAAGCCTCCCTATTATAGGTGGTGCTAATATTAAGAGACAGGTAGTTAATTTAAGGGAACACCCTCATGTAATAGTTGGGACTACTGGTAGGTTGCTTGAATTGATTAGGATGAAGAAAATAAAAATGCATGAAGTGAAGACAATTGTAGTTGACGAATTTGACCTCTTGATTGCCCAGGAGCATGTGGCTAACCTAAAAAGTATTATAAAAACTACATTGAGGGATAGACAGATTTTATTTTTTTCCGCTACCCTGGCAGAACGTACGGAGGAAATTGGAAGGGAATTAATGAAGGATCCTGAAATAATAAAAATTAAAGAAGGTGAGACTGCTCCTTCTAATACAGAACATATAGTTATCTTATGTGAAGAAAGGGAAAAGATTGAGATTCTACGAAAAATAATTAGGTCTGAGGATATGAAGGCATTAGTCTTTGTAAGTGATTCCAGCAATATACCTGAAATTGCCGCCAAATTAAGGTATAAAGGATTGAATTTAGGAGTACTCACTGGGGATTCTAAGAAAAATGAGCGAAAAGAGGCATTAAGGAAATTTCGTATAGCTGAATTTCCTATGTTATTAGCCACTGATTTAGCCGCAAGGGGATTAGATATTGAGGGATTGACCCATGTAATAAATTGGGATTTGCCAAGGGACTCCAGGCAATACATTCATCGGTCCGGTAGAACAGGGAGAATGGGTGCTACAGGCACAGTGATTTCCATTGTTACAAAAAGGGAAGAGAGTGAGCTCAAGAAGAAGACTGGTAAATTGGGTATTTCTTTAAAGTATAAGAAGTTATTTAAAGGGGAATTGATTGATAGATGAGCCTTTTGATTTTGATATACAGTCAGACCCAGTCTATAAAGTACGGATTGCTTTTTGTAAAGGTCCCGACGATGAGGTAATAGAGTTTTTCCAGGAGAGATAAGGGGTATGTTGCCAGTCATATCTGTTTTTGGTCTTGAAAGTATGGAAAAGGCAGTCTGGCATCTTATAATACATGTTAATTTTTGATAATAGATTAGTACTTTTAATTAAGCTAGTAAAGATAGTGACTGGCTCAGTTAGAGAAAAGTTGTTTAGAAATGAGTATAAAGGAGTGAGCTTATGAATAATAATAAACCAAATAAGAACAAACTGCAGTATGGAATGGTTGGTGGTGATAGTAGTTCTTTCATGGGTGATGTACATAGAAAAGCGGCTAGTTATGATGGCAGAGCGGAACTGGTAGCTGGCTGTTTTTCAAGGGATAAAGAAAAGAATTTGAGAACAGCTGAGGAATGTGGTTTGGCTAATGACAGGGTCTATAATGATTTTTATAAAATGGCTGAAAAAGAAGCCGAAAAGATAGATTTTGTGTCTATAGTTCTTCCTAATTATGCTCATTATGAAGCTTCAAAGGCATTTTTGGAAAAGGGTATCAATGTTTATTGTGAAAAGCCTCTGACATTTACTGTGGATCAGGCAGTGGAATTAGCAGAGATCACTAAAGAAAAAGGGCTATTATTTGGAGTTAATTATTCATATACAGGCTATCCTATGGTAAAGCAGGCTAGAGAAATGGTGCGACATGGTGATATTGGTGAGATTAAGATGGTCATGGGTGAGTATTTGCAGGATTATCTCCTGGCTGCTCTTGAAGGAAATGAGGGTGGGATATCAACCTGGAGGGTAGACCCTGAAATTGCAGGCAGATCAAATTGCGTTGGTGATATTGGTAGTCATATTGAGAATACTGTTTCATATATTACAGGACTTGAAATTGAATCATTATCTGCTAATCTACAGTCTATAACTGGAGTTAGTGAACTTGATGATAATGCTGAGATAATGTTAAAGTTCAAAAATGGAGCTACTGGAATGTATTGGTCTTCGCAAGTAGCCATAGGGCATGATAATGGTTTGAAGATTAGAATCTATGGAACTAAAGGCTCTATCATATGGGAACAGGAGAATCCTTCTTGTTTAACGGTAAGTTATATAGATAAACCTAAAGAAATACTTTCAAGGGGTAGAGATAAACTATATCCTTTGGCAGAGGATAAATTAAGATTACCGGCCGGTCATCCTGAAGGATTGCCACTTGCTTTTGCTAATATGTATGCAAACTTTATGGATGCAGTAATGGCAAGAAAGGTGGAGAACATCAGCCTAGATGATTATGATTTCCCCACTGTAAAGGATGGTATTAATGGGGTTAGGTTTATTAATGCTTGTGTTGATAGTTCGGAAAGTCATTCCAGTTGGATTGAGCTTAAGTGATTATGAAGAACTATATTATTATAGTGACCTTTGCTTAATATTTCGAAGTTGATACTTTTTGACATTTAGTAAAGTAAATCTTTACTATCCGCTACAGGATTGTTATGTGGCGAGGTAGGGAGAAATTTTTCAAATGGAGTGTGTGAAATGTTTAACAAAATAGTGTTTCTAGGTATGGTATCTTTATTGATAATTGTTGTATTGTCTGGTTCGGTGCTGGCTAGTACTAGTGAACATCAGCTGCAGGTTAAGGTAGATCCTAGGATTGAATTATTAAGTGTAGTTCAATTATTAAGTGGTTATATGCGTATAAATAGTTTAGATCTGGAATATAAAGATGAGATTTTAGATTACTTTCAGGCATATCAGAATCACCAGGCAGTTAAGATATTTAAGGGGTTAGCTAATGCAGGTTTCTCCTATGATGCACCACCTACAGCTATGCTTTATCTATCTCAACCACCAGAACTGGAATATAAAGTACCTTTTACTGATTATCTTAAGCAAAGGGCAGGTGGAGAGAGGAAGTTAAGGCAGTTTGTGGATAGTTTGCGAGATTTTGCTGTTGAGAGTAATTTTATAGCTTTTTATAATCAACATCAGGCTTTTTATGAGCAACTAGTGGAAGGGGTAAAGGATAAGATAGAGGATGAAGATTATGTTGCGGATTTGGAAGGTTATTATCGCAGCAGTCAGGAAGGATATTACATTATTCTAGCTCCTTTATTCCATGCAGGTGGTTATGGTCCCCGGGTGGAGATACAGGAAAACCGTTATAATATATATAATATCTGTGGTCCATCTAATGAAGAAGAACAAAAACCAATCTTTGGAAGTGAATGGAATTTGTGCTATTTAGTCTGGCATGAGTTTAGTCATTCATTTATAAACCCACTTACTGAACAATATAGTCATGAAGTAGGTCAATATTCTTCTTTGCTAGCTCCTATTGCTGAGAAGATGAAATCCCAGGCCTATCCAAATTGGAGTACTGTGGTTAATGAACACATTGTTAGAGCTGTGACCGCTAGATTAACATATTTGAAATATGGAAAGACAGCTGGTGATACTGTACTACGTAATGAGAAGAATAGGGGCTTTGTTTATATTGAGGATTTGACTAAGGCCTTGGAGGAATATGAGAATAGTCAAGAATACAGTAATTTTGAAGAATTTTACCCGGAGATATTAAAAGTATTCAAAAAATTACTTGAAAGTGATTTAGGTGAGGATTATTATACAACAGTTTTTAGAGGGCCGATAAATAGTGCTTCTCAGGATAGGGATTCTGTTGTTTTGATTATACCGACAAATGAAAATGATAAGAAGGATATAGAAGGTATTAAGCAATATGTGACTAAGGTTAAGGAAATGTTTTTTAAAGAGTCTGCAGTTCTAACTGATATAGAGGCATTAAAAAATGATTTATCAACTAAGTCTATTTTAGCCTATGGTACAATTGAGGGAAACCTCTGGTTAAAGGAGCATTCCTCTTTGTTTCCATTTTTAATTAAGAGAGATAAAATTATAGCTGACAAGACATATCATGGGGAGGACCTTCGCCATATAAGTGCTTTGCCTAACCCATATAATGAAAAGAGGGCTCTAGTAATATATACTGCACAGCAGGCTGAGGATATAGTAGGGATAAATAAAGTTTATCACGGTCCGACAGATTATGTTGTTGCCAGTGGAGAAGAGGTCTTGCAATCAGCTGATTATGGAGTAAAGGAAGAACAGTGGGAGTATTAAATTCATGTAGTTATTGGCTGAAGTAGATGTAGAAATACTCATTCAATTATTATAAGTTTTGATTAATAAAATAGCTATTCTTATGTGTTATATCCCTATATTAAGGAAATTTCTTAGTGTAGGGTTTTTTATTGATATATTTTAATATATATATTGGAGTTGTAGTATATTAGAATATTAAAATCATATATATAAATTATAGGGCAATATAATTGAAAGTCAGCAGGATTTCAATAACTAATTCAGAATATCAAGAGTATTATTGATTGACTATTCAAAACTGAAGTGGTAATATATTAGTTGGATACTGATATATTAGCATATTAATATATGAGGAGGCGAGGGTAGTATTACCTTATTCTTTTTTGCTCAAAGATACTTTGTTGAAGGTATTGCAACAACAGGTGTTAAGGGCTCAACAAAATCTTAATTACAAAAAATGCTGTTTTTGTGATAAGATTAGTTTATGTTGAGGGGGATAGTCATGAAAAATAATAATGATACTGATATATCAAATACTACTCCAGCAGATATTGACAAGCTTAAAGTTCCGCGTCTGATAAGTGATGGAATGGTATTGCAAAGGGAAAAGGAAGTTAAAATTTGGGGCTGGGCCCCTGTAAGTAAAGAAGTAACATTAAATTTTCTAAATAAAGAATATAGTACTAAAACAGGGTATGATGGTAAGTGGTCTATAACCTTACCTGCTCTTAAAGCTGGCGGTCCTTACAAAATGGTGATAAAAGAGAGTAATAGTATTATTACCATTAAGGATATTCTGATAGGTGATGTATGGATTTGTTCTGGTCAATCTAATATGGAAATTCCTATGGGTAGAGTAAGGGAGCTTTATGAAAATGAAATAACTGAATGCCAAAATTATAAAATAAGGCAGTTTAGTGTTCTTATGGATTATAATTTTAATTACCCTCAGGAAGATTTGAATACTGGTAAGTGGGTATCGGCAAACAGTAATAGTATTTTAAATTTCTCAGCTGTTGCTTATTTTTTTGCAAAAAAGTTATATAAGGAATATCAGGTTCCTATAGGGTTAATTAAAACCAGTATAGGTGGTTCACCTGTTGAAGCCTGGTTAAGCGAGGAGGCTTTAAAGGCCTTTCCTAATCACCTGGAAACAGCTTTAAAGTATAAGGATAATGACTTTGTAAAAAAGATAGAGCAAAGAAATGAAGAAGGCAATTTTAAATGGTATAAAAAATTATATAATCTGGATAATGGTCAATCTGAGGGGAAATTACCATGGTATGATGCTAACTGTGATATATCAGATTGGTCAACTATGGAACTACCGAGACTTTTTGTAGAAGAAGGACTTGATGATTTAAACGGAGTTATATGGTTCAGAAAAGAAATTGAAGTACCTGCTTCTATGGTTGGTAAAGCCGGGAAGTTGTATATGGGTAGAATAATAGATGGAGATACTGCCTATATTAATGGCAGAAGAGTAGGTGCTACCACATACCAATACCCACCTAGAAAATATGAATTCCCTGATAACTTGCTGAAAGAGGGGAAAAATGTCATTGCCCTAAGGGTTGTAATTAAGAATGGGCAAGGGGGTTTCATTAAAGACAAACCCTATAGGCTAAGTGTTGGGGAAGAAAGTATTGATTTAAAAGGTGATTGGAAGTATAAGGTAGGGGCGGTTACTGGCCCAATACCAGAATGGAATTTTGTTCAATGGAAACCCATGGGTTTATATAATGGTATGATTGCACCTGTTTTAGATTATAGGGTCAAAGGTGTTATTTGGTACCAGGGTGAATCGAATACAGAAAAACCTATAGAATACCGTGAGCTGTTTCCGGCTTTAATTAGAAACTGGAGAGAGCGATGGGGTCAGAAAGAGCTTCCGTTTTTATATGTGCAATTACCAAATTTCGGAGAAGTTAAAGTTCAACCATCTGAAAGTAATTGGGCTGAATTACGAGAAGCACAGTTAAAAACACTTGCTATTACTAACAATACTGCTATGGCAGTAGCTATAGATGTAGGTGAATGGAACGACTTACATCCTTTTAATAAAAAAGATGTAGGTAATAGGCTTGCATTAGCAGCCCAATATTTGGCTTATGGAAATGAAAGCATAGTTTATTCTGGTCCTATTTATCATTCTAAAAAAATTGAAGGAAACAGAATAATAATTTCCTTTACTAATACTGGTAGTGGTCTAATGATAAAAGGTAGTGATGAATTAAATTGTTTTGAAGTTGCAGGTCCTGATAAGGAATTTGTCTGGGCTGAAGCAGAGCTAGTAGGTAATCAAGTGGTAGTTAAGAGTGAGGAAATAGATAAGCCTGTTGAAGTCCGCTATGCCTGGGCTGATAATCCTGAAGGTGCAAACTTGTATAATAAGGAAGGCTTGCCAGCATCTCCATTCAGAACAGATAGATAAGCTAAAATCTTTAGTTTGAGTTTGTTTAAAACAAGATTGTTAGGTAATTTTGTGAAACTTGATAAAGATGATATTTTAGTAATTTTAAAATTAGCATTATAAATAAACTTTATATTTTTGGAGAGTGAAAAAATGCCTGTTAATAATCATAACAAAGAATATAATTGTTGGTTAGATTATAAAAAAACAGAAAATAGTAAGAGATTAAAGGAATATCAGTTATCTCTTAATAAGATAGCTGTAGTTGGTGATAGTCAAATTATCAATTCCATAGTAGCAGAGCTTGAATATGGTATATCTGCGATTATTGGGGATTCACCTATTATAAGTAGGGAACTGGATTCTCAGGTTACTTTGCAGATTGCCAAAGTTGAAGATATTGATTTAAAAGATAATCTTATGGAGGATTGGGAATCCCTGAATGAAGAGGGCTTTGTAATTAAGTCATTAAATAAAGATGCTAAAGACCTGATTATAATTACAGCAAAATCAGATAGAGGACTCCTGTATGGTATTTTTAATTTCTTAAGACTATTGCAGATGGATCAGGGCTTAGATAAGCTTAATATAATTGAAAATCCAGCTAATCCTTTAAGGATAATTAACCACTGGGATAATATGGATGGAAGTATTGAACGAGGTTATGCAGGTAACTCTATATTCTACAAGGATAATCAATTGACTGATAATCTTGATAGGATTAAAGACTATGCCCGTTTACTGGCTTCAACTGGAATTAATTCTGTAGCAATTAATAATGTAAATGTACACCAGGAAGAGACTGAACTTATTAGAGAGAAACTAGGAATGGTAAAAACACTTGCTGATATTTTCAGGAAATATGGATTAAAGACCTTTTTAAGTGTTAATTACGCCAGCCCAATGGAAATAGGGGACCTATCTACTGCAGATCCATTGGATGAAGGGGTAAGAAATTGGTGGAAAGGTATTGTGGAAGGTATCTATGAGAGTATTCCTGATTTTGGTGGTTTCCTGGTAAAGGCTGATTCAGAGCACCGTCCTGGTCCCTTTACTTATGATCGTAACCATGCCCAGGGTGCTAATATGTTGGCAGAGGCACTAGAGCCTTATGGAGGTCTATTAATCTGGCGTTGTTTTGTATATAACTGTCAGCAGGACTGGCGTGACCTATCTATAGATAGAGCCAGAGCCGCTTATGATAACTTTATGCCTCTAGATGGGGAGTTTAATGATAATGTAATTTTGCAGATAAAAAATGGGCCGATGGATTTCCAAGTAAGAGAACCGATAGCTCCATTGTTTGGTAAGTTAAAAGAGACAAATCAAATACTGGAATTTCAGATTACTCAGGAATATACAGGTCAACAGCGTCACCTTTGTTATTTAATACCCCAGTGGAAAGAGGTACTTGATTTTGACACATATGCCGATGGTGAAGATTCCCCAGTGAAGCGGGTAATTGATGGTTCTCTAATTTCACAAAAGCATAACGGCTTTGCGGCTGTAGTTAATGTAGGTAATGATCAAAACTGGACCGGACATACTCTGGCACAGTCAAATTTATATGGTTATGGTAGATTAGCCTGGAATCCAGACTTGACAGCAGATGATATCACTGAGGAGTGGGTTCGAGCTACTTTTGGTAATGACCCTGAGGTTCTTGAGACAGTATCGGAAATGCTATTGGGCTCCTGGGAGACATACGAAAACTATACTTCTCCACTGGGAATAGGTTGGATGGTAAACCCTCACCACCATTATGGTCCTAATGTAGATGGATATGAGTATTCACCTTGGGGGACATACCACCGTGCCGATCATTTTGGTATTGGTGTTGATAGAACTGTCAAAAATGGTACAGGATTTGCCGGACAATATTATCCAGAGGTAGCTAGTAAATATGAATCTATGGAACAGTGTCCAGAAGAACTCCTTTTATTCTTCCACCATGTTCCTTATGTATATAGATTAAGGTCTGGTAAGACCTTAATCCAACATATCTATGATACTCATTTTAAAGGTGTTGAACAAGTTGAAAAACTAATTGAGCAGTGGGAAGGTCTTGAGAACACTATAGATGAGCAGAGCTATAACAGTGTTCTTTCCAGACTGAAGGAACAGTTAGATCATTCACGTGAATGGCGTGATGTTATAAATAGTTATTTCTTCAGAAAATCTGGAATAGCAGATGAGTATAACAGGGAAATATATTAGTATTTAATTCCCTAAGATGCTTATTTAAAAAATTTATATTGAAAGAATATATTTTTTAGCACTATATTTATAGATTTTATGTTCCCTTCAAACTTATTATAATAATACTTATAGGATGACAAGGGTTGTAAGGGAGTTTATCGGGTGTTTTAATTGACCATTTATTGCCAATATGTTAATGTAAATTTAATGTATTAATATGTAAAATACTTTTTGAAAGAGGTTAAGTATATGGAACTGCATAAGTGTGATAATGTAGATTATGGATATATGAAAGATAATGTCTATAATATATTGAAGATAAATATTATGGAATTAAAGCTAAAGCCTGGTACTTGTTTAAAGAAAGACGAAATAGCCAAAAAGTTGGAGGTTAGTATTACTCCTATTCGAGAGGCTTTCGCCAGATTATCCGAGGAGGAATTAGTAGATATCTTTCCTCAAAGAGGTACTTATGTTTCGTATATAAATCTAGAAAAAGTGGAGCAGGCAAAATTTATGAGGGATCATCTGGAGAGGGCTGTCGTTAAACTGGCATGTAAGGAGTTTAGTGATGAGAATATATTCCGCCTGCATACAAATACCAAAATGCAGGAACTTTATGCAGAAAAAGAGGATTATATAAAATTGTTCGAGCTGGATAATGAGTTCCATAGTATACTTTTTGAAGGGTGTAATAAAAGCGATATCTGGTCTTCGATTCAACAGTTAAGTACACACCTAAGCAGATTAAGGATATTGAGTTTGGCTGCAAATTTTAATAGGGGTGAGGTTATTACTGATCATGAGAAACTTATCGATGCCATCGAGGCCAATAATGAAGAGTTGGCAGAAAGAATAATGGCAAAACATATTAGTCGTATAAAGTTTGATAGTGCTAAATTAAAAAAAGAATATCCTGATTATTTTAAAAGTGAATAGGAATAATTATGATATATATAATAAAAAATATAAGTCTCCAGTATCTTATTACTGGGGATATTTCTTTACTCTTCCTGGGAAGGGGATAAATCTATGGAAAAGAAGATTGTTTATGGTTTGATTGGATCTGGCTGGAGAGCAGAATTTTATTTAAGAATAGCTAAGGCCTTACCAGAAGCCTTTGAAGTTTGTGGTGTTGTCTCTCGCAGTGAGAATATTAGCTCGGCCATTTATAATTTGAACAATTCTATCTTTATTAACAGCCATATTTAGAGCCTGTCTTACTATTAGATTGTCAAAAGGAGCAATAGGGGTATTGATTGTTATATAACCGGTGTGCAGTTGACTCCCTTCGATTACTAGTTTACTTAAATATTAATACCTGTTACTTCATCTGTTTTTTCTTCAGAATACTCTGAGAAACATAATGTTGCCTGTCATTTATGTAAAAGTTAACCCTTTCGGTGATAATAAAAGGGGTCGAATTTCTTGATTTTTGTTTGATTTTGTGAATAAACTATGGAAGCAGCAGGTGAGATGGTCTTGTAACTATCCTGGAATAGAAGTTTATATTTAGGTATTTGCTACCCATATAGCAAAAACATGAGTAAAATTATTAAAAAATTACCTATGTTTTATTGTAATATGTAATCACTACCTGTATAATGTTAGGAAACTTAGCAGACAACATATCTAAGCAAAGTGATAGTGTGGTTTATTTGAATTAAGAAATTACAGAATAATAGGAATCTCTTTATTGAGGGTAATGCTATTTTCCGTGATATGACAGTCATAAGCTAGTAGTGTTACCCCTTTTTCTTTGGCTTCTTTAAGGGCTTGGGAAAATACAGGGTCTGTTTTTTTGTTAGTGGTAAAATCTGCTGCCCCCTGTAACTGGATTAAGAAGAATATATATCCTAGATAACCTTCTTCAACGGCTTTAATCATTTCTTTGACATGTTTACTACCTCTGGCAGTGGGGGCATCTGGGAACATGGTTTTTCCCTTTTCTTCTAAAGTAACACCTTTTACTTCAATAAAGCCTGCCTTATTATTGTTTTCAAAATAAATATCAAATCTTGAGTTTTTAAAAGTAACTTCTTTTTTTAATTCTGTTAATTTATCAAACCCTGATATTTCCTCATCTTTAAGTGCTTCAAAGACTACTTGATTTGGTACCTGTGAATCGATATTAATCAGCAGATCATCTTTGTAAGCTGCTATCAGTGAATATTTTGTTTTCCTATTTTTATTTTTGGCTTTTTCTAGAATTACAGTTGTTCCTTCCTTGAGAATTTCCTGACACCTACCTGTATTCTTTACGTGAACAATTTCTTCTTCTCCATCTAGAATTACATGAGCAATAAATCGGTTAGGCCTTTTGATAAAGGTTGCCTTGCAGATAGACCAATACTTCATTGAAATCACCTTTCTTTACTTTGAATATTGATGTTATATATTATAGTATTGTAAGTTTTGGATATAATCAAATAGACTTCCACTTTTAAGTGTAATGAGTTTTCCTGGCCTGCTAATATCCTGTAGGTCATATTTTATTTTGTTTATTTTTATTATTTGGCCGGGGGTTCTTGATACCCGAATCCTTAATTCATCTAGTTTGATATTCATATCATTAAGAATGAATTTATTTTCATCTATAGTGAAATTTTTGTCTTCCAGAGGTAACCCAGCTCCATATGATTGGAAAATAGTCTTATCCATAATAAAGCCACCAATAAATCTTGTGTGATATATTTCCTGGACAGGTGTTTTTTCAACGGAGTGATTGTAGGTAAGAGAAAAGCCCTCTCCTGGAAGTAGAAAATGGGCAGAGAGGGTTTGATTGTTGCTGGTGATAAATACAAATAAGTTAGGAAAGTATATTAGGGATATTAAGAGTAGTATCAAGACTATGCTTATGTACTTGATAGAATTAATTTTTTTGATTTGAGATTTAATTTTAGTTCTTGTGGTCTTTAATATTCTTGTCTGCTTTAACATAAATATCCCGCCTATTATTCCTTAATTATTTTGTATAAACCACTACACCCTATGCCTAATTAATAATTCATCTTCACATATGCAGGATGCTATTTTTTTAATTATTCGTTGTAAATCGCTCCATCTAAATCGCAGATGATATATAGATGGAGTTTTCCTGGCTAGTTTTGATAAACTTCTTTATGATCAAGGTTATTTCTATTGTCCTTTTTTTGGTGGAAATATATAAGGATAAAGCCTATAATGCCTATTATGCTATAGAGCATATTTGGTATTATAAGTAGAAGAGCGATAATAAAAAGTGCTATTCTCTCTAGTATAGTTGTCTTCTTAATAAAGTAATTCTGTATTCCTGCAGAAAGGGCATACATCCCTACCATAGCTGTTATGAAAGCGATAATCACTCTGGGAATAGTTGTATCTATAAGTAGCAGAGTAGGGGAATAGATAAATATAAATGGTAATACAAAGGCTGCCAGGTCAAATTTAAACCCAGTGATACCAGTTTTCACCGGATCTGATTTTGCCACCCCTGCTGCTGCATAAGCGGCCAGGCTAACAGGTGGTGTATCATCTGCCACAATACCATAGTAAAAGACAAAGAGATGTGCAGCTATCAGTGGCACTCCCAGTCTTGCTACTGCTGGAGCAGTTAAGGTGGCCATTACTATATAGGTAGCTGTTGTAGGTAGACCAAATCCTAATATTATTGAGGCGATCATGGCAAAAATTAGAGTCGGTAGTAGTTGGTTGTTAGCTAGTGTTACAATTAGGCTAGTCATTCTTAATCCTAGCCCAGTTAGATTAACGACACCGATGATAATCCCTGCTGAAGCACAGGCCATAGCGATACTAACCATATTTCGGGCACCCCACTCCAGGGCGTAAAGGGTTTCTTGAATAATATTATGCCCCACTTGTTTCAGACTTCTGTATTGCTGGTCATCTTCAGATTCAATTTTAGGTGTACTTTTTTCTTCACTTTGTATTTTTTGTTTTGAATAAGTAAATAGTTTAACTGCTATACTAACGGCTAAAGCGGTTAGTACTGACCAGAAGGCAGAGCTTAAGGGTGTATTTCTTATTATAATAAGGTAATATAAGAGTACTATTATAGGTAATAAATAATGAAAACCTTTAATAAAAGTAGGCCAGAAATCAGGTAGATCTTTTTTATCTATACCCTTGATACCAGTTTTTAAGGCCTCAATATGTACAATACTAAATATTGCTATATAACTTAATATAGCTGGTATAAAGGCGGCTTTAACAATATCAATATATGGTATACCAGTGAATTCCACCATTATAAAGGCTGCAGCTCCCATGATAGGGGGTAGGAATTGTCCATTTGTTGAAGCTGCGGTTTCCACACCACCGGCTACATAGTCTTTGAATCCTACTTTTTTCATGATCGGAATAGTTATAGAACCAGTTGTTACTGTATTGGCAATAGAGCTACCTGATACCATTCCCATCAAGCCACTCCCTAATACAGCTGCTTTAGCCGGTCCTCCTCTTTTATGACCCATGCTGGCAAAAGCCAGATCAAGTAAGTAATTACTTACACCAGTTTGCTCTAGAAAGGCGCCTAAGAGGACGAACATAAAGACGAAGGTGGCTGATACGCCGATAGGTATACCAAAGATACCCTCTGTAGTAAGATAAAGCTGTGAGATAATTCGACTTATAGAGAAACCTCGGTGAGCAAGTAAGCCGGGCATATAAGGACCGAAGTAGGCATATACCAAAAATGTTGTGGCTACTGCTGGTAATGCTATTCCGATAGACCTTCGAGTTCCTTCTAGTACCAGTAAGACCAGGATACCACCAAGAACTAGATCTAGGGAAGTATAACGCCCTGCCCGTAAAGCAAGTGCTTCTAAATTAAATATAATATATGAAGTAACAGTGATTCCTGCAATACTAAAGATAATATCGAGATTTGTAGGCCTTTTTGCATGTTTGTCCTTATTCTTAAAAGGGTAGAGTAAGAATGCTAATGGAATAATTATTAGTAAATGGAAAGCCCGTTGTTTTAAAGCAAGTAAAAGACCAAAGCCAGACGTATATAAATGAAATAAAGATAGGGTGATGGCCATTATTGAGATGATGAGGGCCCACTTCCCCTTAAATTGTCTATACCTTTCTAATTCCTCCATAACCCTTTTTGTATCTATTTTCGTTTTCATGTCAATCTTCCTTCCTGCAATATTCAAAGTTGAAAAAAGTGGTACCCCCTAAAGGGTACCAAGCTTTCTCATTTTTATTAATTCTAATTATTTACTATTATTTTGCTGCTTCATCATAGTATTTTGCTGCTCCAGGGTGAAGGTCAATAGGCATACCATCCTGGGCTGTATCTAGACTGATTACAGAGCCTTTTACGTGTATTTCTGCTAATCTATCAAGATTTTCAAATATTGCCTTTGTTAAACCATATACAAGGTCTTCACTAAGATTACTATTTGTAACTAACATTGCTTTTACACTAACTGTATTTACATCTTCACTGAGACCGGAATAAGTACCAGCAGGTATAGTGTGTTTAGTATAGAAGGGATATTCTTCCAGTAGTCTGTCACTACTATCCCCTTCAATGTTTAGAATTTTTATCTGATGAGTAGCTGCTAAATCCATTACTGCTGCAGTTGGTGTTCCACCTGTTAAAAATGCTGCATCTACATGACCATCTTTTAACTGGTTAACGGCTTCAGCAAAGGATAAGTAATCAACACTCATATCATCATAAGTAAGCCCAAAGGCGTTGATAATCTGTCGAGCGTTAGCTTCTGTACCACTACCAGGAGCACCTACGGCTATTCTTTTGCCTTTGAAATCGGCTATGGAGTTAACACCTGTATCTGCTGTTGTTACTATTTGAATTACCTCTGGATAAAGTGTTGCAATGCCTCTTACATCTGTTAACTTTTCATCTGCAAATAATTCTGTTCCTGTATAACCGTAATAGATAACATCATTTTGAACAAAGCCTAATTCAACTTCCTGGTACTGTACTAATCTACTATTTTCTACTGAAGCACCAGTTACCTCAGCTGTAGCACTAACGTTGTCTAATGCATCATTAATAATTTGAGCCATACCTCCACCAAGTGGGTAATAGGTACCGCCTGTACCACCTGTTGCTATAGAAATAAACTCTGTTGCTAGAGCAGAGCCCGTCCCTACAAGTAAAATAAGAATCGTCATTAAAGTTATTAATCTCCTCATATTCTGCCTCCTCATATTTGTTTTTTATGTATATACATTATAAATTATACCATAAATTGCTACTTTAATCAATATGTATCCAGGTATTCAAATGGGTGATAAGCCTATATTCAAGGGAAGAACAGGTATATACTAGAGATATTTTGTCGTATTAATATGTTTTCCTAACAATAATTACGATAGGTTTCATTTATCAATTAGCAGCAAAGTCTCTAGCCCGATTTAATAAAATGAGTGATAAGGATTTTGCAGAGTATTATCTTTTAGGGACATTAAGCAGTGTATCTATTGCCCTGATAGCTGGTTTGATTTTACGATACCTTTTAAATTTCACCTATTAGAGGGTGAATATATATAGTTCACCTATATAAGGGTGAAACAAACGCTCTGTATCCCAGTTTAACTCCTTAAAGAGTCAAGAACAATTCGTGCAAGTATGTTGGATGTAAATAAAACAGTAATACATTACTACCGCGAAAGCTAAAAGGTTTAATAAATTCATAGTAATTGCTAGACATAAACTTAAAAATGCAAAAACTAATGCCTCCATCTGTTACTAAGATGAAGGCATTCTTTCCCTTTAATGATTTTTTTCATTTGTTACGGGTACTCTATATCTGGCCTTCATAGCTGACAGTTAGATGATAATTGTCACTATTGCGCTGTTCGCTATGAAACAAATCTACACTATTAGTTTCATACCCTACTTCCATGCCAAAACCACCTAGGGCAATATCTGGTTTGTAGGATATGGAAATACGCTCTCTAATATCTTTATGCGTATCATTTATATCAAAAGGTTCGTATAATTTTAGGGTTGATATAAGGGATTGATATGAAAAGTTAATTTCGTGGGCTGTAGGGCCTTCCTTATAAGTACAGTCTAATCCCCAATTGCTAGTAGATCTGGACTCTCCTTCTTGAATAGCATTTATATTTACTAAATTTATAATATTACTGCTATGTTCAGGTATCCAACTTTTGTTTAGTCTTATTTTTAGTCCTTTTTTTACATTGTATTCAAGTGCAAGGCTGTAGTTAAGCATTGTGTTTACATCAACATCGAAGTCCTCTAGCTTTATACTTTGGTAGTTACGGTCATGGCTAAGACTGATTTTGTATTTTCCTTCTCTAAAATTGAAATTGTACCTCTCTACAGGGTCATCCAGGGGACTAAAATTCGCTGCTAATGTTGGCAATGTACCTAGTAAAGTTGTTAAAATAATAATTAATATAATACTTAATTTTTTCATTTGAATTCCACCTTTCAATATTATTATTTTTGTACCTTTTTTTTATTGTATATTTATTTTTGTTCATAGACAATTGCACTTAGGTACAGTCTTGACTGTACTTTGGTACAGTTTTTGTACTTATTAAGTGTACTTAAACAAGAATTATTGGATTAAATTGCTAACAGGTATAGTATGTAGTATAATTATATAAACTTTACATTTACATCACTCATATTGAAGGGGGTTATTGTTATTAAGAAGACTATATTAATCATAAGTTTAATAATAGTGTTTTCTTTACTTGCGGCTGCTGCTTATATTTATTATGTTCCTGATCCTTTGAATACTGTTAATGAATACATTATGGCGTGGCAGGTAAGGGAATATCAAAATATAGAGGATTTGCTGACAGAGGAAAGTCAGGGACAGATTTCAGTTGACGAGATACAAGCTAGTTATGATAATTTCTTGAATCAGGCCGGTATTGAGATGATAGATGTAATAGATGTTAGTAAGTTTGATGGGGATTTTTTTCATACGGAATTTAAGCTTAGGGTTCGAATTGAGTCAAGGTACTTTGATGATCAGGAAGTGGACTATTATATTCATTTAGAGAGGGAAGGGTTAATTAAGTGGAAGATGGTTTGGAATTATCAAATGATTTATCCTGGCATAAGATCTGGTGATACTTTTATCAGAGAGCGCAGTCTTGCTCAGCGTGGTGAGATATTTGATAGCAAGGAAAGGCCTCTGGCAGTGAAAGGTGATGTTATCACTGTAGGTGTTCATCCAAATCGGATTGAGAATAGAGAGGACCTAGTAAGTAAACTTTCAGAATTGTTATCATTGGATGCAGATTATGTTGATGGAGAGATAGATAGATACAGCAACAATCCTGATTGGTTGGTACCTATTAAGAAATTGACGGAAGCAGATTATAGACTATTAGAAGGGGAATTACGTCAAATCCCAGGGGTTGTTTTTTCAAGGTCTTCTGGCAGGATATATCCCTTTGCTGAAATAGTTGCTCATACTATAGGGTATATGGGTGAGGTAGATCAAAGTTGGATAGACTCATATCCTGAAAGGGATTATAGAATTGGTGATAGGAGAGGACAGACAGGTCTTGAAAGGGCTTTTGAATTTGAGCTGCGGGGTGAGCCTGGTTATACTTTATACTTAAGTAGAGATATTAGTAGTGATGATCAAGAAATTAGTAATGATGATACTAAAGATCAAAATATAAGTAATATAATAGTAATGAATTGTCCTTCTGTTCATGGAGATGATATTTATTTAACATTGGACATGGATTATCAGCAACAAGTATATCGGGCATTGGGTGATAGTGTTGGTTCTATTGTTTTAATAGACCCTAATTCTGGAGAGCTGCTGGCTTTGGCTAATTTCCCATCTTATAACTCTAATGATTTTGCCCTGGGAATGACAAGAGGGGAGTGGGAAGAAATACGGACAGATGAACGTAACCCTATGTTAAACCGAGCCATACAGGGTCTCTATCCCCCTGGTTCTATATTAAAACTCCTTACTGCTTCTGCAGCACTGGATACAGGCTTGCTTGAATATGATACGGCATTTAGTGATACAGGTGAGTATAGGGTACAAGGGAATGTTATTAGTAATTTTCAGAAAGAGGTTTTTGGTGACCATATATTTGCTGAAGCTATTATAAATTCTATTAATACTACTATGGCTAAAGTTGGTGTAGAACTGGGAGAAGAAGAGTTTCGTAGATATGGAGAGAAATTTTTATTAAATGGAGTAAGGGATTTTCCTCTTTCTGTTAAAGAAAGCAGTTTAGGCTCATTAAGAACCCCAATTGATCTGGCCTGGTCTGCAGTGGGGCAAGCAGAGGTTGTAGCTACACCTTTACAAATGGCAGTATTTACTTCAATCATTGCATCAGGTGGAAGGAATGTTCCAGCCAGTATTGTTGCTAGAAGGGTAAATTATCAGGGTGATGGAAGTGTTATACAAATTACTAATAGTGATGGTATAGTTAAGCAAGATGAAGATAGTGCTCAGGATGATACTGGTGATATGCAGGACTCTATTAATAGTGATATGATGGATGATAGTGTAAATAGTAAAGATATTAATAATGAAGAAAATAGCAGAAATAGTGTAGATAGTAAAGATAGCAATGATAGCAGTGGAGCTAGTGTCAATGATGGTAGTAATCGCGTTATAAAGAAAGAAACTGCTGAGATAGTTACTAGGCTAATGGTTGGGGTTGTAGATGAGGGAACTGGAAAGAAAGCGGCTATTCCAGGTATAAAGATTGCTGGTAAGACAGGTACAGCGGAGACTGGGAGTGGCGATGGTATGACACATGCCTGGTTTGCTTCCTTTGCTCCAGCAGAGAGTCCTGAACTTGCCTTACTTATATTCCTGGAAAAGGGAGGGGTAGGTGGACAGGATGCTGCTCCTATTGCAGGTAGGTTGTGGAGAGAATTCTTAAGTGAACACATTAAATCCCTTGAGTCGATTGAAACAGGAACTTGAAAGTATTAGTGATTAATTATAGTGTTAATATAGGAGATTGTAGGCTTGCTTATATATATATAATTTGATATTATATATATAATAGTTAATATTTTATAACTATAGAGGGTATTCGGCTAAACCCTAAATAAAATAGCTTAAAATTGAAAAAACGTAG
>JADQBV010000087.1 GCA_016278415.1 Halanaerobiales bacterium
AGCAAATCCAAAACAACGACCTAATTGTATGTCCTGGTTTTCAAACCTTGTATTAAGCCTATAACCACCTATCTTTTCATCATAAAGGTACTTATCTGCAGCCTCTGATATTTTTTTAACCTGTTCTTCAGTTGCTATGCCAAACATGGTAGAAAATACCTGGCCGGTTAGTGTCATTCGTGTTTCTTTCGAATCACTGCCATCGACCCTCTTTCCATTGTTATCATAATATCCATTATACCACTCACAACCTGCTTTATTTCCAATACGTTCATTTTCCCTTAGATGTTCCAACATCCATTCTATCTTTAGATTAATATCTTTAATTAGATCATCGATAAATATATTAATAATTTTGCCTGATATATTATGTTTGCAACTAGCGAAATACTTACTCATCCTTTCATTTTTATCCTCTACACTATCATAATCTATACTATCAAAAAGAGAGTCTAAAAGCCCCTTGATTTCTTCTAGTAATTCAATCTCTTTAATATTTTCTTCATCTCGCAATTTTTCCAATAATTTTACTAATTCTTTTAAATTTCCTGCATAGTATGCAGTAAAAGCTACACTTTCACCCTTATCCGAAGCCATATCGAGACCA
Organism: Halanaerobiales bacterium; assembly: GCA_016278415.1. Next base: position 608 of record JADQBV010000087.1, read on the forward strand.
TCGTTCCAATCAGCATCTTCCAGTCTGATATTATTGTGTTCACCAACATTATAGAAAACAGTTAGGTTTTCTAACAAAAGGTGTTCCAGGATACTCCCTTGATACACTTGACCATCTTTTGTCATTAATTTATTCCCCATATCTTGATTCCACTTATCATCTATCTCTCTGGTAAAGGAAACTGATTTATCTTTAAAATAGGTCTGCTTTTCCAATAAGAATTTTAGATCACCGGTCATATTGATATAAAGACTACTAGTCTGTAATGGCCATGCTCCATGATCTATCCACAATCTGGTTATATTATTGCGATCTGCAATAAATTCTCCTGGCTTATTACCAATTATAGTAGCATTACTCCCATCTACCCTTACCCCGGCGAAATTACTAAACAAAAGGTCATGAACACTCTCATTTTCCATTAATATTAATGCCAGACAATCTTGCCAGAGGTCTCTCCAGCCCCTACCACCTCGCCCATAATCATGATGTGGTAAAAATGAGCAGCCATATATTCTTCTAAGAACTGGTTGTAAGTTAATCCACTTCATCCAATTATCAAAGGTTTGATCACCTGTATAAAAAGTGAGCTGGCCTAATTTGGACTGCCAGTAATCTTTATTTTTAGCTAGTTTACTATCAAAAGCCTTTACTGAACAGTATTTATCAATATATCTATCCATATTATCACATTCAATATATTTATCTTTATCAGCAACATTATTAATAATCATGGATATAACATAAGAAACAGAATCACCAGGTTTCAAGTTTTTGTTTTCAAATCTAATTGCCCCAATACTCTCATAACCTTCATATTCCAAGTTTGAATCAACATAGTCATTGCTATTTTCTACAATAGTACGAGGCCAATCAAGGGTACCCCCTTCGCCTATAAAGTCTTGGAGAATAGGGTAAAAGCCAAGAGGAAGAGCACCTTCTGGCCCACTAGCCAAAACAGCATAAGAGGTATTGTTCTTTTGATGGCCCCTTTCATCAAATGATAAAGTAGGCTTAACAATAACTCCATTATCATTAGTTTTAATCCTATGAAGTAAGGAAGTTACATGACGATGATCCCTTAAATTGTCAGCCGAACGCCCATAAATTGGTATAGCCACTGTAGGAATGAAGTTAATAATTTTCTCTCCTGTATTAGTTATTGTTACCTTCATTAGCTCCACAAGTTCTTCTTCTACAGGTACAAAATTAGTAATCTCAGCCTTAATACCTATATCATCATTAGTTCGTATAACTTTATGCCATAAAAAACCGGCCTCAACTTCAACGCTTTCATTTTGATTACTTAGTTTATTATTTTCATCATATAACTTATCTTTATTAATATTATAATCTTTATTATCATTGACATTATTATTTACATTATCATCATGAAATCTGGCGGCCAGCTGCCTTGCAGAATTTCCTGTTGCTGACCAGGGACCATATCCTTTAATATTTAGCCAAAAATTACGATTAGACCTATTATTATGTAAGTCATCTACCGAAGTTGGCTGAAGTAGAAAACTATTCTGATCACTTTTGATATCCCCATTTAAATTAGGTGTGATTGCAGACATCATTCCGCTTTCATTGGCTAGAGGAAAATATAAGGAGCTTGATTGATCAGCTTCTTGTAACTTAAAAGTCCCAGTATTATCATTAAATTTCCAAACCATAAATATCACATCTCTTTCTATTTTATTATCACAGTATATTTCCTTTATTATATCGGCAAGAAGATTCCTAAAACCTTTGCTTATTTAACTTAAAGATAAATATCAAGGAGCTTAATATTCCCTTCTCTCAATTTTCTTGAATAGCTTGAATCCAATTCACTTCTATCAATATCGATGACTTCACCAGAATACATAGTTAATCTAAATCCGTCAATCTCTGCCTTAGGAAAAGTATTCTTTCTTTGAGGATTATGATATACCAATAATGTAGTCCCAAACAAACTAGAAGCAAAACAATCTTCAGGAATGACAAAATGGTGAGATTGTTCATTAAGATTTACCGAAATCTTTTCTTCAGTTCTAGTGAAAAAGTCTCCCTTCAATACTGGTTCAGGGTTAAAAACCAAATTCTCATTTCGCATTTTAAAGGGGTAAGGCCCTAGAGTCATGATAGACCATATACTCAAATATTCTGCTGTAGAACCACTTAATCGAGCAATATACCCTCTTCCGTGGTTGTCTTTATCCGGATTGGAACTACTCATAATAAATGAACTATTTTCCAATATACTTCTACCGTAACGTTCAGGGTCTTGAAAGGGAATAAGGCAATCTTCCATAGCTTGATAAAAGTCTTCATATAATCCATTCTTCACTAATTCTAATAAATATTTATACTCCATGTGGAGCCAAATAGATCCATTTTCTAACCACCCAGAAGTAAATGCACGCGCCCTACCGATATCATCTGGCATTTCAGATAAATCACCATTTAACCTAAACATTTTTAACTTAT
>JADQBV010000353.1 GCA_016278415.1 Halanaerobiales bacterium
TTAATGGATTATGGTACTGACCAAAGTAGAGAAGCAGGAGAACCCTGCCTGGCCGAGTTGATGGAAAAATTATCTAAAGATAATCCTAAGTTAGGAAAGAAAATAAAAAAAGATTTATTGAAAATATCAGAGGGTGAACATGACCTTTATATTTGAAGGTTCAACATTTAGATAAAGCCGTATCGCATATGACCCTAAAGAACCTTAAGAGATAGATAGGTAAGGTTAATATAAAACTATATAATACTAGGAAGTGATATAATGCAGTCAACACCACGTGCAAACCGTCCGCATATAGCTGTTTTTGGCCGTAGGAATGTAGGTAAGTCTAGTTTAATTAATGCCTTGACAAATCAGGAACTGGCTCTGGTATCAGAAGTAGCCGGAACTACTACAGATCCGGTCTATAAATCAATGGAGTTATTACCATTGGGGCCGGTTGTAATGATTGATACTGCCGGAATAGACGATACCGGTAAGTTGGGGGATTTGAGAGTAAAGAAGACTATGGAAATTATTAGAAAGACAGATTTGGCCATTGTACTCCTTAATGCAGGACAGGAAATTGGTAAATTTGAAGCAGAAATTATCGATAAAATCAAAGGGAACAAGACACCTTTCCTGCTGGTATTAAATAAAGAAGATTTACTAAAAGATAAAGGAGAATATGAGATACTTGTTAATAGCATAAAAGAGAAATATAATGCAAATCTGGTCTCTGTTAGTGCCCTAAAAAATACTGGTATTGATAAATTAAGGAGGGTTATTGCAGATAAAGTTCCTAGTGATTGTGAAGAACCCTTTATTGTCGGTGATTTAATTAGACCAGGGGAGACAGTGGTGCTAGTTGCCCCCATAGATAAAGCCGCTCCAAAAGGGAGATTGATATTACCTCAGGTACAGACAATTAGAGATGTATTGGATCATGATGGTATTAATATTGTGGTAAAAGAGAGAGAATTGAAGCTGGCCTTAAGAAATTTAAAAACTAAACCACGGTTAGTAGTGACAGATTCCCAGGCCTTTATGAAGGTGGATGCTGATGTACCAGAAGATATTTTGATGACAAGTTTTTCGATACTGTTTGCTCGTTATAAGGGTGAACTGGAGTTATTTCTTGATGGGGCTTTAAAGCTAGAAAGACTCCAGGAAGGAGATAAAATACTTATTGCAGAGGCCTGTACCCATCGCCGGCAGGCTGATGATATAGGAACAGTTAAGATACCTGGTTGGTTGAGACAGAAAGTAGGAAAGGGCTTGGATTTCACCCATGTCTCTGGGAGGGAATACCCAGAAGATTTGAAGGATTATGATTTAATACTCCATTGTGGGGGTTGTATGCTGAATCGGAAAGAGGTTATCTCTCGTTTATCTGAAGCCCGCAAAGCTGGTGTCCCTGTTATTAATTATGGTATGGCCATAGCTGCTCTACACGGGATTTTGGAGCGGGCATTGAAGCCCTTTCCTTATGTCTATGAAAAGTGGTTGGAGTTAAGTGAGGAATCTAAGATTATTAAATAAGGATTTATCAAAATGAGAAATGAAGACAATGGTGAAGGGGGTAGATCTAGTGATTAATCTAAAGGAAACAATTGATAAATCTGTTCAAGAACATGAATTAACAAAGGAGGAAATAGTATCTTTATTGAAAATAGAAGATAAAAGTATCTTAAACTATCTATATCAGCAGGCAGATAAAATTCGCCAGAAATACCATGGTGATGAAGTACATCTACGGGGAATAATTGAGTTTTCTAGTTATTGTAAACAGAACTGCCATTACTGTGGGCTGCGAAAAGATAATAAAGAGATAGCCAGGTATCAATTGGAGGCAAAAGATATTATTGAGCAAGCCCTGGCCGGTGTTGATCTAGGCTATAAAACTATCGTTCTCCAGTCAGGAGAAGATGATTTTCCTGCTGAAAGTATGGCTGAAATAATCAAAAAAATTAAGGATAAGTCAGATGTTGCCATTACACTTTGTATAGGAGAACGTAGTTATAAGGAATATAAACTCTGGCGTGAAGTGGGTGCAGATCGTTATTTATTAAAGCATGAGACTGCTGACCAGGGTTTATATAATAAATTCCATCCTGGTATGAAATATGAGGAAAGGATTAAAAGACTATATTGGTTGAAAGAATTGGGATACCAGACTGGTGGTGGCAATATAATTGGTCTCCCTGGTCAGTCACTGGATATTATAGCTGAAGATTTATTATTATTCAAGGAATTGAAATTGGATATGGTAGGTATTGGTCCTTTTATATCCCACCAAAGTACACCATTAAAGGGAAATAAAGCAGGTACAGTTGAAATGACATTGAAGGTATTAGCGATTACCCGTTTACTGCTGCCCTTGAGTCATTTACCTGCTACAACAGCCCTTGGATCTATTGATAATTATGGCCGGCAAAAGGCTCTAAAGGCCGGGGCAAATGTAGTAATGCCTAATATAACTTTATCAAAATATCGTCCATTATATGAGATCTATCCAGCTAAAATATGTATTGAAGAAAAGGCTGCTGATTGTAGACAGTGTATTGGTGGAATCATTAATTCCCTGGGACGAACAGTATCTACTGGTAGAGGAGATAGCTTACACTCTTGATACTTTATTCCCTGGGAAATATCGTCTGGCTCCATATCAAGCCTGCCAACATGCCTGTAAATATTGTGATGGTAGGGCTGAAAAGTATTATGTTGAAGGGGATTTTGAAAAGGATATTGTTATAAGGCGGAATCTACCTGAATTATTAGAGATGGAGTTAAAGTATTTCAATATATTCAATATATATCGTATTAACCCATTTAACAGAACTATATTCTAAAAGGGGTATAAATACTTACGAATTAGAGCATGGACTTATTTCATCATATATATTAGTTTTCTGATTTTAATTATTTAAATGAACAACTGAATATCAGATTCTAATGCATCCTTTAGGTAATCCTCTGCGGTCATTATTTCGGCCTCAGGTAGCAGTTCTTCTTTATGGATACCCATAGTTTCAACTGAAAGTTTGCAACCGTAAAAGCTTACCCCTTTATCACGGGCTTCTTTCAGGAAGTCATATA
>JADQBV010000308.1 GCA_016278415.1 Halanaerobiales bacterium
GAAGTACAGGAATTAGAGGACTACACCATCTTGTATGGGAAGTAGTTGATAATAGCATAGATGAGTTTTTAGCTGGTTATGGTAATACCATTACTGTTAGCATTAATGAAGATGACATAATTACTGTAGAGGACCAGGGGAGAGGTATTCCTGCTGATATTCATAAAGATACTGGATTACCAGCTGCGCAGGTTGTTATGACTACACTTCATGCTGGCGGTAAATTCAACAACAATTCTTACAAGGTATCTGGTGGTTTACATGGTGTAGGTATTTCAGTGGTAAATGCATTATCAGAATGGCTAGAACTTACAACATGTGTTAATGGTGTAGAATATCAGCAAATTTATAAAAAGGGAATACCTGTTACTGAATTTAAAAAAATCGGTAGAACTGCAAATAATGGAACTAAAATTTCTTTTAAACCAGATACAGAGATATTTGAAGTTACAGAATTTAAATTTGAGACATTAGCTCACCGCTTACAGGAATCTGCATTTCTTAATAAAGAGTTAAGCTTTATACTTATTGATAACCGTAATGATAAAAAAAGAGAAGAAAAATTCCAGTATGATGGTGGAATTAAAGCATTTATAGAGTATCTTAATAAAAATAGAACAGTATTAAGCGAAAAAATCATATATAATGAAGATACTGTAGATGATAATTACATAGAAATTGGTATCCAATACAACGATGGTTATAATGATCGTATTCTGTCATATGCAAATAATATATCTACTGTAGACGGTGGTTATCACGTAACAGGTTTTAAAACCGCATTAACAAAGGCTATTAATAATTTTGCCAAAACTAATAATTTGACTAAAAAGGATCAATCATTAAATGGTAATGATGTCCGAGAAGGAATCACTGCAATTATAAATGTAAAACTACCTGATCCACAATTTGAAGGCCAGACAAAATCAAAATTAGGTAATAGTGAGCTACGAAGTATAGTGGAAAGTTCAGTTTATGAATATCTAAGCCTATATCTTGATGCAAACCCTGAAATAGGAAAAACAATAGTTGATAAAGCACTTCAAGCTGTTAGAGCCAGAAATGCTTCCAAAAAGGCTAGAGAGCTTACACGTAGAAAAAGTGCTTTAAGTTCAAATTCCTTACCTGGTAAATTAGCAGATTGTGCTAGTAGAAAGCCGGAAGATAGTGAGATGTTTATGGTTGAGGGAGATTCAGCTGGAGGTTCTGCAAAACAAGGTAGAAATCGTCATTTTCAAGCTATACTACCTCTAAAAGGCAAGATACTAAACGTAGAAAGGGCACGACTAGATAAAATACTAAACAATACTGAAGTTGCTACTATAATTACCGCTCTTGGAACAGGAATTGGTGAAGAATTTGATATTGAAAAGTTACGTTATCATAAGGTAATTATTATGACAGATGCCGATGTGGATGGTGCTCATATAGCAACACTCATTCTGACACTGTTTTATAGATATATGCCAGAGTTAATAGAGAATGGACATGTGTACTTAGCACAACCACCACTATATAAGGTAAGTTGGAAGAATAATGAGGAATATCTTTATAATGATGAGGCATTAGTGAAAATGAAAGATAAATTGAAAAGTGGTTTCTCTATTCAAAGATATAAAGGTCTAGGTGAAATGAATCCACGACAATTATGGGATACTACTATGGATCCTGAAACACGTAAATTACTAAAAATAGAAATCGATGATGTCATTGAAGCAGATGAAGTTTTTACTCATCTAATGGGTTCAAACGCAAGTCTTAGACGAGAATTTATCATAAATAACGCTGATATGGTTAATGAATTAGATATATAATATTGTAGTAAGTTTTTTAAAATTTAGTACTTTCACAGCAAGTTTGAAAATGATGGTTTTATAATTATGATAAATTCTTAAATATATAGAAAACGGTATATAAAAGTCTTTCTTTTTCAGGAAGGCTTTTTTTGTATTCTTATTAAATATATTTAACATATATTACTAGTTATTTAGAGGAGTTTATTGGTTTATGTAGAAATTTTATATTAAATGGATTAAATACTGTTTATACCTTAAGTTATGCGAAATATGCTGCAGACTGTATCTTATGATAGTATTGAATAAAATATATGTGGGTATATATCGAAAAAGCAGGCACCTCCTCGTACCTCCTACTTTTTCGATTTTGTGAGTTAACATTAATTTATCAGTTAGTGAAACCTTTGAAAAAGGAGGATAGGCTATGATTCAAGATAATAAACTACGTGCTACTTTCAATAAAGAGGCAGAATTATATGATTTGGTTAGACCACATTATCCTGAACAACTTTTTGATAGTATAGTAAAAGTTGCACAATTACATGAAAGTGCTAAACTTTTAGAAATTGGTCCTGGAACAGGACAAGCAACGGAACCATTTGCCAAACGAGGATATGATATTACAGCGGTTGAGCTTGGTCCTGATCTTGCAGCTTTTATTAGAGATAAGCTTGCAGAGTACAAGAATCTAAAAATAATTACAGGAGCTTTTGAAGATATTAACTTGGGGTCATCATTATTTGATTTAATTTATTCAGCAACAGCTTTTCATTGGATAAAACCAGAAGTTAAATTTTCTAAATCATATAATCATTTAAAGAGTGGTGGACATTTAGCAATTATTCATACTAATAATGTTTCCGCTGAAAAAGAAGATAAGTTTTTCTATGCTTTACAACCTATATATAAGAAATATAGGCCAGGGGGAGAGCACCTTGATGGAGTACATGTAAAGTTGGCAGAAGATTTGAAAGCAGATGAATATGATGAAAATTGTTTTGAACAGGTTTTTTTCAGGGTTTATCCACTTGATGTTAGTTATTCAGCACAAAAATATGTTCAATTAGTCAATACATATTCATCAACTATATTGATGAAACCAGAAAAAAGGATAAGATTTTTAAAAGAAATAGAGGAACTTATAGAGAAAAAATTTGGTGGAAGTATACAGAAATATTTTGCAATGACCTTGACACTCTTGAGAAAAAAAGATTACTAAATTATAAAATGATTCTACTGCGAAAAGGTCTTAAAACATTGATAAATCAAGGATATTCACT
>JADQBV010000110.1 GCA_016278415.1 Halanaerobiales bacterium
TAACAACTCCTAATATACAATTCACTAATCTTATTTTTGGGAGAAATAATATACAGATGAAAATAGATATAGGCTTTGAAGGGGTGTAAATATGAACTTGTCAAAGAAAATAATTGAATCATGTAATGCTACTTTTCCAATGTTTGGCTATGATTTGGAGTTTTTAGGGGAAAGTTCTGAGGTGAATTTAAATTCAACAGAAGATGTTAATGTATTGATCGGTTTAAGTAATGGTGCCCAGGGTAATATAGTAATTAGTTTCAAACGAGAAACTGCCTTTAATATCATATCTGCGATGATGGGTGGTAGTACAGTTGTTGAAAATATAGATGATATGGGCAAAAGTGCATTAGGGGAATTAGCTAATATGCTAATTGGTAGTGCTATATCTGGAATATCTGAAGATAATGTAATAGATCTTTCCCCACCAACCATTGCTATGGGAAGGAATATGTATATTATTTTAAGTAATATTGAAGCTACCAGGATGGAATTTAAGCTTGCTAAAGATTCATTGTATGTTGCTTATGCAATTCAGTAGTTTAATGTTATTCAAAAGTAGGATTGTAGTTATTGATAATATTAAGATCTATATGTAAACAAATTAGTGCAGGAGGTGAAGTGTTATGGAAAATAACGACAATAATTTTGATATTGATGATGAGTTTTTACAGGATTTTATTATTGAAACTAATGAACATCTTGAAGCGATAGAAATGAATGTTTTGGATCTGGAAACAGAGGCAAATAATGAGCAGATTATACATAGTTTGTTCAGGGCATTTCATACGATTAAAGGTCTAGCAGGCTTTGTTAATCAAGATTTAATTCAAAAAATATCTCATAAAACTGAAACTATACTTGATTTGTGCAGAAAAGACTCTATCGATATCAATAAAGAGATAGCAAATCTTATTTTGGAATCATCTGATTTTATTGGGGAAATATGTAATGATATAAGTCTGGTAAGTGATCAGGAATTTAGTCTAAGGATATCAGAATTTCTGAATCAATTAGAGACTTATGAAAATAATATACAAAAGAAAGATTTTGAGATTAAAGAGGAAATTGATGATAATGTTTCAAATCAAAAATTACAGGATAAAAAAAGAATCGGAGAGATATTATTAGATAATAATACTATTGATGAAGAAGGGTTGGAATACATCCTTGCTCAACAAAATAATCAACCGGATTTAAAATTTGGCCAGATTGCAGTTAAAAATAAAAAGGCTAAAGCTAAAGATATAATTAATGGTATTCGTAAACAGAAGAGTTCTAAATCACTTGATACGAATGATAGTATCATTAGGATACCTACAAAAAAAGTGGATAACCTGGTAGATATGATGGGAGAATTAATAATTACTCAATCCCAGATTGAACAAGAAGCTGAACAGAAATATGATAATAATGATAGTTTTTTTACCAAATTATTAAACATGTCCAGGATTATGAAAGAGATGCAGGGGTTAAGCATGTCTCTACGGATGGTCTCTTTAAAATCTACATTTCATAAAATTGCCCGGATTGCCCGTGATACTATAGATGAATTGGGAAAAGATGTTGACTTTATAGTTGAAGGTGAAGAAACTGAGATTGATAGAAATATAGCTGAGAAGCTGTTGGAACCATTAGTACATCTGGTAAAGAACTCTATTAGTCATGGTATAGAATCCTCTGACTTACGTCAGGAGAGGGGAAAAGACCCTGGCGGTAAGGTAATGGTTTCAGCTTACAGCAATAAAGGCAGTGTATACATAGAGATTAGTGATGATGGTATTGGAATAGATCTGGAGAAGGTACATAACAAAGCAGCAGAAAAGGGCTTAATAGATGACACAAAAAAATATAGTGATAAAGAAATACAGGAATTTATCTTTTTGCCAGGGTTCTCTACTATAGAAAATGTAAACACTATATCTGGACGAGGTGTTGGGATGGATGTAGTAAAAACAAAGATATCAAAAATTGGTGGGAAAATAGAAATAATAAATAATCCTGGTGAAGGATGTAAATTCATCTTGAAGATTCCCATTAATCTGGCAGTGATGAATGGAACTATTATCAGTATAATGGACAATAAATATATTCTGCCAACTCTGAATATAAAACAAATCCTTCAGTTGAAGAAAGAAGATTGGGTTGAAGTCAAAGGTGAGAAAAGGATGATAAGACTTAGGGATTCTGTGATTCCTATTATAAAAATCTCTAAGATATTATCTGAAGAGCCTAAAAATGAGGCTGAATTAGTAATAGTCTTAGAAATGGATAAGCAGTATAAGGCCCTTGCTGTCGACGATGTTATTGGAAGAAGGGAAATCGTAGTTAAACCAATGAGTGAAGAATTTTCGAATCTAGACTATATTTCTGGGGCTTCTATCCTGGGAGATGGTGCTGTATCTTTAATACTAGATATAGAATATTTATTTAAGCTAAATGGGGCTTAAATAATTGTAGATATAAAAATAGGGATATTGAATTTGTAAGGGGTGAATTGGAATGAATATGCAGAAAGGAAAGTTTCTAACATTTTCTTTAGGTAATGAAGAATATGGTTTACCTATAGTAAAGGTGCAAGAGATAATTGGTATGATGAAGATTACTTCAATTCCCAGAACACCTATATTTGTAAAGGGTGTAATCAATTTAAGGGGTAAAATAATTCCAATAGTAGATCTTCGCTTAAAATTTGACATAAAAGAGAAAGAGTATACTGAGAGAACTTGTATTATTGTAGTTGATATAAAGCAAGATCAAACTAATAGACAGATTGGAGTAGCAGTTGATGCAGTAAGTGAGGTTGTTAATATACAAGAAGATGCTATTGAGCCTCCACCTAAGTATGATGAAGGCGAAAAAGAAGAATTTTTAACGGGAATAGGAAAATTAGAGGATAAGGTAGTTATGTTGCTAAATACAGACAAGGTATTGAATTTTAAGGGTCTAACTAAGATAGATGTTTTAAACAATATAGATAGAGGTGAGGTATAAATGTTAAAAAATATGAGATTGGGTACAAAATTAATAACAGTACTACTTTTGGTAAGTTTAATCCCTTTTGTCGGAATAAGTA
>JADQBV010000059.1 GCA_016278415.1 Halanaerobiales bacterium
TTTTACCAAATATTATGCTTGACTTTTAGAAAATTTATTTATGCAAAGCTAGTGAATTAGAATTAAATGAATGATAATAAAAAAAAAGAGTGATTCATATCTATAACTGTTGTAACGGAGTTATTTTGTAATATAATAGTCCCTAAAAGTTGTAACTTTATATTTACTAATTAATTTAACTAAGTTTTTAAAATTCCCAGGGGAATAAAATAAATCATTACCACCAGTGGCAATTTCATGAAAAACCAGTATTAATGGTTGATTTTTTTCTATCGCCTCATCGATCCAATATTTAAGATCTTCATTGGTTGTGCTTTTAACTACAACTTTATAGATAATATCTTCTACATACATAATGTCATCTTTATAGATATGAAGTTTTTTACTTCTGGCTAAATTATATGTAGTGGAAACTAAATTTTCAATTTCTGTATTCCACTTTGTATTAGGACTAGAAAAACTAGAATAAATATTATCTATTAATTCTAGGTCTTCAAGGTGTTCTTTTGAACCTTTTATTTCGTGTTCAAGTACTGATGGTATTATTTTACTTAAATCATAGTGACAGATACTATGTGAGCCAATTTCCCAGTTTGAATCTTTTAAGATTTTTAATTGCTTAACACTTAGATGGTTTTTTTTATTCAGTTGATTTGTTATTACAAAAACAACTCCAGGTATGTTATATTCCTGCATTATAGGTAAGGCATTTAAAAAAACACCCTCATAACCATCATCAAAATTTATTATTATTCGAAAATCTGCTTGTATTAGTGGTGAATGAAAAATTAAAAATACAAGTAGTATAAAAAATAGAGAATACCATTTATTCTTCATTTATTACGTCCTTTCTAAATCTGCTGTTGTTATTAGTGCTAAAAAGAATTAAAAGTCCTCTTAAAGAATTAAAAATTTGTATAAAAAATATCAGAACATACATAGATGACATAACATTACTTATATTATATTAATTATAACCTATATATTAATAAAATGGCAAGTCTAACACAGAGGTATTCATAGAAAAATCTTGTCAATCGAACAAATGTATGATATTATTTGCTTAACTTCAGTAGTTAAGGTGGGGTAATAATGATTAAAGATCGGGGTAGAGTTATCTAAGATTATAAATCTATCCCTTGTAAGATAGATTACTTTCTAATCCAACAATTAAAGTTGTTGGGAAAATCTTTGTTTGTCATTAAATAATTATGATTACTTAAGAAAAAAGCAGGAAAAGTGATTATTATCTATAATATATATTTATAAGTTCCATAAAGATTTTAAATCTAATTATCTAGATACTATCTAATATACTCGAAAGGATAATATTATGAATTCAGGACTATACCAAAACAAATTAGACTCTTTAGTTGCTTACTTCAAATCTGGTGAGTCTAGTAATTATAAACTAGGTTTGGAAATTGAACATTTTATATTAAATAATAATTTTGAGGCTGTACAGTATAAGGGATTCAATGGCATAGAAGGTATTTTAAAAAGTATGGAGGAAAAAGGTTGGCAGGGTATTTATGAAAATCATAATATATTAGGTCTGAAGGGAGAACATGCCGATATTTCTTTAGAGCCTGGTGGGCAATTTGAGCTAAGTTTACATCCTTTAAAGTCATTAAAGGAAATTGATGATGTATATAGTGATTTTCTATCTCAAATTACTCCTATTATTAAAACAGGAGAAAAGGTATTATTAGCTGTAGGTTATCAGCCTATTACAAAGATTGAAGATATTGAATTACTACCGAAAAAAAGATATCATTATATGTTTGAATATTTTAAAACAAGGGGTAAATATGCACATAATATGATGAAGGGTACCGCTTCAATACAGCTAAATTTGGATTATCATAGTGAAGATGACTTCGTTAAAAAGATGCGTGTATCCTACTTTTTATCTCCTTTAATTTATTGCATTTTTGATAATGGACTATTTTTTGAAGGTGAAATAACGTCACACTATAATATTAGGTCTGTTATATGGGATAATTGTGATTCTGATAGATGTGGTTTGATAGAAAGTGTTTTTAATGATGATTTTTCCTATGCAGATTATGCAGAATACATATTAAATCTGCCTACAATTGTTACAATGAAAAATGGGGATTTAATATATACTGGAAAACAACTTACTAAAGATATTTATGATCCTAATAATTATTCAGATAAAGAGACAGAACATTTAATGACTATGGCTTTTCCTGATGTAAGACTTAAGAAGTATATAGAAATTCGTATGGGTGATTCATTACCATATCCATATCCTATATCATATGCTGCCTTCTGGAAGGGGTTATTATATAATCCTAAAGTACTTGATAGGCTTAATAATGAAGCTTTAAAATATACTGCAAAGAATATTAACACTATCAAAGATAGTATTAGGAACAATGGTTTAAAATCAGATGCATACGGTAAACCACCTTTTGATTTTATGTTGGAATTATTGGATATGGCTTCTAGTGGTTTAAAAGAAGAAGAGTTATACTACCTAGATTTCCTGAAAGAGCTGCTACATAATAATGGAATACCTAAAAATAGAACATTAAGTAAATATAACAGGACTGGTAAGATAATTGATTCATTACAATGGTGTAATGCTCAAGGAGGAATTATAGATGGAACAAGAGATGTACAATCAATTTAATAAATTAATTAAAGACAATCCTGATTTATATTATCAGGATTATCTACAAGCTAAAGGAAAAGTAAAGAATTCTACGGCAATATATAAAGGAGAGCCAGTGGAATTCCTCTATCAGGGATTATTTTATAGTAAAAGTGATTATGAAGAATTAAAGGAATTATTAAGTGGCTTAAATTTTATACTAGATAAGGTGATTAAAGAGTACAAAACGAATCCAGAATTCAGGAGTTATTTTGCTTTTTCTGATTTAATGGAAGAATTAGTTTTAATTAATCCAGGCTATACTAATAATTTCCCTATGGGTAGGTTTGATATTTTTTATGAAGAAAATGGACAACATAAGTTTTGTGAACTAAATGCAGATGGTGCCTCTGCTATGAATGAAGTAAGGGTTATCCAAAATGTTATTTA
>JADQBV010000180.1 GCA_016278415.1 Halanaerobiales bacterium
GTGGAAATTGATTATGAAATTAGAGAATTTACTAATCCTGATATTATTTATTTTTTCAACTGTAATTGTTGGTGCAGGTGATTATAAATGGCTTGATGAAACACCATATTGGTTCTGGGCTGATAAATGGCAAGGTAGTTTTACCGTTGAATATAAATGGACACATCAGGAAGCTGGCAGTTTAGAAGAACATGAAAACTGGAATTGGTCGGGAAAAGTGACTTTTGATCAGAAAAAGCGAAAATATGATTTAATAATCTGGGAAGGTAAAGAAAACGAAAGTGAAATAAACTTAAATAAAAAAATGAAAATTCATAAACAATCTGCTAAAGGTGTAATTGAAGCATATGTTGTTACAACTGGTGAGGATAATTGTAAGTTGGACCCAATTAGTGGAGTATGGATGGATATAGAAAATCAGGCTTTCAAGATAGAAATATTAACTGATGAAAAGTATGAATTAACTGCTGAAGCTGTAGAACATTTATATATTGAAGCAGTGGATGATGATGGAAAAAAATGGGTAATTAATGAAAGTGATTCAGAAGAGGTAAAAGTACTACCACATATAATGGGTATAGTTGAAAAAAAGTTCCCGGAACCAGGTCAGGGGTTTGATGATAGTGAAGATATGAATACAGATAATCAATGTGATAAATATATATTTACATATAAATTAGAGCCAGAATATGATAAGAATAAATGGCGATCTGATTACTCTGATATCTTATTAAATAAATATAATAAGAAAATAATGGAGTTAATTGAACAAAAAAAGAAATATTGTAGTGGAGATTCATGGGTTGAAAGCAATCCTGACTGTTTACGAGTAAGTAGAGAATTAAGAATATTAAAACGCTGCTTAGCCAAGAGAGTTCAGGATGGAATGAGGATAGCTGATATGTTACTAAATAGGGAGGCACCATTTGTAATTGCCAGTTTAAAGAGGCATCATACTCCTAATATTGAAAGATATATTACCAGAGGTGCAGCAGCTACAGTAAACCAAATTCATAAATATATTTTTAGCCATATTACCGATTCATATGCAACTGTTGATAGTGTAATAGCTGCATTGCCCAATGAGATAAAAAGACTATATCCCGATCGAAGTATCTTTGTAGATTTATTTAAGTCTTGTCAAGTATATCCGTCTTTAAATTAAAATAGGAGGAAATTATGAACTCAAATAAGATAAGTATTGTTTATTTGCTTGTGTTGTGTTTAATTTTGCTTATGACTCTGGTAGTAATAGGGGAAGATAATATTCAGCCTAGCAGTAAAAGTAAGCCCCCTTTTAAATTAAATATTCCTATGAATGAAGATAATGCTGTAAATGAGTTGGCTGATGCTATTCAATACAGGTTTGAGACAGAAATTAAACAAAATCCTGAAATGGATAATTTACCTGAAGAAATGGTACAATTTAATGCGCAAGTTTTTCAGGTAAGTGAAAAACCAGAAAAAATATTAGAAGAAGCAGAACTGCCATTTGGTACAGAGAAAAAAGTGGAATATAGGGATACTGGTGGTCTTATACTTGAGTTAATTGACAATATAGGTTTTGAACTTAGTGAGAAATGGGGAGAAGGGTGGTTAGAAAAAGCAGAGCAGAAGGCAGAAGAACATGCAGGTAAAGAGATTGCTTATTGGAATAGTAAAATGGATAACTCTCCAATGGACTCTTATACAGTAACTATAATGTCTCCATATATTGATCCATATACTCTTGAATTCTATGAAGGGACTTATGTATCAATTACTCATTTTCAGATAAACATGAATATGAATATGGAAGAGATGATGGATATGGCTGAAGAATATGGGGGAGAGGATGATGGGGATTATGATTTTTAATTAAGTGTCTGACCTATTCTGTAATATAATTAAATCAAGGGATTATAAGGTTTGATAAAATATTAGATAAGGATGATGTTAATGAGAAAGATATTTGTCTGAGGAAGCAATAAAGATTGCAGAAGAACTATCCTAGAAAGGGGAGTGGGTTATGAATTATAAGATTATTTTTGTTATTTCTATGGGCTTAGTACTACTTGTGAGTGTTTTAGCTTTGGCAGATACTGATATTGATCCATATAGTTATTCACTTAATCTTGGACGAGTTGAGAATTTGAATGGCAATATAGAGCTTATTTGTGAAGATGGTGAGGTTATTAAACTGTCTAATAATGATTTAATTAATACAGATAATATTAGATTTTTCACATTAACTTATAATGATAATGGGATCACCTTGACTGATGGAAAGAAAAGTATTGAAGAGACACTAACTTTAAAGAGTAATTCTAATGGTGGGATGAAACTAGTATTTAATGATCTTGAGAAAAATGAAAGTTATTTAATAATAGATAATAATACAGAAATCCAACTATCTATAAAAGGCGGGATTGTATATAGAACTGAACATGATGCTGAAGGATATGATATAGAAACCTTACAGTGGAGGTATATGAATCCTTACATAGACCTTAAAGTTGTAAAAGGTAAGATAAGGGTTTATTACCGTCCTAATCAAAAATTATCTTTAGGGGCTCCATCAACAGAAAATGCAAATATCAGAATAAATACAAGCAATAATAAAGATGAGTTAGAGTATGAACTTGAATTTTTAACAGGGGAAGCCGCAGCAAATGAGGAGGTTGTTTCTAGCGGATTTAGTGCTGAGCAGGAGGAAGTCATTAATAATTTAACAGAGAATTATTTAAATTTGTATCAGGTTGATAGCATTGATGAGCTAGATAAGGATATAAAAGAACAGTTATTGTTACAGCTAGATAATATAGTAGAATCCTATAAAGAAATGGATAAAAACATGAAAGAAATTAATCAATTAGGAATGTTGGGTGATATCCTTACAGTTTTGAAAGTTTATAAAGGTGAGCTTATCTTAGAGGGTAGCAAGGTTAAGGGTGGAGAGATGATTAAGGTTAAAGGAAATGGTGGTCGCCCAGGTCAGGTGGAAAGTTTTTAATAATATGAAGTAATTAGATTGATTAATTAAAAATATATAAAAAGTATAATAAAATTA
>JADQBV010000417.1 GCA_016278415.1 Halanaerobiales bacterium
CACTAAATCCTCTACCGGCTTCACCTGCTCTTGCAGCTTCAATGGCTGCATTTAGAGCCAATAAGCTGGTCTGGCTAGAAATACCGTTGATTAATTCTACTATAGCGCCAATCTCTCTGGATAGTTCACCTAGTGAGTTTATCTCCTGTGCTATTGCAACTGAATCCTTTTTAAGATCATTTACTTTTCCCACAGAGGAGGAGATCGATTTATCACCTATTTTAATATTATCCATCACAGTTGCAGCCTGCCCACTCATGTCTATTGACACTTTCCCAACTTCTTCTATCTGCTTGATTAGGCTTCTAACATTTCCATTAGTTTCTTCCATCTGAGCGGACTGTTCTTCAGCTCCTGATGCCACATCCTGAATAGCACTACCTACTTGTTCCGCAGATCTACCTACTTCATCCCCTGAAGCTGAGAGTTCCTCACTGGATGTTGCTACCTGATTAGAGATATCCATTACACCTTTGATCAAGCTAATAAAGTTCTTCTGCATTTTTGCCAACGATTTAGTAATACTACCGATCTCATCATTCCTATCTAAATATTTAACTGCCTTACTATTTTTATCAAAACTTAAATCATAATTTGCCAATCTATCAATTATCTCGTTTAAGTTTAAAATTGGTTTGGTGATATTATTTGCTATAAAGTAAGTAACAATTATACCAATTAAGATAGCTATTAAAAGACTTAATAAACTACCATTTTTTATACCATCTATTGGAGAAAGTACATCACTTGAATTTGCTGTTAAAGCCATTGACCAACCGGCAGATTCTATAGGCGCATAGGCCACCCCTTTTTCCTCACCGTTATGGGTATAGAGTGCAAATCCTTTTTCTCTTTGCTGCATTGACTGTAAAGCTTGGTTGAAGTTCTTATCATCGACCTGTTCTAGTATATTTTCTCCCAACAATTCTTTATCTGGATGAGCTAAAGTATTTAACAGATTATCTACTACAAAACCATAGCCGTAACCATTTATATCCATATCTGCAATTACAGCTTGTAGGTATTCAAGTCTGATAGTACAGGCTAACATTCCTATTAATCCATTATAATTATCATATATTGGTGCTGCGATTGCTATTGACATATTCCCTGTTGTTCTGTTATGTATAGGTTCAGATATTACAGATTCTCCAGTTTTCATAACTTCCTGAAAATATTCCCTGTCTTTAACATTTCCGCCGACACCAGCAGTAGATTGGTATTCACCACTAGTATCAGCAATATAAAGCATCTCAATATCTTCATGGCTTTCAGAAACCTTCATTAAAAATTTAGAAACAGATGTCCAACTAAGGCTTTTGACTGATTCAATCTCTGTCAAGTCTTCAATTTCCTTCCTTAAACCACTTACCCAATTATCCACAACCTTGGCATTATATTCAGCACCAGCGCCTGCTTGATTTATGAGTTGCTGTTGCATAATTTTATAGGCTTGGTTATAGGAAAACCAGGCATTACTACCAATTAATATAAATAACATAATGCAAATTATTATTATAGTTTTTATTTTAATACTTTTTATCATCTGTTTTCTTCCCCCTGTATTGATTAATCATATAATGTCATCAATCTTATTTAATTGTTCAACTTCCTTCTTTGAAAAAATTGATTGTAGGTTTAATAATATCAATAGCTTATTTTCTATTTTCGCTATTCCTTCAATATAGGCTTTATTCATTTGTTGAACCATATCAGGAGCTTTATTTATATCTCCTTCAGCTATTCTGATTATTTCTTTAATCCCATCTACTTCTATCCCTATTAAGGTTTCATTTATTGAAATTATTATTACGTGATTATTTTTATTAACTTCAGTTCTATCAAGGTTTAATTTCTTTATTAAATTAACTACAGGGACTATCTCACCCCTTAAATCAATCACTCCCCTAAGATAACCGGGGGCTTCAGGTATTATTGTTATTTCATCTACAGTTAATATTTCCCGACTTTGCATAACATCAATAGCAAAATCCTGATTATTTAGGCAAAACACAATAAATTGCCCGCTATTTATACTTACATCTCTTTGTAAAGTATCATTTGTCATATGTGAACCACCCCTAATCTTTGATGCTTTTTTCAAGTATTTTTGCAAGGCTAATTATTATAACTAAACTTTTATCTAGCTCGCATACACCCTTTATATATTCTTGTTCTATACCTTTTTGGGTAGCTGATACATTTTCGATTTCTTCATCATTTACCCTGACAATTTCCCTAACACCATCTATTAACAATCCCAACAATAACCCCTTAAAATCAATAATTACTATCCTCTTGTTTTTCTCCTGTTGGGTTTTATCTGTTTCCAAATTTAATTTTTCTCTTAAATTAATTACTGGTACTATCTGTCCCCTTAAATTTATAACACCCATTATATATTCATCTGTGTTAGGGACATTAGTTATCTTAGTCATTTTTATTATTTCTTTTGCGCTAATTAATTCCAGACCATAGATTTCTGCCCCGATCTGAAAGGTTATATACTGTTTCCCTTCAGTTTTAGAATTATTTTCTTCTACTTGTATTTTGCCCATACTTAAGACCCCCTTAAGCTATATCCCTTACATCAAGTATAAGTGCAACATCCCCATCACCTATTATAGTGGCCCCACTAATATTTTTAACATTTTCAAGGTAATCACTAAGGGACTTGACTACTATCTCCTGCTGATGTAATAAACTATCAACTATTAAACCCATCTCTTTATTTGCTGTCTTAATAACTACTACAGGAATTTCTGTTTTTTGTTTATAGGTATTATATTCAGCCTTTAAGTTTAGGCTTTTTTTACATTCAATTAAAGGTATTGTTTTATTCCTATGTAATATCACGTCCTGTCCCTTTACTTGTTTTATTCTGTCAGGTTTTATCATTAAAGTCTCACTAATATTACTTAAAGGTATTGCAAAAATATCACTATCTACCCTAACTAACAAAGCCTCTGCAATAGCCAGTGTTAGTGGTAAAGAAATAATAAATTTACTCCCTTTGCCTTGTTCAGTTTCTATGAAAATC
>JADQBV010000137.1 GCA_016278415.1 Halanaerobiales bacterium
GTTCAACCAGATTGATTACTGATCAAGATAGTAAAGTAATAATGGATCAGGATTATCTTCCTTTTGGTGGAGACCTGCCTAGAGTTGGACAGACAGAGGTATTCAATGAGGATAGTGAGGGGTATAAATATACTGGACAGAGGGAAGTTGTGTCTATAGGCTTATATTACTATGGAGCAAGGTATTATAATCCAAGTATAGGTAGGTTTGTTACGGAAGATACTTATCCTGGACAAATGATTGATCCGCAGAGTCAGAATCTCTACGTGTATGTATCAAATAATCCGCTTAGGTATGTTGATCCTACGGGGCATTATATTATCGAAAACGAAGAAAGTGCAGGAGGAACATGGACACCACCAGATGATGATACTGATTTGATTAATCCTAGTGGTTCAGGTAAACCAAGTTTAAATATTACAGAAGCACGTTTATCATTATTAATTAATGTTCCATATCCAGATGTACTTCTAGGAGACCCAAATGATTTTTATTTTCCTGAAAATGTTAGTAATAATCTTGCAAATGCTATGGTTTCAGATGCAGGTCAATTAACCGATGTACCTGTTGATATTGGGTTATTAGTGAAAATGGCTATGCAGTTTACTACAAATTTACAGCCAGATAAAAATGCGATGCCTAAATTAAAACAACAAAAGATAATTAATCAAATTGCTTATGAATGGAATAAAAGGCTACTTAATCCTAATTCTGAAATCTTAGCTGCTGATTGGGATGTGTATAGATATACATCAGATGATGCTAGGCTTCAAAATGTTTTAAATAGTGCCAGTGAAACAATAGTAGGTGGACCTTTGGATTTTGCTGATGCAGCAATGACATATTATGCTCAACAACCGTTACCACCTATTATGAAATCGGCTTTTCAGCCGAGATTACCTAGATATGAGGCAGGAGATATATCCTTGACTATAAGTTATACTTATTCATATAAACAGGGAACTACTCGTAGTGGAATAACAAACATTGGTTATTTTAAGCATTGGAAAGATAAATTAACAAAAAGAGTGGTACCTGAGGGAGGTGCTGATTGGTTATATTTAAACCAGTTAGAACTTCAGTTAAGAAGTGGCTATATAAGGGAGGCAACATATATCAGAAATAGTTATATTCCTGATTATTTAAATTTTAATCCTTATAGTGATTATAGCCCATATCCTGATGTAAGCAGGTATTCTACCCACAATTAGGAGGTAATTTCTTGAAAAAAATTATTATTATTATTTTAGTATTAGTAGTATCTATTTCAATATTTTTTGTTACGAACAGGAAATCTGATCTCCCAGAGGAATTAAAAAAGTTTATTGAAAATACAGAGGATGAGTATTATTGGACTGTAGGAGCCTCTCCAAGTTCTTTATATGTATTACTATATTATAAAGACTATTATAAATCTTTTTCAATCGGATTATTTGAAGAGGATATATTAAAGTACAAAGATTTAAAAGAAAACTTATATGATGTAAATATAAATGATAGTCGCATTGAAAACAGTATGGTATCATGGATTAGATTTGGAAATAAAGATAATCCATTAACTGGCCCTAAAAAATATGACACAATACCATACACTGCATATGATACCAAAGAGTATTATAATTCCATAACAAATGGTCCGGCAGTGAATTTGAAGAGGATATTTAATTATAAAAAAATGGAAAAACCTTTCATTAAGGATTGGATAAACTATTCTGCAAGGTATAATTTAAAAGGAGCACAAGGTGGATTGCCTATAGATATGGATGGATATCAAGGTAAGTTAATATTAGCATTTAATAAAAATTATACCAAAATGAATGAAATTTATCTATCAGATGATGAATGGGTATATATTAGGCATGTAGAAAAGGGGAAATATCCTGGAACCATAAATGAAGAAGATCTAGATAGTATTTTAGAAAGTATTTGGAGTAACTGGAAGAATGTTATTGTTCCCATAAAGAATAAATTATAAATAGATAGATATAAACCTATTAGGTAATATTATTCTTCTATATAAAAATTTTATATAGATGTAAATTGTTTGGTTTATTACTGAGGATGGTTATCCAAGGAATAAAAATAACTGTAACTACATTAAATGTAAATAGTACCAGAAGATTATTCAAATATAAATTAACTACCTATGTAGATATTGCAGGATGAATTTAAAAGTGCTCCGGTACCGCACTGAAGGTTAAAAAGTGGGTGACAAAATTTTGTTTGAACAAAGTGATTTTAATTTTGTCCTTTTTAACCTGTAGGAGGATACCGGGAATTAGCATTTTTCATGAAGCAGGCAATTTCTACATAGGTTTTTTGCTATTAACTTATGAACCAAACCGGATAATTCTACTAAAGAGTATGAATATGATCGGGTAGGAAACAAAGTGAAGGAGATAGAAAAATACCTAGAGTTGGTGAAAGAAATACCACAAAATATTTCTATAATCCATATGATAAACTAAAAGAAATAATGGAACCGGGAATAACAGGTAGTACGAAATACTATTACAATCCACAGGGTAGTATGGTAAGAAAAGAGATGGACAATGGCTTGGAGACTGTTTATGAATATAACAATCTGGGGCAATTAGTAGAAGAGACTAAACCTGGTAATGAAACTACTACTTTCACCTATGATGCGGTTGGCAATCTCAAGACAAGTATTAACCCCTTAGGGGTAAAGGTTGTAAATAGGTATAATAGTAACAATCAGGTGGAAAGTTTAGAATACTTTGGCTTAGATGAAAGTAGTAATTATGCTGCTATTCCTGATGAAGTAATTAGCTATAGCTATGACAGGGTAGGTAACAGATTATCTGTTGTGAAGGAAAAAAATACAGAAGACATTGCATCAGGTGAAACAAAAAATATAAGAGAAAGTAGTATTACTTACAGCTATGATGTATTAAATAGAATCACCGATGAAAGCAGGAGAATAGAAGATAAACAATACACTACCTCATATCAATATGACCGCTATGGTAACCTAACAGGTATCAAATATCCTGGAGGTAGTGGGTATTTGGAATATA
>JADQBV010000223.1 GCA_016278415.1 Halanaerobiales bacterium
TAGGTGGAATTATCATCCAGACACCACTTGACAGTTTCTCTACAACTGTCAAAAATATCATTAAGTTCATCATTATCTCTTTCAGTATCACCTTGATTGCAGCAGTAATAATTAGTATTTTCTTTACCAGACGAGTTACAAAACCTATTGAAGCTATAAAAAGTTCTGCCCTTAAAATCGTGGAAGGAAGCTATGAAAAAGTAAAGCTTCCAGAAAATAGTAGTGAAGAAATTAGGCACCTTGTAAAAACATTCAATTATGCCGTTGACCAGGTAGAGGAAACCATCAGTAAAAAAACCCGTCTGGAAAAAATGCAGAAAGACTTTATTGCTAACGTCTCTCATGAATTTAGAGCACCATTAACATCAATAAAGGGATTTCTGGAAATTATATCAGACCAGAGACTAACAGATGAGGAAATCAAGAAATATATTTCAATTATGTATAAAGACGCTGAATATATTGAGCATCTTCTAACAGATTTACTTACACTAAGTGATCTTGAATCGAAGAAATTAACTATTGAAAGAAAATATTTCCTTGTAAGAGATATGATTAATCGGGCTTTAGATTCCCTGCATACTAAACTTGAAAACAAAGACATAAATGTTGAAATAGCAATTGCTAATCAGGATTTAAAAATTTTAGTTGATCAAAATAGAATACATCAGGTTTTAATCAACTTACTGGATAATGCCATTAAATACTCACCCATTAATAGTACTATAAAAATTGAAGTTTCTACTCTATCTGATAAAAAGCAATATACTAACAATGTAAAATTTATAATTAGTGATCAGGGTCCCGGTATATCAGCAAAAGATATTGATGATATCTGGAATAGGTTTTACAAAGTTAATACTGCCCGAACCAGGGAAATAGAAAAGGGTTATGGCCTGGGGCTTGCTATTGTTAGGGAAATTATTCAACTACATAATGGTAAAATTTATGCAAGGAATAATAAAGATAAAGGGGTTTCATTTATATTTTTCTTATAAAGTTATCAACATATATACCTTATCTGAAGTAATCACCTCACTAATACTATATTTAGTGAGGCATTCATCTCCTGGAGTTTACTTCTTCTTTCATTATTCTAAATATTAAGACGTCCATTTTCTGGCTTAATCTTACTACTTCGGGAGAACTGAATGCTGACTCATTTACCAATTTTCGTAATTCATTTCTTAACTTATTAACCTCATCTATTATAGTGGCCTCATATTTATCTGACACTTCCCTCCCTCCTTCTTAGCTATGTCACCCACTTTTAATGCTTACTTAAGACTCAATTTCTTGCGCAACATTTCTTTTAAATCTCTTGACAATATTCTCCCCTACAAAGTTAACCCATTTTCTCCAGAGGATAGTAAATATCCCCGCCTTATCTACCCGTTGACTTGCAACCAGACTGACTTCAGCTACTTTAAAATCTCCCTGCTTAATTATTTTTTTGCCTATAACTTCACCCTTTTCAATTGGGGCCTTTAAACCATCCTTAATTTTAATCTCTTCTTCCAGGGGTTCCCCGTAGATAGTCAATCTCCTTATATCTTTTTCAGCCTGAGCAGTAAAATAATTCTGTGCACCATTTTCGATCTCAATATTATGAACCTTTTCACCTGCTTCAACTACTACTTTAGATTGAAAATTATTAAAACCATAATCCAATAAGTTTAATGTTGCTAGCTCCCTCTTTTCTTCACTAGGGGCACCCATAACTACTGATATAAGTCTTTTCCCTTCTTTACTAGCATTAGCAGCAAGGCTATAACCTGCTTCCTGTAAATATCCGGTCTTTAACCCATTAATATATCCCCTTTTAACCAGTTCATTTGTATTGACCAGCATAGCCCGGTGACTTGGTAAGTTCAGATAGTCTACCCAGGTAGATGTCCATTCCACTACAATAGGATATTTAATAAGTTCTTGTGCCATCAGGACAACATCATCTGCAGTAGTATATTGTTCCTCATATTCTGATGGTAAACCTGAAGAATTTGCAAAGTGGGTATTTTTCATCCCTAAATTCTTTGCCTTCATATTCATCAAATCAACAAATTTACCTTCACTGCCTGCTACATATTCAGCTACAGCAACACTGGCATCATTCGCTGATGAAATACTTATTGCTTTTAAAAGATTCTTTAACTTAACTCTGCTTCCTGAAGATAAATATATCTGTGAACCACCTGTAGATTCTGCATTTTCACTAATAGTTACATAATCCTCAAGGTTTATATCTCCGTTATCAATCTTCTCCATTGTCACCAGTAAAGTCATTATTTTTGCTAAACTTGCTGGTGGATATTTCTGTTCAGCATTACTACGATATAGAACCTGTCCACTTTCTGCAGATACTAAGATCGCGGAGCCAACACCCAGCTCAAAGTTTCTTGCAGATACATTTAATGAAAATAAGATTAGTAATAAAATAAAGACAATAGATAATTTCTTCATAAATATAAACCCTCCCCTATTTATTAAGGAAACATCTATTTAGTATAAAGTGATTGAGAAGAAGTTAAATCTCTCACTTAGATAGATGTTTCTTGCTCTTCTCTAATAATCATCTCAATTTCGCTGTTTAGATTACCGTTGTTGTTATTTTTTATCTTTTGATTTAACAGTAGGATTTAATATTCCACCTGAAATAATTAATTTTAAAGCCTCTTCTATAGTTAAGTCCAGGATAACTGCTTCTTCTTTTGCTACCATTATAAACATACCTGAAGTTGGATTAGGAGTAGTGGGTAGGAAAAT
The DNA here is from genome assembly GCA_016278415.1 of Halanaerobiales bacterium. The sequence goes on from JADQBV010000223.1 coordinate 2,764, forward strand.
ATTATAAAGTTCTTTTCCTGTTATATCATCGAAATATGGTGAAGACTCCTTTGTTAAGAAGCCAATAGAATATATTCCCTTTCTCGGGTATTCAAACAATACAGGTTTTTTAAATGAACTATATTTTTGAGTAAAAAGAGCATCCAGTACATTTTTGATACTGGTATAAATACTGTTAAACAAAGGAATTTTTAACAGTACCTTCTCTCCATATAAAATGATCCTTTTTCCGATGATATTTGTAGCAAAAAGACCTACTAAAAAGACTAATAGGAAAGATAAGATTACTCCAACACCAGCTATTTTTCTACCCAAAAGCATTTCAATCCATGGTTCAGTTACCTGATTTATTAGATTAAATATAAAATATATTATGTATAAAGACCCAGCCAGTGGTAAAATGACTACAATTCCAGTTATAAAGACATTCCTTATTCTCCTCAGCATTTAGCTACTCCTTATTATTTTATCTATAACTTGTCCCTTTTCTATTAATTATAACTATTCTACAAACCAAATGCAAACATTTTGTAAACTTTTTTAGTTTTTTGCTCTTTATAATTACTTTCTTAAAACCATTTTTTATTTTTAAAGTATAATACTAATGATGCTGCAATTATTATCATGATAATTAAAACTACTGGATAGGCCCATTTAAAATTTAATTCAGGCATATATTCAAAATTCATACCATAGATACCCGCTATTAAGGTTAATGGTAAGAATACTATAGATATAACGGTAAGCAGACCCATTATTCTGTTCATCCTATGGCTTATTTTCGTATGATAGAGATTTTGAATCTCTTCCACTGAACCCTGTAATATCTCCAGTAACTCGATTAACTCAATTATATGTTCATAAATATCTCGATAATAAAAATTCAAATCTTTTTTACCTTCATCTCCAAAAGAGACCTGGCTGTATTATATCCTTTATCAGTTCTCTTGTAGGCCAGAGTGATTTTCTTAATACTGTAATATCATGTTTATATTCCCTTAGATCACTTAACTCTATATTAGAATATTTCATTAATACTTCTTTATCTAAATTTCATTACCGATATAAACTAAAGAACCAGGGGGTTTATATAATTTTTTGTCTCTTTTCTGATAATACTTGCTCATTATTTTCACCTACAGTTTTATTCTAATATTTAAGTTTATTATCTAATAAATTATTATAAGAACAGCAGTGAAATTATTACCTAATTTACTCATCTCGACTATTTTTTTATTGTTATTTCTTCCATGTTGCGTTTAAACCCCTCTTGTTAATAATTATAGTAGCAATTACTGTAACTTATCTGCTCGTAGTTATTTTTTCCTTATAGATATCATACTATATATTAAAAATCCCCCTATATTTCAAGGGGGATAATTATTAATTTGTAGAATAAGATTACCATCATCTTATCAACGTTCCTTTATTGTAAAGCTCTCAGGCTCGAATTTCCTGCCTCATAAAGATAATATAGGAAATACCAAAACATATAATCAAAGCTGCTACCAGTCCAGTGATATGAGGCCATGTGAGTAATAGACTCTGACTAAAAGATAGGGCGGATGGAATTGCACCATAGATTTGTTCAAAACTTAAGGCCCCCAGACTGCGTATCGATGGAGTTAACAATATTGTGGTTAACTCTTCATATAAGTAGTTTGGTGATATCCTTGATAGAATAAGTGTCAGTGTCTGTACGGCAGTCGAACCCTGAGCAAAGGCATTAGCTATTATTTTTACTATCATTGAAATTAAAATTATATTGATTTTGGACAGATTACTATTGACAATGAAAATGAAGCATATTATACTAATATAGACATATTTATTAAATAAGACTAATTATATATCATATTTTAATCCCACAGGGGAGTAGTTCAATAAGGTAAAGTCAACACCCGGCTGTCTGGCCTGGCTTTACTTGCATAATATATTATGTGAACAAGACCTATGGCGTTTTTTTGCCATCAGGTCTTTTTTTAATAGCTTAAATGCTTTAATACAAGAAAGTAGCTTTATTCAACATTAAAATTAGGGGGAATTATTTATGGAAGAACTTATACACAGTTACTTATTATCATTTCCAACATTAGCACTAATCATGATAGTAGCAGCTATGCTCTATACTTTAAGTAAAGGGGCAGATATACTGGTTGATGAGGCAGTTAGTCTTTCTCTTCACCTTGGTATTCCGAAAATGATTATTGGGGCAACAATTGTTTCCCTGGGTACAACTCTACCGGAGGCATCGGTATCTGTCCTGGCAGCTATTAATGGAAATCCAGATTTAGCACTGGGAAATGCCATTGGTTCAATTATTGCGGATACAGGACTAATTATTGGTATTGCTGCAATTATTGGATCTCTACCTGTTGATCCAATAATAGTTAAGCGTCAGGGTAAAATACAGGTCTGGAGTGGTGTCTTACTGGCAGTTGTCAGCCTTCCACTTTTTTCTCATGGAAATGGTAATATCAGCCAGTGGATGGGATGGATCTTTATGGCCCTGCTGATATATTATATCTATACTTCTATTAAATGGACAAGAAATAGCAGCATTGATGAAGTTGCTGTTGCCAGTGTTTCTGAAGAAGTAACTATTGAAGAAAGTGAAAATCAGGATGATGATCTGGATATCGATGAAAGAGTTAAAATAGAAAAAACAATCACAGCAGCAAAAGAATTCTCAAAGTCATCTGTTGATGAAGAAACTTTCGAAGAAACAAATTTGACAGCAGAAAAAAGCCCTTTAATTTTACAGTTTTTAAAGTTAGTAGCCGGGATTGTCCTGGTAATAGGCTCATCCAAGATACTGATTCCGTCTGTCGAAATTACAGCTGTACGTATTGGTATCCCACAGAGTATTATTGCTGCTACCCTGGTGGCTTTTGGTACCAGTCTACCTGAACTAATTACAGCTATTACAGCTGTCAGAAAGGGCCATGGTGAACTGGCCATTGGTAATATTGTAGGGGCAGATATATTAAATGTTCTCTTTGTAATCGGTGCTGCTGCCTCTGTAACAGCCGGAGGGCTTAATGTCCCGGTTAACTTTTATAAATTGCAGATTCCTACTATGCTTATTATTCTTATTGCCTTTAGAATGTTCTCAAGAAGAAAGGATGCAGATGAAGAAATTAGTACTGGAGAAGGTCTGATTCTATTAGGTATATATCTTGTATATCTAATCTTAAACTTTACCTGGGTATAGAAGACCCGGGTATATAGTTTTGTAATAAATCAAATTTAAAATCTACTAATTACACGCCATATTGTCTATTTTTTAAGGTTTATTATTTCTGCTGTTATATCAGTAAAACCATAGATATAATTTTTAACTACATCAGATAGATTATTGACAAAAATAAAAGCTATCTCATTCAATATATTTGGGATAGCTTTTATTACTTCCATTCTATTTATTAATTGCCTGCCTCTAAATTCTGATAAACTTCCTCTGCACGTCTGGCCATCTTCTCTAAAGAATGTTCTCTTGCCTCCTGTTCTGCATTACCCTTCATTTTCTCCAGGAGAATAGGATCTTCCATTAACCTTACTATCTTTTCTGCCCACTTATCAATATCTTCCCCGGTCTTATAGCCATTAACTCCATCCTCGATAATATCATCAATCCCACTGGACCTTACTGCTACTACAGGGGTACAACCTGCCATTGCCTCCAGAACTACCATACCCTGGGTTTCTGAAGTAGAAGCAAAAACAAAGAGGTCGGCTGCTAGATAGTATTTACATACCTGACTATAATCAACAGCACCTATTAGTTGAACATAATCCTCTAAGCCTTGTTTCTCTACATATAACTCTAAATCTTCCCTTTCAGGACCATCACCGATGATTATAGCTTTAAACTGTTTATTTGTCATATTTTTGACAAGGGCCAGACCATCCAGTAAAAAGTATAGATTTTTTTCTTTGGAAAGTCGGGAGACAGTTATCAGCAATAAACCTTCACTTTCTATATATTTTCTCTTTAACTCTTCCCCTTCCTCTACCTGATAGTGATAATTATCTAGATCAACCCCTGTAGGTAAAACTTCAATATGACGCTTGACACCTACATTGCGTAGATATTTCATTGTTGATTCAGTTGGTGCAAAGATAGCGTTACATCTATTGGCAAAACCTTTGATCATCAGGTGGGAAATCCTGTTTTCAAATAACTTCCTAACAAAGAGGAAGCCTGGCAGATAGTGAGAATACTTTTCAAGTCTGGTATGATAGGTAAATACCACTGGTAAATTATACTTCTCCCCCAGGGACAGCCCCTTTGAACCCAACCAGAATGGGTGATGGCAGTGAACTAAATCTATTTCAAGTTCTTTAAATCTCCGTTCTATCTCTTTACTGAAGATATTGGTAATCGGCATGTCCATACCTTCATTTTTAAAATAATAGAGATACTTACATCTGATAATATCCTGTTCATCCTCTTCAATCCCTTTATAAGTAGGGGCAAAAATATAGACCTGATGTCCCAGTCTTCTTAAGCCCCTGGCCAGCCGCTCAATAGAGATAGGAACACCACCTATGACTGGAAAATAGTTATTAGTAAACATGGCAATTCTCAGTTTTTTATCTTTTTTAATCTTTTCAGCATTAATAAAATCCGGATAGTAATCCACTTCTCGATTAAGCTCTTTATAAAACAAAAACCCGGCCATAAATATTATCAGAGCAATTATTATTAAATTAAGGTAATTTGTATAGAGAAAAGACTGTAAAGCTACCCAGATATTTACCATAATTTTAACAAAAAAGCCAGGGCTATAATCCAGTTTAGTTAAATTATACTGAACAACTGTAGGATTAACATCAACTTTTATATAATTATAAAAACTGTTATCACTTTCCAGGATAAGCTCTCCACCTGCTCCACCACTGATAATATAATTAACCCCTTTTACCTTTTCCTGATGATAGATTTCTAGATTGGAGCTAAAAACAGAAGTTACCTGATAACGAGAAAAAATATCTTGATAGTATTCTCTTTCCTCCTCACTCTGGATAAACTTCTCTTCATCATCCAGAAAATAGTCCTCAGTCTGAATTTGCAAAGGAGGTTTATTCATGACTACAAATCGATACTTATAATCCTGTGCTATCTCTAATTCCTTTTCCAGCCAATCATGCTGCCAGCTGTCTGTACTGTGATCTGTAGTATCCAGAAATATGAAATAGCTGTCCTGGACTGGAAAAGAGAAATAAAAAGGACCGAAATACTTATAAAAATTCTTGAAACCATCATCTTTTATTTCATTCTCCCCCACAGCTGTTACAAAAGGAATTTTCATCTTCTGTAGTGTCCGGTATAAAACCCTGTACTTACCCTCACCACTATCTACAACATTATTACCCGTTGATATTATAAAATCTGGTGGATTTTCCTGTAATTCTTTAAGAATTTGTTTATCAAATATACTGATGGAGTTCTCTATATTTCCCAGTACTACAAAGGAAAATTTATTTTTTGATATATTACTTCTAATATTTTTTATATTTTTTAAATTAACTGCATTGAAGCTTTGAATAGTATACGGTGCATATATTTTATAAGTAAATACAACTATAATAATGGCCAGTATAACCAGCAAAACAACTTTAGTTCTCTTCATGATCTCTATCTCCTTTAAAAAGCAGGATTAAAAATAACACAATCCCTATCCCGATACCTATATATTTGGTAAACAGTCGCCAGGAGAAAATCAGTGGGAATATATCTTTTTTATCTACAAACTGTGCAAAGAGTAAGGAAAAACCCCCTTCTGCAACACCGGTAGCTCCCGGAGTTGGAGCAAAGTACATAAAAAATACAACAACAAACTGCATTAATATAACAGAGAGATAATTCACCTGATAACCCATACCACTCATTATTAGTATAGCAAAGCTAAACTCAGCCAGTAAAAATAGTAATGTAAATAATATAGATAATATTACATACCAGGGATTACCCTTTAAAAATAAAGCCAGGTCCTTGCTAAATAATTCAATGTGTTCAAAACTATATTTTACTATCCTTCTATATTTTTTGCGTGAGACAAGATTTATCTTATGTAAAAAACGGAAGAATAGATATATAATTTTTTGTACAAATTTATTCTTAAAGATAGCAATATAGAAAAATGCAATATAAATAACAGCAAAAATAAAGAAATATAAGAATATAGGGGCCCTGGAAAAGATAGATAGCATGTATTCATTACTTAATAAGATAATTGGAGCACTTAGAAATATAAAAAAAGAGGCCAGTACTGTTCTGATTGTAGTAGCAGCCAGTGCATTTCCTACCGGCACTCCTTTCTTGTTTAAAAAATATACCTGAGCAAATCCCCCGCCAGTTGCCAGAGGTGTAATATTGGAAATAAATATATTGATAAAGACCAGTTTAAAGATATGTCTAAATTTTATCTGGATATTTAATGACTTCAACACATAGTACAACCTTAGTCCATCCAGTACAAAATACAATATAAGTAGGATCAATAAAGTAATTATTAATGACACTTTAAAATTGGTAAATATTAGAATGCTCGATGGTTCGCCAAATAGCCGGTATATATAATAAAGTGTCAAAAAAGAGATTGTGATAAAAATAAGTAGATATACTATGTATTTCTTTATATTTATTCTACTATTTCCCTGTCCCTGAGTCGACATAAAAAAACTCCTTTTCATTTTAGTCTTCTAATAAGATGACTTCAAACCATCATCTTAATCTTACTTCCTCTGCTATATAGTATACCAGAATTTTTAAAAAATCAAAATATCTACCTACTGTTAGTGCTCTTCTGGAAGTATAAGAGATTAAGGTGCTGACATCCACCGATTTTCAAACTGTTTTAAGTTTTATATATAAAAGAAACTTTCTAGCGTTTTGTATAGAATTCATATTATTACAATATAATAGACTGAAACCCTTATACAGGATGTGAGAATATGGATTCATACTGGCTGGCTTTAATACCCTTTAGTATTGTTATACCTGTAGCTATCTGGACCAAACAGATAATCCCCGGCTTAACGCTGGGATTATTAGTAGGTTCTTATTTACTTGAACCAACATTAATAGGGGGATTAAAAAAAGCGCTCTCTTATATCATTAGCAGTTTACAGTATGAAAATAACCTCAAAATTATTATCTTCCTCTATCTTTTCTCTGGTCTGATAGAAATGATTAAGATAGCAGGCGGTATTAAAGGATTTGTAGAATATATTTCTGAGAAAATAAGATCAAAAACTGGTGCACTAATCATAACCTGGTTCTCTACCATAGGAACCTTCAGTGCACCTACTTTTCGTATAATTACAATTACACCTATAATGAAGGCCTTACTCCAGAAAATTAAGCTATCTAGACAGGAATTGGCTTTTATGATTGAAGTAACTTCGACACCAGTTATTGTCCTGATACCTCTTGCTACTGCCTTTGTGGGATACATGTCTTCAATTATTAATTTATCTTTAAGTAATCTTGGATTAAACGCTGATGGTTATCTACTATTTATCAGAAGTATTCCCTATAATTTTTTCTCAATAACTATTATCATTTTAGGTATATACTTAAGTTTTTTTCATCATTCAGATGATAACGAAATGTCACAAATGAATAAAAATGATAAAAAAGATGAGGACTGGCACGACTGTCATCCTGTAGTAGCCAGAGAACTCCCATCTAAACCACTAAATCTGTTGATACCTATCTCTTTAACACTAATTCTAACCTTTTTCCTTACCTGGTATGATGGTCATAATAAATCAAAAAATATTATAGATGCTTTTTTAAAGTCTGATGTTCTGGAGGCTATGGTAATAGCCTTAATTGTTACTTTCTTTTCTACAGTTATCTTCTTTTTGTTTCAAAAAATACCTTTAACAAATTTAATTAAATCTTTTGTTATTGGTGGCAACGAATTAATGAAAGTAATCTTACTGCTTAGTGTAGTCTGGGGGATTACAGCTGTTACAGAAGATCTGGGATTATCAAAATTGGTAGCCAATAATACTACCTGGATACCAAATATACTGCTTACACCCATTATCTTTATTCTAGGTGCAATTCTTTCCTATTTAATTGGTTCCTCCTGGGGAACCTGGGGAATTTTAATGCCGATTGGAATATCTATTGCTTTAATTGCAGATATAAATTTACCCCTAATTATTGGGACTATTTTTGCCGGAGGTACATTTGGCGCCTTTGCCTCTCCATTAAGTGGGAATACAGTTACAATCGCAGATATACTTGATTTACCTCTTATGAAATATTCTCACTATAAATTGAAACCTACCTTAATAGCGGCAGGGATCTCAACTGTCTTATATATAATTATACCATTTGTTGAAGTATCATCTTTTACAACTATTTTAATTCCAGATGAAAGAAGGTCATTTTATGCTACAATCAATTTTAAATATCTTGATTATATTTATTCTAGCTATAGCAATTATGCGGATAATGGGTAAATCAAGTATTGTGCAGCTGACACCATATGACCTTGTAGCAATATTTATTATCAGTACAATAATTACCGAACCTTTAATTAGTACAGAGGTGATTCCTACCATCTACAGCTCTTTAATAGTTGTTGGATTTTATTTACTATTTGCTAAACTTACACTTAATCAGACCCTTAATAAATTTCTACTTGGAGAGCCCAGTATTTTAATCAAACATGGGAAAATTGTAGAGGATACACTGGAAAAGGAACATATTTCATTAGTCCAGCTACTCGCAATTTTGAGAAATGCCGGTTATTCAAAATTAACAGAAGTTGATTTTGCAATCCTGGAGCCAACTGGGTTTATAAGTGTTATCCCAGTTCCTTCATCTCGACCGGTTACATTATCTGATCTTGATATTGAAGGCCAATATGAGGGATTACCTTTAGCATTAATTGTTGATGGAAAAATACAAAAAAGAAATCTTAAACTAATTGAACAGGATGAAAATTGGTTAATAGATAAAATCAGAGAAAAGGGTATTGAAGAAATAAATAGAATTATCTACGGCTTTGTAGATGACCAGACTGATGAATTATATATTAGCCTTCGTGAAAATATCAGTACAGAGCTAAATAAAAGATCTACCAACCATACTGCTGCCAAATCGAAAAAAATATATCCTCAAGAAAATTCTAAAAATACTGAAAGCTATTCTGATAACGATAAAAATCATAATTTTAAGGAAAAAGCAGAACCTAAATTAAATGAACATAGGCTTAATAATGAATATAGTCTGGTAAAGGAATCACGTATACAATTAGAAAATTTGAATAAAGCAGGTCTTACAACTTCTCATTTAAAAGAGCTTCTGGGAGTTTATAATTTTAAAGATATTAAATACATAAAACTAAAGCAGAATTTTATTATAGTAAACCAAAAGGAAGAAAAATAATTAAACTATTCTAGTCTTGAATACTATAACTCCGTATAACCTTTACATATATTAGATAAAATATAAAAGATACTCACAGGGTAATGAAATATTGTATATACTAGGGGGAATATTTATTATATGAAGACATATTACCAGCAAACGGCCAAAGAAATATTTGATAAACTTGAGACAAATAAAGATGGCTTAACCAAAGATGAAGTAAATAAGAGATTAGAGAAATACGGCAAAAATGAACTAACTGCCCGGGTGGGTACTCCTAAATGGTTACTTTTCTTCTCTCAGTTTAAAGATATATTGACTATTATGTTATTAGTTGCTTCAGCTATATCCTTAATAGTTGGCAGTTACCGGGATGCAATTGTAATGTCTGCAATAGTAGTGATTAATGTAATCGTAGGTTTTTTTCAGGAGAATAAAGCAGAGGCAATCATGTCTTCCTTAAAAAAACTTGTAGATTCGCCTGCAAAAGTGTACAGGGACGGAAACGTCAGTAAACTGGCTCAGTCAGAAATAGTTCCAGGTGACATTGTAGTTCTTGAAGAAGGTGACAAAGTCCCGGCAGATCTTAGAATTATAGAGGCCTTTAACCTCAGGACAAATGAAGTATCGTTAACAGGTGAATCACTGCCACAGGAAAAACACAGTAATGTCATAAAAGAAGAAAATGCCCTTGGCGATAGAGCAAATATAGCTTTTTTCGGTACCACTATTGCTTCAGGTACAGGTAAAGGAATAGTAATCAGGACACGTATGGATACAGAAATGGGTAAGATTGCTTCAATGACACAGGAAGAAGACAAAACTCAGACACCGTTGCAGAGGGAATTGGGGGTTGTTGCCAGTAGGCTGGCAATCTTTGCAATACTAATTGGTTTTGTTTTATTCGGAATAAGTATTTACCGAGGACTGGGTCTATATTTTGCCTTAATTTACGGTCTTGGTATAACAGTAGCGATTGTGCCTCAGGCACTTCCAATGCAGGTGACAGTAGCCCTTTCTCAAGGTGTAGATCGTCTGGCCAGTAAGAACGCTGTTGTAAAAAGACTGTCATCTGCCGAGACGCTGGGATCAACAAACGTTATTGCTACAGATAAAACCGGTACCCTGACAAAAAATGAGATGACAGTAAAAAATGTATGGTATGATGGAAAAGAATATCAAATAACAGGGTTAGGCTACAAACCGGAAGGAGATATTCTTGATACAGATGGTAAACCATTGGATGATAAAGAAATCAAACACATTTCCTGTATTTTTGAGGCAGCAACTATGGCCTCCAATGCAGAAATTCACCCCCCTGATGAAAACCACGCTAGTTGGTACCCTATAGGTGACCCTACTGAAGCAGCCCTGATAACCCTGTCAACCAAGCTGGGGGTTCGTTCTCCAGATGAAGACAAAGAAAATCCAGAGCTTCATGAATTTAGCTTTGATTCAGTCCGCAAAAGAATGAGTTCTATCAGGGAAATTGAAGATGAAAATATACTGACCATGAAGGGTGCTATAGACAGTGTCCTTTCAATTTCAAAGTATATCTATCGGAATGGTAAAAAAGTTGAAATCACTAATGAAGATAAAGAAAAATTAAATGAAATAAATGATCAATATTCCAAAAATGCAATGAGAGTTCTGGCCATTGCCTATCGAATGCTCGATGAAAACGAAAACGACTATGTGATGGAAGAAATGGAAAGGGATGTAGTTTTCCTTGGGCTTGTTGCCATGATTGATCCCCCTAAAGAGGGAGTAAAAGAAGCTATTGAAGATGCTCATCAAGCACATATAGATACCTATATTATGACTGGTGACCATGCAATTACTGCTAAAGCCATCGGAGAGGAAATTAATCTTGGGGCTGGAAAAGATGTTCCTGTCTTTACGAGTAAGGATTTAGAAGACATCTCCAATCAGGAATTGAAAAAAATAATGGAAGAACATAATTCCATAATCTTCTCCAGGGTTTCACCAGAAGATAAACTGCGTATCGTAAAGAACCTAAAGGAGCAGGATAAAATTGTAGCGGTGACTGGAGATGGGGTAAATGATGCACCTGCACTGAAGAGTGCTCATATAGGTGTTGCTATGGGGCAGATGGGGACAGATGTATCCAAAGAAGCAGCAGAACTGATATTGCTTGATGATAGTTATCCTACTCTTGTGCATGCTATAAAAGAAGGCCGTACCATATATAATAATCTTAAAAAAACTGTTCTAGCTTCACTCACCACAAATGGTGCAGAACTGGCAGTTGTTCTCTTTGGATTGATAGGTTCTGCTCTTATCGGTTGGCCGATACCAATTCTGGCCATTCAGATATTGTCAATTGATTTATTAGCAGAGATATTACCATTGACTGCCTTAACCTTTGATCCCGCCTCCAGAAGCCTGATGATCACTCCCCCGCGTGACCAGGATGAACATATGATTAATAAGAACACTATCATTGAAGTAGGTTTTCTGGGAATATTGATGGGGCTAATGGCTTATGTTAACTTTTCTTTTTATGCTAATGGAACAACAAATTTTACAGCAGATCACCCCTTATATTCAAGGGCGACTACAGTAACCTATTTAACCATCGTCATCTGTCAACTTATTAATATCATGTCCAGGAGGTATAACTTTACAAGTATATTCAATATCAACTTTTTTAGTAATCGAAAGATTCTATATTCCTTAGTTATTTCTATAGTCCTTGTTCTTCTAGTTATTTATACACCATTAAATTCTTATTTAGAATTCACACCAGTATTCTTTGCTGACTGGCTGCTTGTTTTTGCAGCAGGTAGCATATATTTATTAACCTTTGAAGGTATTAAGTGGTATAGAAGGGGTTTAATTAAGTCTGAAGAAACAGCGGCTTCATTAATGCCTCTAAACAAAAGAATAGTACATTCCCTAAATTATATTTTGAAATTTTTCAGAAGAAAAATAAAGTAAAAAATAAATTCCTCTGCCATAGATTTATAGATCCCCGTTGGGGGACAGGGGAATTAAATCCTAAATTGTATTTTCAAAATCCCTTAAATCATCATTCTCGCCAAATACTATCATTACATCACCTGATTTAAATCTCTCTTCAGCACTTAGAGTTATGTTTATTTCGCTTTCACGCTTTATGGCCACAACATTAATATTATATCTATTCCTTATATTAAGCTCTACCAGATTCTTGCCTACCATGTTTTCTGGAACAGGTAACTCAATAATACTATAATCTGGTGAAAATTCTAGATAATCCAATACACTGGATGACATAAGATTGTGGGCAATTCTAACCCCCATATCTCTTTCAGGATAAATTACTCTATCAGCTCCTACTTTTGATAACAGATTACCATGTAAACCATCATGTGCTTTTACAATAACATAAGGTACTCCCAGTTCTTTTAAGATTAACGTTGACAGAACATTAGCATGAACATTATCACCAATACTAATTATTGCAACATCAAAGTTACCTACCCCCAGTGTCCGTAATGATTCCTCATCTGTAGCATCAACTTCAACGGCATGAGTAACTACATTAGCTAACATCTGTACTTTCTCACTATCTGTATCAACTGCCAGCACATTATGACCTTTATCAACCAACGTCCTGGCAACACTGGCACCAAAACTCCCCAGACCTATAACAATAAATTGTTTCATTCCTGTTTCCTCCCAAAAATCAATCATATTTACCTATTCCTGGATTCCAGTTTTACTGACCAGGAAAATATATTCTTTAATAATTTTTATCATTTTAAAATTTTTTATAAAATAAAATGTGAAGACTGGTTATAATTATCCAACCATTATATTCTCTTTAGGATAATGATAGACACCTTTTCTCTTTCTCTCTGCCAGTGCCAGAGCCAGTGTTAACGGCCCTACCCTACCAACAAACATTGTAAAAGTTATCAATGCTTTACCTATTTCTGATAAAGTAGAGGTTATTCCAGTGGATAAGCCCACTGTTCCAAAAGCTGATACTGTTTCAAACATAATAGACATAAAGTTTTTACCCTCTGTAATAGATAAAATCATGGTTACTACTATTACTAAGGTTAAGGCTAAGAAAGTAGTAACTACTGCTTTAAAGACTATATCTTTTTCCAGACGCCGTTTAAAGACCTCAATATCATCTTTACCCTTAATTAAATTCCAGACAGTCATCAATAGGACACCAAAGGTAGTAGTCTTGATTCCACCACCGGTAGACCCAGGTGATGCACCAATAAACATTAAGACAATTGTTAAAAAAAGAGTCGAACTGTGCAGCTGACCGGTAGGCACTGTATTAAAACCTGCTGTCCTGGGAGTAATGGAAAGAAACAGAGAGGCCAATAACTTTTCACCAAAGGGTAGATTACCGATAGTTGCCGGATTATTATACTCTAAAAATAGGAAACTAAAGAATCCAATGACTATCAAAAGTAAGGTGAAGATTAAAACCATTTTAGTCTGTAAAGTAAAATTCTTGATACGCCTATTATCATATAACTCAGCCATGACTGCAAAACCTATTCCGCCCAGTACAATTAAAGCCATGACAACAAAATTGACTACAATATCACCTGTAAAACCCTCTAGACTATTCCCAAAAAGGTCAAACCCGGCATTATTAAAGGCTGATACAGAGTGGAAAATAGCCAGATAAAGTGCTCTCCAGAAGCTGTAATCAAATATAAATCTTATAAATAAAATAAGTGCTGCAGTTCCTTCAATAACAAAAGTAAATGTTAAAACATATTTTACCAGTCTTACCATACCAGACATCTGAAGGTGATCCAGGTCATCTTTGATTAATAATCGTTCCTTTAATCCAATCTTCCTACCGATTACTAAAGCTATCAGACTGGACATGGTCATTATCCCGATTCCACCAATCTGAATAAGAAACATGATTACTAACTGACCAAAGACAGTGAAGGCAGTACTGGTATTTACCACTATTAAACCTGTCACACAGGTTGCAGAGGTAGCAGTAAATAAGGCATTAAGGAAACCCATACTACCTTCAGCTGTTGTCGCTAAAGGCAGCATTAGTAGAATAGTTCCGGTAAATATAACAATAAAATATCCAATTACTAAAAATTGCGCAGAGGTAAATTCTTTCTTCTTTAAATAACTTAACATAATAACAATCCCTTCAGTCTATATAAATTAGGAACTCCTTTTTCGTTTGAATAGATAATATTTACTGTCTCTAAATAATTTTGTCAGGGCAAAGATTATAACCAAAAATTCTAATCTACCCAGCATCATACCAAATATCTCAGTCCATAAAATCAATCCTGAGGCATCTGAACCGGTAATTCCGATAGAAAGACCAACTGTTCCCAGGGCAGAACCAAATTCAAATAAACTATCACGAAGGCTGTGCCCCTCAGCCAGGAAGATAAATACTCCAGCTAAATAGGTAAACAAATAAAGAATAATATAATTGGCTACTTCACGGATACTACTATCCTTAATATAAACCTTATCCTCACCACGCCAGACATAGTTTTCGTTAACACGGTTTGTGGGACTAAAATGCTGTTTGATTTCCCAATATATTGACTTTAACACAATATAGACTCTAAATTGTTTAATACCACCAGCGGTTGAACCAGTTCCACCACCTATTAACATAAAGAAGATAACAAATAAATTAGCAAAAATAGGCCAGGTAGCAAAATCAATAGTACCAAAACCTGTAGTTGATAAAGCCGATACCAGCTGAAATACACTATTACGTATATTTTCTCCCAGGTTTGTATAAAGGCCATTTAAGCCTATGAAACTTACTAAAGGGATAGAAATCAGTAGTAAAAGACCCATTAATCTTATCTCACCATTACGAAAAAATGTTTTAAACTTACCCTGGATTAAAGCATAATGGGTAGCAAAGTTGATTGTACCAAGAAACATTAGAATAATGGTTACAAGTTCTATGGGCAGACTATGCCAGTGTCCGATACTGGCCGGAACTGTTGAAAAACCACCAGTTGAAATAGCTGCTATAGAGTGATTGATAGAATTAAACAAATTCATACCGGCAAAATAATAAAGAATTACACCACCAGTAATATATCCAAGATAGATCTTCATAATCATCTGAGTAGAACGCTGTACATGTGGTAACAACTGATCTGATCTAGCTTCAGCCATATAAAGCCCCATCCCCTGCATTGGTAAGATGGATGATAAAGCGATTACCGCTAATCCAGCACCACCCATTAACTGCATAATACTTCTCCAGAGTAGATATATCCCGGGAGTCTGTTCTACATTCATTACAGATAAACCGGTAGTAGTCCAACCGCTGACCACCTCAAATATTGCATGTGTCCAGGACATATTGAGCCCCCAGACAAAGGGTATGGCAGAAAATATCAATGCCATTACCCAGGATAGAACTACAATAATTCCACCCTCTTTCAGGGTTAGAGAGACAGTCTTCTCCCTGGGACCTGCCTTATAGTATAGATAAGCGCCCAGAGCCAGAGATACTAAAGAGGTTACAATAAAGTATTCTATGTAAGTATAATCTGCTGGATAGAAAAATAATGAGAGCAAAGGAAGCAGTAAAACACCACCTACAACCATTACAATTAAACCAGTATATTTAATTATCAGTTTATAGCGCGATTTCAAAAGTTCATTGTAGTTCATCTAGATTTCACCACCAAGTACTTTGATTGCTTTAGCCTGGTCTTCAGGCAGTGAGATAATAAGGATCTTATCCCCTTCTTGAATCTCAGTACCTCCCCTGGGGATTACAATCTCCCCATCACGGATAATTCCACCTAGTACAATACTCAGCGGTAGATCTATATCTTTAAGGGATTTACCAATGGAAGGTGCCCCTTCCTGAATAATAAATTGTGTAATACTGAGCTTGCCATCCTCAAGGGTTATTAAATTACTGATATCCTCCACGGCAACATTCTGTTCTATTAATGAACTCAATAATTGTGTTGTATTGAAGATTGCATCAACACCCAGTTTCTTAAACAGGTCTTCATTATCAGGGTTATTAACAAGTGCTGTTGTCCTTTTTATGCCAAAATACTCTTTGGCCATCTTACAGATAAAGAGATTATCATGGTCTTTCTGGGTCAGGGAAACCAGTATATCTGTCTGATAGGCACCTGCATCTTCCAGTATATTTGGATCAGATGCTTCACCACAGATTACATCTGCCCTCAGTTGTCTGGATAGTTGGAGGGAATACTCCTTATCCTTATTTACTATATTTACAAAATGTCCCTTGGACATTAGACTTTTAGCAAGGTGATAGATTAGTTTACCACCACCGATTAACATAATCTGCATTACTGACCATCCCCTTCCACCCTGTCTGCAAATTCATCTACCAGCAATGATAAAGGTGACAGGGTCATAACAGCCGGGTCTTTCTCAAATAATCTGGCTTTCTCTGGATCAATTACCCTTACTAAGACCTCAGGTACTTGAAAGGTATGTCTGGCAAGTTGTGTTACCATATAATTGACCTTATCACTACCGGTAATTATGATCACCTTATCAGCCTGATCCATTTTGGCTGTTTTCAGAACCTCCTGTTCAAAGGCATCCCCTTCTACTTTAAAACCAGAAAAAGTTATAGGTAACCTGGCAAACTGCTCAGCATCCCTGTCAATTATAACAACATCATGACCCTTTTCTGATAATAATCCGGCTAGCTTTGAACCTGCTCTACCACAGCCAACTACTACAACATACATTATTGTTCATCCCCGAGGTCCATATTACTAATATCAGGTTGACCCGCAACTTCACTGGCCCTCTGTAAATTATCAGTAGCTGGACGATATGACGGATCTAAAGCTAAAGCAGCTCGATACATCTTCATGGCCTTTGCCTGCTGGTTTTTAAGTTCATAGATAATACCCATTAAATTAAAAGGCTCAGGTTTTTCTGAATCCTGTGATGTTGCCTTTTTCAAAATCTCAATAGCTTCAGTAAAATTCTTCTTGTTTATTTCAGCCTTGGCTAAATTTAAGATATCTTCAAAACTATCTGCCTCTTTCTCATTATTCTCCAGCTTATAACGTTCAAAAACATTATCTACTATTTCCAATATTTCCTGTGGTTTAAATGGTTTCCTTAGATAATCAACTGCTCCCAGTTTCATCGTCTCTACAGCTGTTTCTACATTACCATAACCGGTAATCATGACAACTCTGGTCTGATATTTTAATTCATTAACTTTCTCAAGGAATTCCAGACCATCCATCCCCGGCATCTTCATATCTAATAGAATTACAGGATATTCATCTTCCTTTATCTTTTCTAAACCGTCTTCACCATTTAGTGCAGTTTCAACCTCATAACCTGCATTGGATAAAGCCTTCTCCAGTGTTAACCTGATATTCTTTTCATCATCAACAACTAATATCTTCTTATTCATCAATATTTCCCCCTTTAAGATTTTTTTCAACAACAGCTAAAAGGTCTTCCTGTTTAATTGGCTTAACAAGAAAATCATTAGCTCCCAGTGTTTCAGCTCGTTTTAAATCTTTCTCTTCTGATTTTGCAGATATAAATATAACTGGTATATCTGCAGTTGCAGGGTCATCTTTTAATGCCTCCAGGACAAGAAATCCGTTCATCTTGGGCATCAAAATATCTAATAAGATTAGGTCTGGATCCTTATCCTGAGCTAACTCAAGAGCAGATAGGCCATCACGGGCAACCAGCACATCATATCCTGCCTTCTCTAAACTCATTTTTAATACCAGTACTATATTTTTAGCATCATCTGCCAGTAATATCTTCATACTCACTTACCTCCCCTTCCATTACTCAAATACTATATATAGGGATTATCTTCATATCCATTAGTCATATACCCTGAACATTTAACTTATAACTGATAATTATCAATTATTCAAAACTCTTTATGGTTTATTCTTATAATACCAAGCTTTAGGTATCTATAAAATTCCAGTAGTACACTCAGTGAAAGAAGCACCACATTATTTATCTGAAAGATGGCGATATCGAGGAAGGGTAAAGACAAACTTAGAGCCTTTGCCTTCTTCACTTTCGACCCATATCCTGCCATTATGGGCTTCAATTATCTCTTTTGATATGGCCAGACCCAGTCCAGTCCCGCTATTCTCATCTTCATTATTACTTGCTCTTACAAACTTATCAAATACCTTATCACGATATTCCTCAGGTATTCCTACCCCTGTATCTTCAACATAGATATACACCTGTCTCCCCTGAAGATAGGAACCCACCGTAATACTCCCCTCTTCAGGAGTATATCTCAGTGCATTACCAATCAAGTTTGATATAACCCAACTTATTTTGTTTGAGTCAGCCCAGGCATATGTATTTTCAGAAACATCTCCCATTCGCAAATCCACGTTTCTCTCATCTGCCTGTTGTGAAAATGGTTTAATTGTTGATTGTATTATTTTCTGCACATCTGCTCTGTTAAATTCCATTTTGATCTTACCTGACTCTATCTTGGAGAGATCAAGCAGGTCATTCACCAGCTCATTTAATCTTTCTGTATCCTCAAAGGCTGCTTCGAGTAGTTGACGTTGATCACTATTTACTGTGCCAATGTCTTCTTCTAACAACATACTTAAGCCCATATTCATTGATGTTAATGGTGTTCTAAATTCATGAGATACAGTAGAGACGAACTCTGATTTCATTTCATCTACCTTTTTAAGCTTTGTTACATCTTCCATCAGGGTTATAGTAAAACGTACTTCCCCGTCTTTCCTTACTTTATTACTCGAAATATTAAAGTGTAGTTCCAAATTATTTCTCTTAATATCTATAGTCTTATTACTATCCTCTGCTTCATTGTCATTTTTAATCATTTCAAATAACTCATCATTGTTAATAATCTCAAGAAAATGATAATTATCAACTACATCTATCTCTATTTCAAATAAGTCTTTGGCGGCATCATTTAATAGCACAACACGGTTCTCATCATCTGTTACTATTATCGGACTGCTAATATTATTTACTATTACTTCTGATTTTTCTTTTTCAGCTATTAATTTACTGACATTTATCTTCTCATAATCCTGTAAGCGATCTATCATTTTATTAAACTCATTGGCCAGTTTCCCTATTTCATCACTGGAATGAACCTCAATCTTCTGTTCAAAGTTCTTTTCTGCTATTTTCTGTATCGCACCTTTAAGTTTATTTACTGGTTTCAAGATTTGATTAGATAGATATAGACCAAATCCTATAGCCAGGAGGATAGCGACTAGAGAAATTATACTGGTTGATATTATTGCTCCTTCCGCCCTACTATCAGCCCTTTCCTGGGCATTTACCATCTGATCCTGATTTAAATCTCTAAGGTTACGAATCTGATTTTTAATATCTTCAAAAAGGGGTAATAATTCTTTATTGTAAAAGTCCCATTTCTCACCCATATCTAAGTGATAAAACTCATCAAATCGATTTATGTAGCTGGAATATTTGGAGCTGATTTTGCCCAATATTTGAGCTTCACCGTCTATTGTTATATTGTCCTCGGCTCTGGCCAACCACTTATAGAAATCCTGTTCATTTTCACGAAATGTTTTCCTTCCCTCTTCAGTAGGTCCATTTATCATTACCAGGATTGCACTATCCTGACGTTCTATCGACTCAATCATGCTTTCACTGGCCTTGATGCTCCTATAGTTTTCTACCATAATATTGTTAATAGCATCAGAAAGACTTGTAAAGTTTGTAATGGCCCAAAATGTTACGATTACAAGTATAAATGCAACCAGTAAATACCCTATAAATATTTTAGCTTTCAGGCTTTTTAATCTATTTAACATAACTTCCCACCTCCGTACTATAAACTCAAATGGAACTCATACTGCTAATTATTATTTCCCTAGGTTAACATATAAATCTCTTATAAATACAAAAAAATCACAACAGATTAACTGAAGTGATTTAAATAACCTTAATATAGGTACAGTTTATCTGCCTTTTATTGTCTACGAGGTTAGCTGTCGGGCTAGGAGTAAAAGGTCTCCCTTCATATATATGAATTAGCCCCAAAAAATGGGTCCCCCGCTTCCATTGCTTATGGAATTAGACCAGGAATCTTTTTATTTAATTGTTGATTAATATTAAAACATATTAACATGATTTTGTCAAGCAATTAATATATTTTAGATGACATATAATTAAGCCTTTTTAAAAGTACTATGTATTAGAGAATTTTATATTTCTCTTTCTTATTCCTTTTACGTTCCTCTTCAATATCTTCTATACTTAGTTGTTCACTGGCCGGTTTTATTATAGCTATAACTCTAGCATCCGGCCTAATATTTTTTAGCACTGTTAGATCATGATCACTGATTTCTATGTCTTCCAGACTAACCTTGATCTGCTGACTACTACCCTGGTTATTGTTTTTATTACTAATATTAATTTTCTTCAAATAAGCTTTGAAAGTAGCCTCTTTCATTGAATCACCTCCAATCCTGGCTATTTTTAGATTTTTAACTATGGACTAGATATTAAGTTTCTTACCTAGGTAACTAAAATACAATTCTGCATTCTTCATACACTCCTCAATCTCACAGCCACAAGTCCTTGGATCCTTAAGACAATCATTACAGAATTGATTATTAATTCTTGCTGGACGTTTATACGTGTTTTCTAAATTAGCACTCCTTATTATCTCATCACCAGTACCAAATTCCCTCAGATATGTAATATAAGCAGGCATATCGGGGTCGTTACTTATCTCTTTGGCCATTGGAATATGACCTAATTCTTCCGTCTTTTCTCTATAAAGCTTTATTAATTTTTCACGAGTGTAGTCCTCTTCACTACTCATATCTTCTCCTCCATTCTCTTATGAGGTACTTTTTAATTCCTGTAAAAATTCAATTAACTTCTCAATACTCTTATCTGTCATTCTATTTTTCTTAATTTCCAACTGAGCAAGCTGGCTATGACCCAGGGCAGAGTGAATCTCTGGATGAAGGGAATAAACTTCTTTGTAATTCCCAACTTCATCCTGAAGATAGACCCGGGAAACCTGGTAGTTATTAGATTTAATATGCACTTCTATCACCAGCCTTTATATCTTCTGTTCGCACAGAAGTAATATCTTGACCACAATAAGGACAGAACCATTGGCCTTTATCTGTAGAAGAATATGAATATTTCTGACACTTTGTACATCTCTTTTTCTTAATTATCTTCACCCTCTTTTAGCAGGTTTTTTTTAGCCTGACCCTTTTTAAATTTCTCTGCTATAGCTCTAGTTTCATCCCGAAGAGATGGCGGCAGCAGTTCTTCTTTCTGCTTTGAGCTGGCCAGTTCGTGATATATCTTGATGAAATTCTGTCTGACAAAACTATTATTTACCTCACTATGGCAGACTGCTTCAAAGCCACCAAAACATTGGACGGCCTTTTGTACTAAAGTGGGTAATGATGTCATAGCCTCTCCAGCCCTATAATATCCATAGTTTCTAACAGCTCCCAGGGCTAACTGCCAGGCCTCTCCAGCACTTATTTTTGCTTCAGCAGGAGTAATTAGCTCTTCTATTTCACGAACCAATTCTCCAACTGCTGGTGGCCAGGTTGCTTTATTGACAATTATTTTTTTAACAGCAGTTCTGACTAGTAGATAATCATAATCCTGCAGAAAACTAAACCAGGTCTCAGTAAAGAACTTGGTTTCCTCTTTGCTGTCCAGGGGATATTTAAACTTTCCCGGATAGGAATTGCTGATAAAGGTCAAAACTTTAACCAGTTCAGTTCTAGTCATAAGACATCAAAACCCCCTTTGGCATCATCTTCCTGAGCATCCAGATAAATTTCTTTGAGCAAATCCATTCTTTTACTCGTATTTCCGGTAGATTTCCGCATTTGATTTTCTAACTTTGTCACCTGTTTGCGCAAAGTACCTGCACTGAGGATATTAGCTTTCCAGAACTGATGCTGTTGTGACCAGTGGATTATCTGACAGATCTCTTGCCAGCTGTAATCCTTATCATCACTCTCCTTGGCACCTACTGGTCCCAGACGATGAAGCCTGTCCAATTCCTGACACCACTTCTGCATCAGACTGTTAGTCGGGTCCTTATTGGGCACTCTGGCCCGGGGATTGTTATCGATAATGCGGTCAATTAGAAAACAGCAGGCCTTATAAGGCTTTGAGTTACAGTCAAATTCTACGATTGATGAAGAATTATTGGCTGCTTTTTTGTTTGTTTTCACTTTTTGAGTATTTTTACTTTTAGGGTTATCTTGATCTACCTGTATCTCTTTTCCTGATTGGCTTGTATTAGTGTCTTTATCTGGCTTGTTTTCAGATGCCTTACTCTCTGACTCATCGACAGTAATATTTTTCGCACTAATATCCGGTGAGTTAGTTTCACCAGAGGAATTAACTTTTTCTGGAGTATCATTTTGCTTTTGGCTAATCGCATTTTCTTTTTGCTGCTGGTTAGGATTCGATAATCGTATTTGCTCTGAATTAATTTCAGTCTGAGATTCATCCTGTGCTTGTCCATTTGATTTTTTTGTATTCGTTGAATCACTTTTTCCACTACGGTCACTTTGCTCATTTTTCGAGTCCAGACGTTTTTTATTATTACTTAGAGTTAGAGATAGAGTTGGAGTTAGAGATAGAGATAGAGGTTTGCCAAACTGTTCCACTAACCGTTTATAGAACCGTTCACTAAACCGTTTCGCCTGCCTGATAAACTCGTAAAGTAGCTCTGTTTCAGGTAGTTCTTTTAAGAGACTGATAGCAGCTTTCTCCTGATTAGGATTATCGGGGGATTGATACTTCAAAGCATTGTTAATAAGGATTACATTAACCCCTTCATCATACTTAATAAATCCATCTTCTAACAGTTTAGCAAAGGGTTTAGCTAACCCTTCCATTGACCATTCCAGATCAGCACAGATATACTGTTTAGGTAGTCTAAATAAGCCTTCAGTTGTTTTATGTGAGCAGGTTAAAAGATAGAGAGCAAGTAACCTTGTTTCGTTATCCCATTGTAAGACTTTTTCATCAGTCCAGAATTTAGTTGAAATACGATTATATTTCAAAGTTTGTCCCCCTTGTTGAATAACTCTTTAATATACTTAATTATGTCAGGTATTACCTCACGAAATATTATCCTGGCAATAATACTGATTAAAATCCCCTCACAGACCAGTACCAGCCTGTCAAATTGTTTAAAATCCAACATTAAAACACCTCTATATTTAAATTACTTAGGTACTTTATTACATACTTTGTGTGAAATATTTCACTATAGAATTTATAAAAAACTATTTCAAAAGATACAAATTATCCTGCATCTCTTGATTAAACCAATCACCATGCCACCATAACAGAAAAGTATCTCGTGGAACCCGCCAACCTTTTATTTTCTTAGCTCCAGGAATGCTTCCTTTCTCAAGCATCAAATAGATAGAATTCTCACTGTATCCTGTTATCTCTACTAAATGTTCTACCTTCAAAGATAGGGGGTACCCCTGTCTTGTCTTTTCAATTAATTCCTTCAACGTATCACGTAGTACTTCCTGAATGCTCAGATCCAATTCTTCCTGTTTTAACTTCTCCATAATCTGTTTACGCAAGTTTATCCCTCCACTTGTAAACAATTATTTTTCTGCTTTCTTCTCATCCATATATTTTTTAGTAAGGTTGGGACCATCTGATGTAAGTAAGTATTTGCCTGCAGACTTATTATCCAATCTACCATATAGATATAGATTGTTATCAAATTCCCCGACCAATAGATAATCAATATTCCTCTCCTCTGCTATTTTCTCTACCTGACCATCTCTGGCGAAGTATATGTTCTCTTCTTGATCAATATAGTACTTTCCAGAATCCGAGTCAGAGTTGTACTGCTGAAATATTGATTTTAAATATTTCTTCATCTAAAGTCCCTCCTTCCTGATTTTTTTTTATTTAATATTAAGCCTGTGGAAATAATTCCTCATATTTTCGGTCGAAATAACTTAATAGCTTATTTATTTCTGTTTCTGTAAAGTCTTTATCATTATTTTCTTTGGATACATATGACTTAGGACATATCCCCAGTATCTCTGCCATATCTGTCTGCGTCTTTCCCAATTCAACCCTAGCTGCTTTTATTTTCCTGTTAGGTTCAGGCATCTACTTCACCTCCAATCAATATCCTATTTTTGTGTATATTAAGATTATATTATACCAATTTATAGAATACAAAGGGGTTTATTAACATTTATCAAAATTAATTTAGATTTATCATGGACATTATTCCTAATATTGTGTATAATAGTAATGAACACAAGTTTCCTTTTTATTACATATTATATTTTCTTAAAAGGATGGGATGGTATGACTTTTGGGGATAGACTTAAAAAACTACGTAAAGGGAAAGGCTTAACACTTGCTGATCTGGAAGATA
Organism: Halanaerobiales bacterium; assembly: GCA_016278415.1. Next base: position 27,591 of record JADQBV010000223.1, read on the forward strand.
GATTTGACCGGGGTAGAACTGCCTTTTCTAATTATGAGAATAATCACCGAAAACCTAATATGAATCTAGTTAGAGACCTGGCTGACTTTTTTGAGGTTAGTGTGGACTTTTTACTGGGCCGGGAGGAAGAATTAAAAGAGGAACCAGAAAAAATTGAATTAGTTCCAATTTTTGATATGAAAAATGGACAGGCCCTTCTGGTTCAGGATAATATTATTGAATATAAAAAAGTTCCTGAGAAAGACCTGGAAGGAGGTGAATATTTTTATATACGGATGAATGGGGATGACTCCATGATTAATGCTGGCATAGAGGATAATGATTTAGTATTTATTAAAAAACAAAATGAGATAAAAGATGGAGATGTTGCTTTAATTAAATTTGAAGATAGAGTTATTTTACGATACCTCTACTCTACTGAAGATCAATATATCTTAGAAACAGCAAACCCTAAATATAAGCTTAAGTTTATTAATCATGGAGAGGTCGAGATTATTGGAAAGGCTGTTGAGGTTATTAGAAGATTATAAAGAAAGGGGTTTTAAATGGCATATTATCGTAAGACCAAGTCAGGATGTTTTGAATTCTTTGTTTATATGGGGCGAGATGGAAACGGCCGGAAGATAAAAGAAAGCAAGACCTTTGAACGTAAAAAGGATGGTGAAAAATGGGCCAGGGATAAGGAGATTGAGAAGGAAACCGGAATTTTAATGGAGTTTGCTAATCTTACTTTCCAACAATATATTGAAAAATGGCTCGATGAATTTGTAGAGCCTAATTTATCACCGGTTACTTATGATAAATATAGCAGGGTCTTTCTCAGACAGATTCTACCCATTCTTGGTAAATTTAAGTTAAAGGAATTACAGGCTGCACATATTCAGGCCTATTTGACAAAAATTAAACATCAAGGTGGTAGTCTGAATAAACAGAAGTATTTTTATCGTGTATTATCTTCTGCTCTTTCCTATGCAAATGAGATGAATTATATTCACCAAAACCCACTGAACAATGTTAGAAAACCAGGTAAATATACTAAACATAAAATCAAGAAGAAAAAAGAAAAGGCTAAGGCCATGAGCAGGGATTTATTAAGAGACTGGTTTACTTTTGTAGAAAAAGACGATCCCTGGGTAGCTGATTATTCCTTTATCGCCATTAACACCGGTATGTGTCTGGAAGAAATGCTCGGTTCCCGCTGGGAAGATATTAGTTTTGCTGAGATGCTCATCAAGGTTGAAGAGGCTAAAGTTTATGTCCGAGGTAAGGGTACTATAACTAAAGGACCAAAGACTGAGTATAGATATAGGAAGATTCCTATGTCAGAGGAACTGGCAGACCGCTACCGTTCTATCTGGAAAAAACAGCAGATGCATAGAAAAGATTTACCGGAGGAGTATCAGGATAATAATCTGGTATTGGCTAAAGTAGATGGAACCTGTTATTCTCCTCGCAGGGTTCAGGCTAAAATAAAGAGATGCCGTGAGAAAGGTGGCTTTCCTGACTGGATAACTTCACATATGTTTCGCCACACTTTCGCTTCATTATTTCTAGCTGAGAATAAAAATATTAAGGCTCTACAGAAAATTTTAGGACACTCCTCTTATGTTATTACTGCAGATACTTATTCTCACTTCCTGGAGGAAGATTTCGTGAAAGCTGGCCAGGATATTTCCAGAGCTGTTGGCAGTATCTTCTCAGTGCAGGATTAGGGCAGGATTTTGAATTATGATGCCTTTATATTCTTTGATATGTCGGTGTTCTTTGTTTGGATATCGGGAAATATTCTGTTATCTGATTGGGCTTGGCTTTCATATGTTAGGAAACAAAACTATTTATATATTTTTAACTTGTTTATGTTTTATTTATATTTTTCTATAAATTTTTTTGCAAACTTCTTACCCATATTAGTAATTTCTCCTATTTCTTCTACAGTCTTTCCTTATTGGGATAACCTATATTCTAAATATTCCATAGATTCTCCTACTTCAATAATATTTTTACTCGGATCATAAATTCTTAATACTCTTTGCCTTTCAGGGCTGTTCTTACCACTGGTACCCAGATCTGTGTCTGGTCAGTTTACCTTTGGTGCCCGTCACCTACCGAGAGCTCCTTTGCCCATTCAAGGTATTACCTCTTCATGTTGGATGGTCTTCTTACTTTTCACTCATATCTATTTTAATTAAGTATCTGTAACATTTATTTCTTTATAAGAAAACTCTTTCTCAAACAAT
>JADQBV010000187.1 GCA_016278415.1 Halanaerobiales bacterium
AATAAAAATATTAATTTAGAAAGATGAAAATTAATAAATGGGGGTCTTTAAGTTATGAAAAAATCAACAATAATCACATCTGTTTTTTTGCTATTAATTATGCTGAGTGTATTAAAAGTAGAAAGTGTTGGAGCAATCAGTGGTGAAGAAGTTTTGACCCGTGTTGAGGATGCAATGAAAACTGGAGAGGATATGCAGGCAATAGAGAAAATGACTCTAATTGATAATGAAGGTAATCAGGAAGTAAGAAAACTAGAACTATACCAGAAGGGCAGTGAAAAAATGCTGATGCGTTTTCTGGCACCTGCCGATATCAGAGGAGTAGGCGTACTGCTACTTTCTGAAAAAGGTCAGGAAGATATAATTTATCTATATATGCCTGCTTTCCGTCGGGAGAGAAGGATAGCCTCACATGCCAAAAATCAAAGTTTTATGGGTACTGATCTTTCTTATGAAGATATGGCTCAGATGAATTATAGTGATAAATATACTGTGATAAGCATGGAAGAAAAGGATAATAGATATTTATTGATAGTTGAGCCCAAACCTGAAGCTGATATAAGTTACAGTAAGGCTGAAATGCTGGTAGATAAAAATAGTTATTTACCAGAGCAAATAAAATATTATGAAGGGGAAAATGTTGTTAAACTACTTTCTATACCTGTTAAGGAAAAACAAGGAAAATACTGGGTGGCTAAAAAAATGGTTGTTGAGAATTTAGAAACTGATCATCAGACTATTATGGAGATATTGGAAGTAAAGTATGATCAGGATCTAGATGATAGGACATTTACAGTACGTAATCTTAGAAGATTTCGTTAGACTTAAAGTTCTTATTTTTAAACTATAACGATAGATATAAATAATTGAGATAGATTTATCTTGTCAGGAATGTAGTCTTATAGATCTATTATAGTAACTCTCTATTTTTTATAACGAAGTCACTGGATATATGTCCATTTAGTTCTAATCGAATATGGACATGACTTTATTATATTTTTGTTTGATTTTTAAGTTGAATATATCATAGTTAACAATACGAGGTGGTAGTAATGAAAAATAAAATAAAAATAATTATTGTATTTGTAGTTATGAGTCTGTTAATGACTAAGACTACATTATTGGCTAGTGATTTAAATATTACTGGTGAATTGAAACAGGTCTTAAACTACGATATGAATGGAAAGGAGTTAATTCAGGCTGACAGTGAATATAAGCTAGTATTTAGAAAAGGACTGGGGTTTGATGGTGATATTTATCTATCCTTAAAGGGTAAATATGATAATTTAATGAATAAAGGGGAATTTGATCTAGATGAGGCTTTTACTGTACTATACTTTCCTACAACTGACCTGACATTTGGTAAACAAGTAATAAATTGGGGTACAGCTGACGGTATTAACCCTACTAATAATGTCAATCCAATTGATATAGCTTCTTTTACAGAAGGAAAATTAACTGGTGAACCAGTATTATCTGTCCAGGCAAGCTATTTCGGTGAAAATGTGGATATAACTGCTGTGTTAATATTTGATTTCTTGCCACAGAATCTGGCAGACATGAGTTCATACTTGGGTGCAGAAGGTAACTTGTTTGCTAATTTAGATATAAATTCTCCAAAAAATAATCTTAGAAAAATGGAATATGCATTAAAAATAGGTCGTAGAATATCATCCTATGACCTGAAATTAAGCTATTTCCATGGTTGGGAGGACTTGCCTGCTAAGATAAATGTTAATCTAGATAATAATTATCAACCAGACTTTACTACACTAAAGGGCTCATATCGACAAGTAGATAAATACGGTATAGCAATTGCTGGTGCTATCAATTCTATGGGAGTCTGGGGGGAATTAGCTTATGTAAATCCCCGGAGCATAGATCTTGCACCCACCAATCCAACTGGAATAACCCTGCTCTCTACTATGAATACACCGTATCTGCAGGCAGTATTGGGTAGTGATTATACCTTTTATAATGGAGTTTATGTAGGAGGGCAGTACATTTATTATGAAAATGGATCGATATTCAATCCATATCATGAGGGGGATATAAAAGATAATGATGTTAAAGCCGGCCAATACATAATGGGACGTGCTTCATATAAATTTAATAAAAGTAATATAGAATTGACTTCTTTATTTAATTTAAAAGATAATAGTATAGTAATAATGCCAACCTATATAAGGTCGTTAAACCCAGTTACTGATTTAAAAATAAGCCCAATAATCCCATTAGGTGAAGAAAATAGTGAATTACAGATGCTTAATAGACAATTAAAAGTATCTATTGAAACAAGTTTCTAATAATTTCTGTTACATTATAAAAAAATATACTACAATATATTTTTACTTATAACACTTTACTTATAACACTTTACTTATAACACTAATATAATTACAATTTCTAATAAATACTTGACAGTTAAAGGTAAAAGTGCTATCTTAGATTTATTAATATACCTAGTTAGGGTACCAGTGTAAGAATTAAGGAGGATATTTGATGAGTTCATTATGTGAATTGGATAAGAAGGATTTGGATATGAGATTAAAGAGAATTGAAGGACAGGTTCGTGGAATTCAAAGAATGGTTGATGAAGATAAGTATTGTGTTGATATCTTAATACAGATTAATGCTGTAAGAGGAGCTTTGAAAAAAGTTGGTTTGAATATACTTGATAAACATACACATGGATGTGTTCAACGTGCCATAAAAAATGAAGAAGGTGATGCAATAATTAATGAATTAATGGATGTTTTAGCTAAATTTACTGACTAAATATTTTGCTATAATATTTTTCTTATACCATTTCAAAAAAATTACTCCCCTCCATTAAACAGATTTAAGTAATATAATCTGTTTAATGGAGGGGAGTTTTATATATATTTAAACATTAATAATTTTATATTTACCAAAAAATTAATTATGTGATTTTGTTATTATTGTAATATTTTACTTTGTTTAGTCAAATAATAAATTATGTATTATTTATTGAAAAGAA
>JADQBV010000222.1 GCA_016278415.1 Halanaerobiales bacterium
TATCAATTATTTCTCTCTCTTCTTCATCAAAATTATTATGAAAACCGAAAAAATCAAGTATTTTATCCCAAAGCAAACGGGTATTCATTTAATTACCCCCTCTTTCACCAAAAAGCGCACTACCTATTCTAACCATTGTAGATCCTTCTTCTATAGCAATTTCAAAATCTCTAGACATCCCCATAGATAGCTCCTTTATATTAAAGCCTTTTTGAACCATTTGATTTTTAATCATAGCCAGTCGTTTAAATATTGGTCTAACTTCTTCTGGATCAGAGACATATGGTGCAATGGTCATTAATCCTTGGATGTCAATATTGCTTAACTTATCTGCTTTATGTAGAAAATCAGATACTTCCAATGGAGAAATACCATATTTACTATCATCTTCAGCAACATTTACTTCCAACAATACCGACATAACCCTTTTATTTTTATGAGCCCTTTTATTAATCTCTTTAGCAAGTCGCCAACTATCCAAGGAATGTATAAGCTCACAATTATTCATGCGCATTAAATATTTTACTTTATTTCTCTGTAAATGTCCAATAAAGTGCCATTTTAAATCTGGTTTTTTCTCATATTTTTCCATCAGTTCCTGTACTCGACTCTCTCCAAAAACTTCTATACCCTGTTCTTGAAAAACATCAATTTTTCCCAAATGATGATTTTTACTAACAGCTACTAAAGATATATCCTCTTCTTTTCTATTGGCATTTATAACAGCCGTTTTAATCCTTCTTTTTATATTATAAAGACGAGTAATTAATTCACTTTCTATCAAGTACTACACCCCTCTTCCATAATCTACATCCTCTGGATTTATTATAATTTTTTGCCCAATTTCAATACCATTTACAACAACAAATTCATCATTGCCATTCAAAATATTTATTTTTGAAAACTTATACCCACCATCAGCTTGATAAACAAGAACCCCTTCTCCATTAGGATTAGTGAAAACTGCTTTCCTTGGTATAGTAATACCTCTATAAATATTTTTAATGAAAGTAAATTTTGCACGACGTATATTAAGCCATTCCTTCACAAAGGCATTTACTTTGATAATCATAAGTCCTTCTTCCTCTTCAAAAACCAGCTTAATAATATTTGCTTCAAGAATTCTATCTATTAGGAAATTAGGTTTTATAAAGACCTTCTCATTCACTTTATATCTCTGGAGTTCTTTGGAATCAGTCTTTATTACAATATAAAAGCTATCATTATTTATAATTCTATATACAGCCTGTCCTTTTTCAACATACTCATTATCTACTAATTGTTTATATTCTCGTTTATAATTCAAAAAATCACTTATACTAATGCTATCTATGCTTGCCAAAGACAGTTGCTCTTCTAAACCATCTGTAGCATAACTAACTAAACCTGGATTATGATTATAAAAAATTCTATTATTAATCTTAATTATATCTTGACCATAGCCTACTCGTTCTCCTTCTTCTTTTAGAAAAATAATACGTCCAGCTTGATCAGCATAGTATAGTTTTTCTTTTCTTAGCAATAAACCCTTAGTGGGGAAACCATCCACAATTTCGTCATATTCTGCTGTTATCAAAATAACACGGTTTACTGTTAGGTAATAATATGCAAAGGAAAAAAAAACTATTAAACAAAAGAAAAGAAGATATATTCTCTTTCCTCTTTTCCTTCTACCTTTTCCATATTTATTATAATTATAATTATTTTTATTCTGTGCCAGATAATATACATTATCTTTTTCCATAATATCATCCTTAATAATTGATTAGTAAACACATATTAAAAGAATATTATACTGGCCATTCTGCCGGTCCTTCCATTTTCTTTTCTATAAGAGTAGAAATATTTATTATCTCTGTATGTACAATAATTGCTTAAAATAATATGTTTATCTTGAACACCAAGCTCTTTCAAACTATAAATATTAGCTAACCAGAGGTCCAACAAGTATAAATTTTTACCTTTATCTACAATAAAATCTTTATGATTTATGAATTCTTTTTTAAACTTATTAATAAGCAAATCATTTACTTCATAAAAATCTCTCGAAATGGAAGGACCAATAGCAACCCATATATCTTCAGCTTTAATATCGAATTTCTGTACCATTATAGAAACAGTCTTTTTACCAATCTTCTTTAATGTACCTTTCCATCCTGCATGGGCTAAAGCAATGACCTTCTTTTTCGGTTCTAAAAAATATAATGGTACACAATCAGCATAAAATGATATTAAAGGTACATTTCTTTTATCAGTAACTAAAGCATCAATACCTGAGATGCTATCCTCATAGTTCAGTGCCCCAAACCCCTTATCACTTTCATTAACAATATATATTTTATTATCATGTATCTGCTCACCGGCAACGAAGTGCTCTGAATTAATACCAATAGATTCTGCAATTATTCTTCGATTATTCAAAACACTTTCCTGTTTATCAGAGGTATGTAAACCTAAATTTAGGGAATTAAAACTACCAGTACTTACCCCACCCATGCGTGAAGTAAAGTAAGCCTTTATCCCAAAATCTGAAAATTGACTAATTTTTAGGTAGTGTAACTCTCTGTCTTGAACCCAGGAAAACACTAGTAGTTTCCCCTCCCTTTACATTTATTCATCATTAAGTAATCTTTCTAACTCTTGCTTAAACTTTATAACATCTTTAAATTGCCTATATACAGATGCAAATCTCACATATGCAACCTCATCTAAGTCTTTTAAATGATTCATAACTATTTCTCCAATTTCAGAACTTTGGACTTCCTGTTTCATATCATTTCTTAATTCTTTTTCAATATCAGTTATTAATCTCTCTAAATCTTGTTTAGAGAATGGTCTTTTTTCGCAGGCTTTTAAAAGTCCTGTCATTAACTTATTGCGATCAAATAGTTCTCTTTGTCCATCTTTTTTTAATACCATTAGTGGAACATCTTCTAATCTCTCATAGGTAGTAAATCTTTCTTGACACTCAAGACATTCCCTACGCCTTCTTATA
>JADQBV010000414.1 GCA_016278415.1 Halanaerobiales bacterium
CCTCAGCAGATTTCGGAGTAGATGAAGATGCCAGACTATATTTTGACCTTTCTACCCCTGGACGATATTTTGAAGATCCTCAGCCAACTGCACCAGGCTTTCAAAACCCAAGGAATTCCCGATATAATTAGTCTTTTAAGATGAAAATATCAATATAATATATCATTATAAAAATTAGTAAAATAAAATAAGTTAAAATAATGCATATATATTCTAACTTACATTTTTGGGGAATCAAGGTTAGATCTTGATTCCCCTACTTATAGTCTTTAAACTTTATTAATTTATCAATAATATACTCTTTATTCATATTACTAAATTATTCTATATTACTGTTCTATATAGGAATAATAATTTATCTATCTTATGCATAATACACTTCATTACTAGAGTAATAATTTTCTCCATCTTCTACTATCCTTCCACTTGTAATTATAGAGCCCTCAGGGACATCGCACTTATCAGCTATAACGGAAATTCCCGTATCTTTCCTATTACTTTGATCTAATCCAACTCTTACATTGTTTCTTACTATAGAATCACTGCCAATAATAGATTTCTCTATAACACTATTGCATAATATTTCTGTATTTGGAAGTATTATTGAATTTTTTACAACTGTATCAGGACCAATTTGGACATTTTGAAATATAACTGAGTTTATAATAGTTCCCTGAATTAGCGCACCACTGCCTATCATACTATTTTTTATAACTGCTTTTTTGCTTATATATTGAGGTTTAACAATGGAATTTGCTGAATATATAGGCCATTCTTTGTCAAACAGAAGATCTTTACCAGTATCTTTTAACAAATCCATGTGGGCATCCCAATAGCTTCCCATTACTCCAATATCCTTCCAATAACCACCATAACGATATGCATAAACAGATCTATTATCCTTTATCATCCTGGGTATAATATCTTTACCAAAGTCTATATCTTCTTCTTTATTAGACAGATACTCCTTTAATACATCCCACTTATATATGTATATACCCATAGAAGCCAGATGACTTTTAGGGTACTTGGGTTTTTCTTGAAAATCGGTAATTCTCATTTTTTCATCTGTATTAAGTATTCCAAAGCGAGAAGCCTCTTTTAACGGAACTGGAACCACAGCGATAGTAATATCCGCATCCTTTTCTTGATGATATTCTAACATAGATAAATAATTCATTTTATAAATATGATCTCCAGATAAAATTAAAACATCCTTGGGATTATGATATTCTAAGAATTCATAATTATGATATACAGCATTTGCAGTACCCTTATACCAAATCATATCACTACTTTTAGTATAAGGTGGTAAAATGGTAATACCTCCGCTCATTCTGTCTATATTCCAAGATCTAGACTTCTTCAAATAGGAATTTAAAATAAAAGGTTTATACTGAACAAGAACACCGATAGTATCAATACCTGAATTTGCACAATTACTTAAAGCAAAATCTATAATTCTATATTCCGCCCCAAATGGTAATGCTGGTTTTGCAATATTTTTTGTTAATGGATTCAATCTACTACCCTGTCCACCGGCTAATAAAATTGCAACTACATCTTTTCTCTTCACATAAATCCCCCTTATTGAGTTAGAAGTATTTTACTTTTTTCTTGTAGATAATTTCTCTATCAACTTCATATTAAAGTATGCATTAAAGGTTCCACTACTATAAACCCTTTGATTCCAGAAACACCAATCATTATATGCTCGGTGGAGCTATCTGGTTCAAAATAATCTACATAACACTTCACCATCAATAATATGAGATTAACAATAAAAAGATTACTCTTGGGAAATATTTGTAAAATTTAAAATGGTTAAAAAAATGAAATAAGATTTTATACACATCAAAAAACTCCTATCATGTAAATAATTCAATAGGAGTTTTCTAATATTTTAATATTATAATAAAATTATAAGTAAATGATTTCTATTTTTTTAATAACTCATTCATACTTCCTGTTCTATATCCTTCAATATCCATAGTAATATAAGTATAGCCAATTTCCTTCAGCTTCTTGACTATCTCTTCTCTATCTTTAAGCAATACAGGCATATCTTCAGGCAATATTTCTATTCTGGCTGTATTATCGTCATGATGTCTAACACGTAATTGTTGGAAATTATATCCTTGTAGAAATTCTTCAGCCCTATCAACCATAGTTAGGTTTTCAATAGTTATCTTGTCACCATAGGGAAAACGTGAAGAAAGACAGGCAAAGGAAGCCTTTTCCCATGTACTAAGACCTAATTTTTTTGATATAATCCTGATATCATTTTTGGTGAACTCAGCTTCTTTTAAAGGACTTCTCACTTCTAATTCAGCGGCTGCCTTTAAACCAGGACGATAGTCGTGAATATGATCATCATAGTTAGACCCATCAGCTACAAATTTAAACCCGTGATCTTTTGCTATACTTATTATCTCTGAAAATAATTCATGTTTGCAATAATAACACCTTAATTTATCATTCTGAGCAAAACGCTCATTTTCTAGTTCAGATGTATATGTAATAATATGTTCCACAAACATTGATTCAGCAAGCTCCTTTGCTTCCTCCAATTGTTTTTGGGGATATGTCTCTGAGCGTGAAGTAACAGCTAAAACTTTCTCCTTAGGAAGCACCTCAGTAGCTACTTTTAATAAAAATGTACTATCAACACCACCAGAGAATGCAATCACTATTTCTCCCATGTCCCTAATAGAATCTTTAAGGTTCTTATACTTTTTTTCTAATTCTTCATTAATTACAGTATCAATTTTCACAAAAATCACTCCTATATATAGTGTATTGACAATAAGTATTATTTTGCAGTTGACACTTTAATATTATTTACAGACAAATTTATAGTTTTTTGCTTTATGAAACCATTAAAAATAGAGTAAATAACTATGTTTTATCAGCCTTATTATAAATAATTTTATTGATAATGTCAAACTACAATTTAATTGCCCCCCTTTTTCCTTCAATATTTTTCATCTGATTTTCATAATTATATTAAATACAACTTTTGAGTTTCTTTAGCAGCCAACTCAATAATACTGTAATCTGGTGAGAATTCCAGGTAATCTAATACATTTGATGACATGAGATTATGAGCAATTCTAGTACCCATATCCCTTTCTGGAAAATTACTACTATATACATTATTCTTCCTCATCTCCAAGATCCATTTCACTAATATTAGGTTGTGCACTAATTTCACTTGCTCTCTGTAAATTATCATTCGCTGGACGATAAGAAGGATCTAGAGCCAATGCTGCTCTGTACATTTTCATTGCCTTAGCCTGTTGATTCTTAAATTCATAAATAATACCCATAAGATTAAATGGCTCAGGTTTTTCTGTATCTGTTGATGTTGCCTTTTTTAATAAATTAATAGCTTTACTGAAATTCTTTTTATTAATTTCAGCCTTAGCAAGATTTAAGATATCTTCGAAATCATCTGCCTCAATATGTTTGTTTTCTAGCTGATAACGGTTAAAGACCTTTTCCACTACCTCCAATATTTCTTTTGGTTTAAACGGTTTCCTCAGGTAATCAACTGCACCCATTTTCATAGTCTCAACAGCAGTTTCAACATCACTATAACCGGTTATCATTACGATTTTAGTTTGATAGTTAATATTGTTTATCTCTTCCAGAAATTTTAAACCATTCATTCCTGGCATTTTCATATCAAGTAATATCACCGGATACTCTCTTTCTTGTATTTTTTCAATTCCATCGTCACCATTTATAGCAGTCTCAACCTCATAACCGGCATTAGACAAAGCCTTTTTCAAGGTAAAACGAATATTTTTTTCATCATCAACAACCAGAATTTTTTTATTCATTAATATTTCCCCCTCATATAAGATTTTTTTCAACAACAGCTAAAAGTTCTTCCTGTTTAATTGGTTTTATAAGATAATCATTTGCTCCCAACAATTTGGCTCTTTCTTTATCCTTTTCCTCTGACTTAGCCGAAATAAAGACAACTGGAATATTAATAGTTTTTGGTTCATCTCTTAAGGCCTCTAAGACAAGAAAACCGTTCATTTTAGGCATTAATATATCTAATAATATTAGATCCGGTTCTTCACTCTGGGCTTTTTCTAATGCAGATAATCCATCTCTAGCAACTAATACATCATAGCCAGCCTTCTCAAGACTCATCTTTAAAACCAGAATTACATTTTTTGCATCATCTGCAAGCAAAATTCTCATATCGCTATCCTCCCTATTAATTTAATGATGTTTGATAACCTTAAAAATATGAATTTACTTAGTACATTTACTTTTTAGTTAAATGACGATAACATAAAAAACCACAACAGATTAACTGAAGTGGTTTTTTATTATAAACTTTTTGATATATCTCAGTTTTTATCTGTCTTTTATTATCTACGAGCTTAGCTGACGGACTAGGAGTCAGTTTTGCTGAACAAGTTCACTCTCTGTTTAAAATACTTGGAGTAATCTGACTTAGTCTCCAACTGCCTTATGCATTAATACCGAGCAGTTAGCCTCAATAGCAATTTTATCACTTAAATCACCAAATATTGTTCTCTGTAACCACCAATTATTGGAGGGCCCTAATATCATCAAATCGTAATCTTCAGATGTTTTGGCAATTTTCTTAATAACCTTATTACTAGTTAATAACTTTTTGTCAGCTGTAATGCCAACAGTACTGGCAAGGTCAACAGCTTTATTTAATAGTTCTCGACCACGTTTTTGCTTCTTTTCTTCATTAGATGTTACATGCAGAAAAGTTAGCTCCGCCTCTTGACCTTTGACGAAGAGTGAAATTAATTGGAGACGACTAATACTGGGTTTTATAGCGATTGGAAAAATTACTTTTTTTACATCTTCAATACTATTTCTTTTCTTATACACTATTATATCACTCTTGGCATCTCTTAAGAGATGTGACGCCATTGATGAAATATGACTCTGGGGTTTTGGACCCCAACCAAGTACTATAGCATCAGCAATAATATTTTCCGCCTCACTCAGAATACCACTTTCAATAGAGTGAGCTTGTACTATATTTTTCTTACTATGAATATCCTTTTTCATCATTAAATGATGACTATCAGTAACTCGTTTTGAACCAGCTCGCCATTCACGTGATAATTCTGTATAACTACCCTCTTTTATTACATGAATAAATTCAATCTCACCTCTATTATTATCTACAAGAAGAGAGGCTAAGGTTGTTAACTCGTTTACATCAGCTTTATGGCCCAGAGGAAGTAATAGTTGTGTATAACCTTTCCAAACAGTGTTTTCATTTTGAAAACTCATTAATTCAACTCCTCCTTAATTTTTAGGTTTAGTTCTAGGACATTTACTCTTTCCATGCCGAATATACCCATAAATTTAGGCTGAATATTATTCTCAACTATCTCTCTGATTCTATCAGCAGGAATATCTGTAGCCTCAGCTATTCTGGGTATTTGTATAAAGGCTGATTCAGGACTTATATGGGGATCAAGAGCTGAACCAGATTCTGTAACCAGATCAGCTGGTATTGACTCCCCATCAATACCCGGCCAGTCAGCTATATCCGTTAAGCTATTATTTACCCTTTCTGTAAGTTCAGGGTTATTCGGAGCCAGGTTTGCACTAGCAGATTGACCTGCATCATAGTTTATGGATGATGGTCGTGAGTGGAAATACTTTGCATTGGTAAATCTTTGCCCAATAATCCTGGAACCGACAATTTCTCCTTTATACTTAATTATATCACCTTGAGCATTATTTTTCCAGATTTGACCAAATCCGCCAATGGCTAATGGATATATTATAGAAAAGAGTACTATGGATATAAATATTAATTTTATCGATATCTTAATATTTTCTTTATAATTCATTTAAAACACCCCCAGATAGACAAGTAGCATATCTATTAATTTAATTGAAATAAATGGAGCAATTAATCCAGCTCCTCCATATATTAATAGGTTTTTAGTTAATAATTGGGAAGCACTTTCAGCCTTATATTCTACACCTTTCATTGCCAGCGGAATCAAAAATACAATAATCAGAGAATTATAGATTAAAGATGCAATTACTACACTTTGAGGTGAATGGAGATTAAGTAGATTGATTTTTTCTAAAGCAGGTATCCCTGCACTGAAGATAGCAGGAACAAGAGCAAAATATCTTGAAATATCATTAGCAATACTAAATGTAGTTAGTGATCCCCTTGTCATTAATAACTGTTTACCTACAGCAACTACCTCTATTAATTTAGTAGGATCAGAGTCCAGATCAACCATATTTCCAGCCTCTTTGGCTGCATTTGTTCCAGCCTGCATAGCTAAGCCAACATCAGCTTTAGCTAGGGCAGGGGCATCATTAGTACCATCACCTGTCATACCAATTAACTTACCTTCTTTTTGAATCTTACTAACTAACTCTATCTTCTCTTCAGGTTTGAATTCTGCATAGTATTTCTGGATACCGGCCTGTTCAGCAACATAACGGGCAGTTCTCTCGTTATCACCGGTAGCCATTATTGTTTCAACACCCATCTCATTTAATTCTCTAATTCTGTCTTTAATACCAGGCTTTAGCTCATCCTGTAATGCTATGAGACCAATTATTTTATGATCTACAGCTATTGCCAGAGGGGTACCCCCAGCATCTGCAATACTATTAGCCCGTTCATCTAGATTATTAGGTATATGATCTGCATATTCTTTGACAGAATTAACAGCACCTTTCCTGATTTCTATTCCATCAGGGAGATCAATACCACTCATTCTTGTCTTCGCGGTAAATTCAATGAAATTATCTTTTATCATCTCATCATCGTCAATATCTACACCCTTGTCCTCTGCCAGCATGACAATTGAACGTCCTTCAGGGGTTTCATCAAAGTAAGATGATTGAAGACATGCTTTAAATACAGAGGATTCATCTGCTGAACCAAGAGCGATAAACTTTTCAGCTACACGCTCACCTGTTGTGATAGTACCTGTTTTATCCAATATTAATGTATCAAGGTCACCTGCAGATTCAACAGCTTTTCCTGATTTTGCAATTATATTCTCCTGTGTCACCCGAGTCATACCGGCTATACGAATGGAAGCGAGTAAAGCCCCTATAGTAGTCGGCATTAAACCAATCAATAGTGCAATCAAATTAGCAACATCAACATTCATATCAATAAACATACCGAAAAATCTCATAGTCACTACTGCTGCCAGATAGATAAAAGTAAAACTTGCTAATAGCAGAGTCATGGAAATCTCATTTGGTGTTTTTTGTCTTTGGGCTGACTCTACCAGATTGATCATCCTATCCAGGAATGATTCTCCCAGTTCTGCTGTAACTTTCATCTTGATTTGATCACTTAATACCTCTGTTCCTTCGGTTACAGAAGTTCTATCTCCACCACTTTCTCGAATAACTGGTTCTGATTCACCTGTTATAGCAGATTCATCTATTGAAGCACTACCTTCAATTACTTCACCATCCCTTGGAATCAGATCTCCTTTGTCGACAAAAACGAGGGCTCCTTTTTCCAGTTCTTCACTTGGAAGAATTTCATAATCATCTTCTGTTATCTCATCAAGTGGCTTATCTTCTTTTAACCTTTTTCCTTTACTCTCAACTTGTAAAGCCCTTAAACTCTCAGTGTGTGCCTCACCTTGGAGAGCCGCTAAAGACTCCGCATAATTTGCAAATAATATTGTGAAAAAGAGTATACCTGTTATTGTAGCATAATACCAGGTAGGTTCCTCACCCTGAAAAAGGGCTGGGTATATAGTTAAAACCAATGTTAATATTGTACAAATCTCTACCACAAATATTACTGGGTTTTTTATTAGATAACGAGGATCCAATTTTATAAAAGATTGTTTTACTGCAATTAATTGTTGTTCCCAATCTATATCAAAATTCATAGCTACATTCCGCCTCCTAACATTTCAGCAATTGGACCGACTGCCAGTGCAGGCATAAATATCAATCCGCCTATAATAACCATTACTCCAATAAACAATACGAGAAACGAAAGACTTTCCACATTTAGAGTTCCTTCTGTTTCAGGTCGTATTTTCTTTTTAGCTAGATAACCTGCAATCAATAATTGACCCAGTATAGGTAAATACCTACCCATAAGAATCGAAACTCCATTTATAAGATTAAAGAATACATTGTTATCCATCAAGCCTTCCATACCACTACCATTATTGGCTGCAGCAGAGAACATCTCATATAAAATCTCTGCAAAGCCCCTAAATCCTGGATTAGCTACCGCTTCTGTACCTGATTTTATAATAACGGCCAGTGATGTCGGGAAAAGAACCAGTACAGGTAATAGTAGTATAATTAGGGCAGCAACTTTTATCTCCCGCCATTCTATCTGTTTACCTAAATACTGTGGTGCCCTTCCGATCATTAATCCAGCTATAAAAACACAGATAAAGATATAGGTCATCAGGTTAAGGAGTCCCACTCCAATGCCATTGAAGATACAATTCATAGCCATTGCCAGGAATGGTCCTGTTATACCTGCTGCTGTAAAACTATTATGCATACTATTTACAGCTCCATTTGTGGTTGAAGTTGTAGATACTCCCCATAATGCGCTTAATAGAGGGCCAAAACGAACTTCTTTTCCTTCCATATTACCCATAGATTGATCTACTGAAAGACCGACATCAGTATTAGCAACAGCCTGATTTGGTTGAAGTTCACCCCAGACACTAAGTCCTATCAGACTTAAAAAGAGAACAGACAATGCTACAATAAGCACAACTCCATGTCTTCTTTTCCCTATCCAGATTCCAAAGGCATATATTATAGCTATGGGGCTAGCCACCATAAATAGGTTTAATATAATATTTGAAAAAATTGTAGGGTTCTCAAAAGGATGTGCGGCATTTGCTGCAAAATAACCACCACCATTAGTGCCAAATATCTTGATGGATTCTATACCTGCTACAGGCCCTATTCTGATTGTTTGTTTTACACCCTCTATTGTATTAGCTATTATTTCACCACCAAACCACTGTGGTGCACCCTGTGAAACCAAAAATACACCCAGTATCAAAGATATTGGGAATAATAATCTAACTGAACCCTTTACTACATTTTTATAAAAGTTACCCAGTTTTTCATTCTCCTGATTAAGTATTCCCCTGGTAAATGCCGGTGCCAATGCCAATCCAGTTCCAGCCGAGAGAAACATTGCCAGCCCAACAGCAAATATTTGGCTAAAATATGAAAGCATTTCTCCACCATAATGCTGTTGATTTGTATTTGAAACAAAAGTACTGGCTGTATGAAAAGCCTGACTCCAGCTCATCCCCCTCAGATTTAACGGGTTTAGGGGTAATATATTCTGATATTTAAAAACAAACAATAATAAAGCAAAAAGAACCCCATTAAAAATTAAAATTGAGATAAGGTATTCTTTCCAGTTCATTTCCTTCTCTGTATCAATCCCAATTACTCTATAGATTATCTTCTCTATAGGAGAAAATACTATATCTAACTTTTTTATCCAACTAAGCCATCCGGGAAGATTACTCTTACTATTTACTTCTTCCTTATAGATCCAAGCTATATATTCCCCTAAAATATATATTAAAGCTATAAGAAATAATACAAATACTGCAATTGTTAACATGACCATATTACCACCTCTTTTTAAAACTTTTTGGGATTAAATAAAACATAAGTAAGGTAAATAAAAACTAAAACTGTTACTACTAATAAAATTATATCTCCCATATTTGCTCACCTCTCTGCTATTATCACAAGGCTACTTCTATACTATTGTATATTATATACCACTAGTTGATATATAGCTTGCATTAGTATCTTATAAGTTTATTGGTACACGTTATTATTAACCAAATATTCGGACAGTCAAAATAAAAACTTGACTGAGATACATAGGGCAACAACTAATGATATTAATTATTTTGTTTATAACTCCATTAATTATTTATTGCCAATTCCACCCTTTTTTAGTGAAATTTATAAAGGAATTAATATATATAAATAAAAGTCATCAACAGATAAACTGTGATGACTTTAAATAGCTTACAGTTTCTGTCTTTTAATGTCTACGAAGTTAGCTGCCGGGCTAGGAGTAAAAGCTCTCCGTCTAAATAAAATTTAGATACGCCCCAAAAAAAGTGGGTCCTCCGCTCCTCTTATCAAGGATTAGACTCAGAATAATATGTAATTTTTTATCTAAGAGATTATAATTAAAAGGGGAAATAATATAATATATATATATTACATTTGAATATACTATATCATTTCTCCATATAACTTTCAAGGAATTCAGAATTTTAATTCTCATAAAATAATAAGTTTTAATATTCTCTAAGCCAAACTTGACTATTTCTTAGAATAATCAAAACAATAAAACATATAAACATTTTACCTGTTCTTTCTTTTAAACCATTTTATTATTTCATGGGCTGATAAGAATACTACACCAGCTAATATAATTTTATACCAGTCAGCTAATGTAACTGCTGAAAATCCAAGAAATCTACTAATAGCTGGAATATAAATTACTACCAAAACCATAAAAATTGATATCAAAATTGAATACAGTATCTTTTTATTACTAAAAAATGTCTTACTAAAAAAGCTTATCTTTTCATAACGTCGTGACATAATATTAAACCATTGGCAAACAACTATTGTCAAATAAGAAATTGTAGTAGCACGACTATATAATGTATGACTCTCTGTCAAAGCACTACCATTCATCACATTAAATATACCAAAATTAATAAAAGCCAGCCCACCCATTAATATACCAAGAAAGAGAATCTCTGTAAAACTGTTTTTATTTACAATATGTTCATCCTGCTCCCTTGGTGGTGATGTCATTAGGTCTTTAGAGCCTGGGTCAAAGGTTAGTGCTGTCAATGGTAATATCTCTGCTAATAAATCGATAGATAGTATTTGAATGGTCAGAATTGGAATTGGCCATTTAAACAAGGCAGCTGCCAACAATCCAAGTAATACTATTGATAGCTCTGCCCCATTACTTGTAAGTGAAGCAAGAACAGTCTTTTTTAAATTATTATAAATAACCCTACCTTTTCTTATTGCATGAACTAAAGTGGGATAACTGTCATCAAGGAGAACCAGTTCGGCAGCTTCTTTTGATACATCTGTCCCCATCTGGCCCATGGCAACACCAATATGTGCACTCTTTAGAGCAGGGGCATCATTCACACCATCACCGGTTACCGCTACAATTTTACCCATATCCTTCAGATTCTTAACAATCCATAATTTATCTTCAGGTGAGACACGAGAGAAAATTATCGAATCATGTTCATTCATCATCTCTTTTAATTCAAAGGCAGATAGATCATTTAAATCCTCACTGCTTAATACAGGTAACTCTTGATCATTAGTAGATATACTAATTGCCTCACCAACAGCTTTTGCTGTAATAGCATGGTCACCTGTCATAATAAATGTGCTAATATGGGCTTGATGTGATTGCTCGATAGCTTCTTTAACACCCTCTTTGGGTGGATCTACCATAGCAACAAGACCTAGAAAGACAACATCTCTTTCAATATCTTCTATAACATAATCTGTTTCATCTTCAGCAAGTTTTCGATAGGCTATAGCTAGTACACGCATAGCTTTTTGTGAATATTTCTCATTTATTTGATTTAACTTCTTCTTATCCTCTTCAGTAATTTCAACCTTCTTACCATCTTTATATATATGTTTACTAATAGAAAGCACACTGCCGATTGCACCTTTCATAGTTAGTACTTTATCATCTTCAAACTGCCGTATGGAACTCATCCTCTTTCTTACAGAATCAAAACTGAATTCATGAAGCTCAGGATTTTCCTTATCTTCTTTAGGTGACCGTGTTCCTAGCTTTGTAGAGAGTGTTATTAGAGCTGCTTCAGTAGGATCACCTATAGGATACCATCCAGAGTGGGTATCATCTGGTGGATGAATCTCTGCGTTTGAGGACATTGTAGCTGCATCAAACATTATTTCTAATTCATCTATTTCGTCTTCAGTTATTTTTTCTCCATCCTTCTCTATATCACCTTCTGGTTTATAACCAAGGCCAGTAATGTCATATTCCTGACCATTAAACCAGACATTTTTAACTGTCATTTCATTTTTAGTTAAAGTTCCTGTTTTGTCAGTAGCTATAACATTTGTAGAGCCTAATGTCTCCACAGATGATAATTTTTTGATTACAGCATTTCTTTTTGCTAGACTATTTACCCCCTGTGATAAAGCTACTGTTATCTGCATTGGTAAAGCCTGTGGTACTACAGCAACTGCTATACCAAGACCATAGATAAGGGCAAAATTTATTCCAAATCCCTGATAAATACTTATACCAAATAGGATTGAGCCTATTATTACAGCGAATATAGCAATACGATTCGCTACTACTTTTAACTCTTGCTGAAGTGGTGATCTGGTTTTTTCTTCTCCCTGAGTTAATGCAGCAATTTTCCCCATTTCAGTATCCATACTAGTTCTTACTACAATACCTTTTGCAGTTCCAGAGGCTACATTTGTACCTAGATAAGCCATGTTATCCCTGTCAGCCAAAGGTTTTTCTTCTGCTATTTTATTACTGGTTTTCTCCTGAGGAAGAGACTCTCCTGTTAGAGAGACGTCATTTGTCCTAAGATTAAAAGCCTCAATAATTCTTAGATCAGCTGGTACTTTATCCCCTTCATCTAGAGAAACAATATCACCAACCACTAACTGCTGTTGTGGTATTTCACTAACTTCCCCATTTCTAATTACTTTAGCAGGTGATTGAACCAATTCATCCAATGAAGCCATAATTTTTTCTGCTTTAAATTCCTGAAAAAAACCAATAATCGCATTAATTATTGTAATAAGTAACATTACTATTCCATCACGATAATTTTGTATTAAAAATGACATTAATGACGCTGCTAACAACAAAAGCATTAAAACATCGCCAAACTGCTGAAAGAACAATACCCATAATGGAGTCCCTTTCGCAGCAGTTAATTCATTAGGACCGTTTTCTTCCAGTCGTTTCTTTGCTTCGGAATCAGTAATACCCTCTTTACCTGTTTTAAAGAATTCAAATATATCTTCTATTTTCTGTCTATAGAAACTCTCCTTATCCATTTGAACAACTCCTTTATATTTTATTTCAACGGCGTTATAATGGCAACACAAGTCTCAGACTTTAGGTCATCTTTTAAACTTCTACAAATAGTAATACGCGCCGCCATAGCTTTTTCCGTACATAAAGCTATGGTTAATCAGGCCTTATGCGTAAAGTTTATGTGCGAAGTTTGAGTAATTAATTGATTTGAAAGTATTCATAATCCTTTCGGTTATCAGTCCCCCGGGCTAAACGTGCTAACTTATGATTAAGAAATCTTTTATCTTCTGTTTGTAATAGATCTTCATTAAAAGATCCCAACACATAACTTGTGAAATCCCAGACCTGGTCTTTTATCTCTTGAGGGCTACCCTCAGCAATTATTAATAAAGCATCTAGAATTGAACCAGCTACTGATACATCTTCCCTACCATAATGACATATTTGAAAAAAAGTCTTATATAATAATTCCTTAAAGGTAATATCTTCAAGAATTAATCTCAGATGCCCTTCCTCGTTATAATGATATGTATTTTCAATACCTGAAACAGCTATTCTTGACATTACTAGACCTAAATGATTAATACAAAAAATAGCTGTATTAGGATCATTAATTCCTGGAGATATAGCTTTAAGAGCAACCTCGGTTAATTTTAATATACCAAATTCTATATCATCATCTTTACTTCTTTCATTCCCTATAACAACATTATTAAGGAATTTTTCTACATTTTCTATTTCATTAACTTCTCCCTCTTTATTCTCTAATTCTCTTTTAGTTGATTTACCCGAAGCCTTTGATATATTATTGTCATCTTTGGCTAATTCATTCATATTTCTTCCAATATGCTTATTATCTTCAGAATTAATTTTATCTTGATTTTCTTGTGGCCATATAGAAAAAAGTTTGCTGTTTTTTGTAACATAATCACCAATCATCTTTTCAGCCCTAATAATAATATTCATATTATTTGCCAGTTTAGCCAATTTTATTTCATATATATGTTGGATAAAGCCATTTTCCCTTGAATAAATATAGTAGCTATCACCTGAGAGTAAATCTTTCACATCTTCAGGGGCATCATTTTTAATCTGTTCGTTTTCGTCTGTTCTTTCTTCAATCTTATCAACAATTTGGATAATTTCATCTCGTAGCTTTTCAATAAGCAAATTTACTTGAACAGAGTTAGCTACATGATGGATAAAATAAACAAAATAAGCCAAACATACAATTGCAATTACTACACCCATTACAGCAGTAAAAACTATCTTTTCAGTACCTTCATTGCGTAAAAACAAAAGAGTAATAATAGAATAAATGAATCCTCCAATAAAAATACCAAGAACTTTTAAAGTAACTTTGTTTTGTAAAAAATCCTGCATGGTTCGCGGAGAAAATTGAGACGAGTACATAGTCAAAACAACCATAATGGTTGAAAATGATATTGTAATCATACCAAATAATGATCCAGCCAATGTAGATAAAATTGTCTTTGCTAAATCAACTGAGGTAAAGATGTATATTGGTATAAACCTTTGTAACAAACTTGCATAATAATTATCAAGTAAAATTAATATTATAGAAAGTACTGTTCCCATAAGCGCGTAATATCCTGGTATAAAGTATATTTTATTTTTTATTATATGAAATCGTTTATTAACCATACTCACCCCTTTTTTACTTTCTCTCATTTATCCCCAATTAATATTATATAGAATTATTTTTATAAAGTAAAGAAATCTCATAATCTTCAAAGGATATCAATAAGGCAGTTAATTCTAAATAAAGTAAATTTTTAATCTAAAATTTAAAGGATTTTGTAATTCAAAGTAGAAATAATATATAATAGATTGTTATATTTTTACAAACCCTTAATGGAGGTGAATAGATTGAATGATATCAACAACATTCACGACATGCAATCAACCCAAAGTGAATCTAAAGATTCCTTTTTGACGGCTTATTACCGGTTCAATTTTGTTTTTAACTATACTGCAATATTTGGAATAGTAGCCCACAGCCTTTTAATTTTTTTATTTATTATAATAGGAATTAAAGAAATGGCCTTATATAACATTTTAAGCTCTTTATCCTGGTATTTAATATATCGAATTAACAAAAAAGGAAACTCAAAAATTGCCTTTGGAATTGGATATCTTGAAGTAGTACTTCACTCAGCTTTGGGGATTTTTTTTATGGGATGGGGAAGTGGTTTTCATTACTTTTTATTCAGTACTGTTACAGTATTATTTTATATGCCTAATTTTAAAAAGATCAGTAAAATTACAATTTCGCTTACCTCTATTATTCTTTATATTTTCTTGTTTAATTTATTCTACAATACAACACCTGTATATCTACTAAATGACTCAGTTTTGAATATTATCTATTACTCTAGTATTATTATTACTTTTACTATGCTTTCTGTTTTAGCACATCTTTATAGTATGGCAGCTAAAAAAGCCGAAAATAAATTAAAAGAACTGAACAAAAAACTTAAATCAATAGCCTCAACGGATCACTTAACAGGTTTAGTAAACCGAAGAAGTATGATTAATATAATAGAAAAATCAATTATGAATTATAAAAAGAATAATATACCCTTCTCAATAATTATTGGTGATATAGATGACTTTAAAAGAATCAATGATTTATATGGTCATAATCGTGGCGACCGTGTATTAAAAACTATAGCCGATCTATTAAAAGATAATCTTCGAAAAAACGACACACTGGCACGTTGGGGTGGAGAGGAATTCCTTATATTATTATCTGATACTAATTATGAAGAGGCTTGTACTGTGGCGAAAAAACTCAAGGAGTCTTTAACTGATTTTTACCACGATAATCTAAATGAAACTGAACACCTTAGTATGACATTTGGTATCAGCCAATTTAAAGGTGATTTAGATAGATGTATTAGTGAAGCGGACAAAGCACTGTATAAAGGCAAAAAAGATGGCAAAGACTGTGTAGTTATATATAACAAATTAATTACCAATGAATAATTGTACATTTATAAACTAAAAATTAAGTAAAAAAAGGGCTGTCTCGTTTTTGAGATAGCCCTTAGTATTTGAGTTTACTTTTTTATTTTTTATTTTAAAACTCCATCAATCTCTTCCGGAGAAGTAATCATATCATCATAGATTATTTCTAGGCAATTCCCTTCTAAACAGACTTCCTTAACACCAGGAAAAGACATTAAATTATCCTGTAGAACTTTATAATATTCCCCATCCTTATCTTCTCCTACTTCGATATATAGTTTAACCAGATAATCATCATCTTGATCTTGACTATGTTTATGATGATTACAGGAATGTTTACATTTTCCACAATTATTCATTAAATTCACCAACTATCTTTTTATATTTTAATTGTTTATATTAGTATAACAAATTGATAAGCTTTTTTCAAAATTAAACAATTTCCTACCCATAATTAATTTTATGTAACTATAATAGACTAAGATTAATAATATATAATATCTAGCAAGTAATTGATTAATAATTTCTCCTAAAGGGAGGTGAATTTAATTATATGTCTATAAATGAGTTTGATCGTAAACAAGTAATTAGTATAAAGCGATATGCCTCCAGAGAATTAAGCAGGGGTGAAAAGGAATTTTTAATTAGGAATATTTATCTTGCAATTGAGGAAGAATTGAAGGCTGCTGCCTATTATCAGGCTCTAGCAGATATAGCACCTAATCCCTTTGCTGGAGGAATAATTCTAGAATTTAGTCAAGATGAAAGAGAGCATGCTTATGAGTTTCAACAGGCCTATAAAGTACTTTCTGATAGACCTTTTACACCACCTGGTGAAATGGAGTATGAATTTGAAATTGAAAATTATATAGAATCATTAGAAGAAAGGGTATTAGAGGAAACTAATGACTATAAAAAATATAAAGAGTATTATTTGATGACTAATAACCCTGTTTTAAGGGATATATTCTTCAATGCAATGCATGATGAAGACTATCATGCCACTAGAGAGTTATATTTAATCCATATGGAAGTGATGAGGGGGATAACAATGGACAATAATCAAGATGAAATGTTGCTTGATATACATGATAAGATGAGCGACATGTTGAAGATGATGAACTCCATGATGGAAATAATGAGTGAAAAGATGAGTACAGAACATAAAAGTCCAGAAACTAACAAAACCCAGAAGTAAGAATAAATGTTTGTTTTTATAAGAACACAAATAAAGGGTCGGGGTTATTTTAAACCTGACCTTTTTACACAACACTATTTATGCTCCATACTTTAAAAATTTCCTTTAGGTTTATTATTATACTTGCATTACACAGTATTTAATCTATACGACAACTTTCCTAACACACAGGTTTATCTATCATTCCTCCATGACATGTTGAAGCCCCTGTCCAAATAAACACAATACATGTTCATCATCAAGGGAGTATATTACTGAGCGACCTTCCTTGCGAAATTTAACTAAACTATTTGTTCTTAATACACGTAATTGATGTGATATGGCAGAAGCACTCATATCTAGCAATTCTGATAAATCACATACACATAGCTCTCTCTCTTTTAGAGCATAAAGAATCTTAATTCGTGTAGGATCTCCTATAGTTTTAAATAATTCGGCTAAATCATAAACAACATCTTCATCCAGTATACTGCCCTTCATCAATTCAACCAACTGTTGATTGGGATTAAAAACTTCACATACATCACATAATTTATGTCCTAAAGGTTTACTTTTATCGTTCATAACATTCTCCCTTTCAATTAGTTATATGCTTTCTTTTATAGTTAGAGATATATAGTTATTTGTTTGTTTATTTGCTCTTTTTATAGTTACAAGATATATAGTTATCTGTTCTATTTAATATCATTTAGTACTCACAATTTTCACAACTACATACTTCCCCAATATAATCAACTTCAACTGTAATATGGTTAATATCCTTATTATAAACTAACTCCCTTAGCTTATTTTTTAAAGAAATTATCTCTTCCTGACTCACTTCTTTTTCTATAACAATATGTGTTGACAACAGATTTTTTTCACCATCAAGTGACCATATATGCGTATGATGAACATCATTAATATTTTCTATTTGCAAAATATCTTCTTCTATCGCTTCTATTGATAGCCCTTCAGGTACCCTCTGTAAAAATATATTTCCTATCCCCTTTAAATTTTTAATCACATTATATAAAACATAAAAAGTAATTCCTATAGATAGTAGTGGGTCAAGAATATAGATATCTTTAAAAAACAATATAATACTTACTATCAATATAGCAACCCAACCTAAAACATCTTCTAATAAATGCCATGATACTACTTTCTCATTAATCGAATGCCCTTTACGAAGACGCAAAACAGCAATTCCATTTACAACTATACCAACCAAGGCAAAAATAATCATTCCCACTTCATTTATAGGCTCAGGATTTATAATTTTAGGAACAGCCCTCATAATGATTAATATTGAGCCAATTATTAGCACAAGGCTATTTATAAAAGCCCCCAATAGCGAAAACCTTGAATAACCAAAAGAAAACTTAAAATCTGCTTCCTTTTTAGAGAATCTATCTATGTACCAGGCTAGACCCAAAGAAATAGAATCACCTAAATCGTGTAAGGCATCAGATAAGATGGCTGTACTATTGGTCCAAAAACCACCAACTATCTCAAGTATTGTAAAGGTGAAATTTAAGAAAAAGGCAACTTTAATATTATCAGTACTCCCATGGTGATGGTGATCATGACTAGAATGATGACTATGATCTTGAGACATATATAACTTCCTCCCTTATATAATTTTTTTGATATTTAATCGTCACTATATTTGAACAATTATTCATGTATTCAGCAATAGTATATACTATTTTTTTTGTGATGTCAATGTGTTTTGAATTAAACTGGGTTTATTTAATATACCACTTCCTCTTAGAGTATAAAAGAGCAGGTAGAAATTTCTCTGCTCTTTTTACTAAATTTTCTTTACCCTTACCTTAATCTGTCTTTAGTTTTACCTTAATATGTCTTTAGTTTTACCTTAATCTATATCCTCTAATAACATCCCTTCTATTTCTCCTTCTTATTTCTGTTCTTCCGGTATTTATTTCATTATTAAGGGATGTTTCTATATTACTACTAACTACCTGTTCTCCTGCATTTATTGGCTGGGATGGATTTAAATTAGGAAACCTTGTTACTTGGGGATTAAGATCAAGAAAATCTTCATAAACTATTAATTCAACAGTTGACTCTGTTGCTAGGTCTTCAAATACTTCGGCAATTCTAGGAATTCTTCGTGTTGAAATTTGTCTAGTCCTAGGAACATTAGCCTGACGTGGTAATAATCCTTTGCTTATATTTATGGGCATAAACATAGCCTCCTATATAAATAAATCTTCTTTTCCTCATGACTAATTGCTACTAAAATTACTAACTCAAGAATGTTAGTAGCAGTAAGAACCATTATTAGTAGTTCTAAGACTCATATAAATCATCTTCGCCAAATCTTCTTTATGCTATTTAGTATATGTATGACAGTCAAAAATAGTTATAAATTGTTTATAAACAAATCTTTTGATATAATTGAGATTTATTTTTTGTATCTGTGGAATAATAATCAAAAGGCACTTAAAGGAGTGATGTATTTGGAAAAGTATAACAATAAATTCAAGTTAAGAATGATGGAAATGCCTATTGAAAATCACCAAACAGCCGCCTGGACAAATATAGAAGGACTACAGGGGGAAGCAAGGGTTTTTCAACCCAGTTATCTAGGAGCTGAACAAGCTAAAGAATATGTCGATGAAAACGAAAAATAACTTTTAGTGCCTAAGATTAAAGGAGATAACGTTTAATTCACGTTATCTCCTTTAATCTATAAAAACTAATATAATTAAAATATATTTTTTTAAGATATTTAATTTACTCAATCAATTATTTCGATATTTTGATGCATTATCGCTAATCTTACATACTCTTCAGCATTATTGCTAATTTTATTAATTTCTTCTTTTGATAACTCCCTAACTACTTTACCAGGAACACCTAAAACTAGACTTCCTGAAGGAATTTCTTTTCCTTCGGGGATAAGGGCACCAGCACCTATTATTGAATTTTCTCCTATTATAGCATCATTTAAAATAGTTGCCCCCATGCCAATAAGGCAATTGTCCTTAACAGTACAACCGTGTAAAACAACTCCATGACCAACTGTTACATTATCCCCTATATTTAATGGTGCATTATGATCAACATGAAGAGAACAATTTTCTTGAACATTGCTGTTTTCACCTATATTAATTTCTGCTAAATCACCCCTCAATACAGAATTGTACCAAATACTAGAGCCTGTTTTAATATGTACATTAGCAATTATCTTACAACCTGGTGCCAAAAACGTATTTTCAGCTATTACAGGTGCTTGATTATTAATCTTATAAAGCATTTCATCATCTCCTTGATACATTTTTTTATGTAACAATATCAAGACTAGTCTCAGCTATCATTACCTTTCTATTTTACTTTATAATATAATTAAATGAAAGTATTTTAACCAAATACACTTAAAAATTTCTATTAATATCAGACTTAAAAGAGATTTGTTATTTTAGTAAGTCCATTTTTATCGTAATGATATTAAGCTCCCCCACATAAAAAGCTGACCAGATGGCCAGCTTTTTAACATGGTGATATTTCTAGATATCTTGAGATTCAATCGAATTTGTTTATACTAAAGCCAACCTTACGCTAATTAAGTAAAGGATTTAGTAGTGTATAACTAATTGATTTGAAATCAGCAACGAATTGATTGTAATATGCTGCTTAACAAAAATTTGTTAACATGGAGAACAACCATTAACTGAAACTCTAGCTATACTTCATTTCTGCTAAACGCTTATAACTCTCATAACGATCTTTTGCGTCTTTCTCTGCTTTAGCATATAATTCGTCGGCAATTTCTGGAAAGGTATTCTGTATCTGAGTAAATCTTATTTCTGACATCATAAAATCCTTTACTGATTCTTTTGGTTCTTTGGAATCCATTACAAAAGGATTCTTACCTTCTTTTTTCAACATAGGATTATATCTATATAGATGCCAGTATCCAGTCTCTACAGCTTTCTTTTCCTGAGCAACTGATGTACCCATTCCACTCTTAATACCATGGCTAACACATGGTGTATAGGCTATTATTAGTGAAGGACCATCGTATTCTTCTGCCTCTAGTATTGCCTTGATAGTCTGGTTCATATTAGCACCCATAGCAACTTGTGCTACATAAACATAACCATAGCTCATTGCCATCATACCCAGGTCTTTCTTCTTTGTTCTCTTACCAGAAGCAGCAAATTTAGCCGCTGCAGCTGTTGGAGTAGCTTTTGATGATTGACCACCAGTATTTGAATATATCTCAGTATCATATACCAAAACGTTAACATCTTCACCTGCTGCTAATACATGATCTAAACCTCCATATCCAATATCATAGGCCCAACCATCACCACCAATAATCCATTGAGACTTCTTAATCAAGAAATCTTTATTTTTTATAATATCTTGAATTATTTTATTATCCGAATATTTGGGGTCATCAAGTACTTTTAGTAATTTATTAGTAGCATCTTTGGAAGCTTCCCCATTATCCATTGTATCTAACCAGGCTTTAAAGGCATTTTTACAATTAGCATCAAGTTCAGAATCCAGTCCATCTTCCATTATATTCTTAAGTCTTTGTCTAATCTGACTAACTGCCAGATACATACCAAATCCAAACTCCGCATTATCCTCAAATAGAGAATTTGCCCAGGCAGGTCCTTTGCCGTCAGGAGTAGTTGTAAATGGTACAGATGTTTCACTACCACCCCAAATTGAGGAACATCCAGTAGCATTAGCAATCATCATTCGATCACCAAACAATTGAGTTGCTAAAATAGTATATGCCGGCTCCCCACAACCTGGACAGGCACCATGGAATTCTAATAAAGGTTTAGCAAACTGACTTCCCTTGACTGTTGTCTTCTTCATCAAATCGTCCTTATATGTTACATTGTTAGCAACAAACTCCCAGTTCTCCAACTGTCGTGGTATTTCTTCCTCTGCATTTACCATAACAAGGGCTTTATCAGGTGCTGGACAAATATCAGCACAATTTGCACACCCTGTGCAGTCCATTGTACTAACCTGAATACGGTAATGATAACCTTCTTTACCAGGTAATTTAGCTTCTTTGGTTTCAAAGGTATCTGGTGCATTGTTTTTCTCTTCTTCATCAAGAAGGAATGGACGAATTACTGCATGTGGACAAATATACGCACACTGATTACATTGAATACAATTATCTGTCTGCCACTGGGGAACTAATACTGCAATACCACGTTTTTCGTAGGCAGTTGTTCCCATTGGGAATGTCCCATCTTCCATACCTTCAAAGACACTTACTGGGAGATCATCTCCTTCTCTACGGGCAGCTGGCCTTTTGAGGCGTTTCATGAATTCCGGTTCATCTTTAACAGGGTAATCATCCTCTTCATCTTCAGAATTTTTCCAATCAGCTGGTACATCTACATGTATTAATTGTTCCAGAGACATATCTACCGCTTTATTGTTCATGTCAACAATCTTTTGACCTTTTTTACCATAGGTCTTTTCTATAAACTCTTTCAAATATTTTATAGCATCTTCAACTGGAACAACATCTGTTAGCTTAAAGAATACTGTCTGCATAACCATATTTATTCTGTTACTCAAACCAACTTCCTGTGCCACACTAACAGCATCAATAATATAAAAATCAATGTTCTTGTCTACAATATATCTCTTGATAGAAGCTGGCAGTTTTTCATCTAATTCGTCCTGATTCCATGGGCAATTTAAAACAAAAGTTCCATTTTCTTTTAGACCTTTTAATATATCATAATGATAAACATATGACTTATTATGACAGGCAACATAATCTGCATCATACACTAAATATGATGATTTAATTGGTTTATTACCAAATCTTAAATGTGATATAGTAGTACCACCAGATTTTTTACTATCATAAGCAAAATATCCCTGGGCATATAAATCTGTTTTATCACCAATTATTTTTATGGCCATTTTATTAGCCCCAACAGTACCATCAGAACCCAATCCCCATAACCTACAACTTATAGTCCCTTCAGCTGTAGTATCTACAACATCATTTTCCGGAAGGGAGGTGTTGGTCAGATCATCAACTATGCCAACAGTAAATTGCTTTTTAGGGGTTTCATTTTTTAAGTTTTTAAAAACTGAAATTATTTGAGAAGGCCTTACATCTTTCTGGCCCAATCCATATCTTCCACCAACAACTATTGGTTGGTTTTCTTTAGCATAGAAAAGGCTTTGTATGTCTTCATATAATGGTTCTCCTAATGCACCAGGTTCTTTTGTTCTATCCAGTACAGCAATTTTTTTCACAGTATTCGGATAAACATCAAAGAAGTATTTTTCAGAGAAAGGTCTATAAAGATGAACTTTGATCATCCCTACTTTTTCACCCTTACTCATCAAATAATCAATTACCTCTTCAACAACATTACAACCGGATGCCATGGCCACAACCATATACTCTGCATCTTCTGCACCATAATAGGTAAATGGCTTATAATTACGACCGGTAATCTTACTTATTTCCTGCATATAGTTTGCTACTATGTCAGGAACTTCCTCATAGAAGCGATTACCTGACTCCCTGTGTTGAAAGTATAAATCTGGGTTCTGTGCAGTACCTCTAAGTACCGGCCGATCTGGATTAAGTGATCTATCTCTAAAGGCATCCACTGCATCATAATCAATTAATTTGTCAAATACATCATAATCCATTACTTCAACTTTATTAATTTCATGTGAAGTCCTAAAACCATCAAAAAAATGTAAGAATGGTATTCTTGATTTAATTGCTGAAAGATGAGCTATTCCAGCTAAGTCCATTACCTCCTGAACACTACTAGAAGCAAGTATTGCAAAACCTGACTGTCTTGTTGCCATTACATCTGAATGTTCACCAAAAATAGAAAGAGCATGTGTAGCTACTACCCTTGCACTAACATGAAATACACCAGGCAAATACTCCCCTGACATCTTGTACATATTAGGGAGCATAAGTAATAACCCCTGTGAAGCTGTATAAGTTGTTGTTAATGCACCGCCTTGTAAAGATCCATGGACAGCACCTGCTGCACCTGCCTCAGACTGCATCTCTGTGACTCGTACTTGTTGGCCAAATAAGTTTTTCTTACCCTGGGCAGACCACAGATCTACCATCTCTGCCATTGGGGAAGATGGTGTGATTGGATAAATCGCTGCTATATCAGTAAATGCATATGATACATAAGCAGCGGCTTCATTCCCATCCATTGTTTTCATTTTTTTTGCCATATTGTAACCTCCATTTTAACAATCTTAGTTCATAATTTTTTAAACTTTCATTTCTAAATCATATCTTCTTTATTTTTAGTATTGTTCTTTTCAGATTTAAAATACCTATTATTTAAGTTTTTTTCTTTATCTCTTTACAATTATATTTCATATTAAACTACTGTTAATACATTTAAATAAGGAAGAATATTAGCAATTATTATAATTAAAAATTAAAGCAACCCTATTAAAGTCGAGGTTTAATAGGGTTGCTTACATATATTTTCTTTTGTTTTCAAGCGTTATTTATAGCTTATACAATTTTCAGAGTTAAGGCGTCAGACTAAAATACTGTTTATAGATTATAGTAGCTATAAATATTAATCATCATTTTCCAATAATTCAACAATCATGCCAAGTTGTGGAATTGCATCTACATAGGCATATCTTCCACCTATATATTCACCTT
This sequence comes from Halanaerobiales bacterium, assembly GCA_016278415.1. The sequence continues at coordinate 24,988 of JADQBV010000414.1, forward strand.
TTTGTACCAACTTCATCCCCTTACTCTCCATAAGGTTAATCGTCTCCTTCATTCCCTTAATATCTAAAGCAACATGGTGAATTCCCTGACCGTGTTCGTCAAGAAATTCGCGCCAGGTACTTGGATGTTCTGTAGGCTCTATTAATTCGAGCTGTAATGAACCCATATCGAAAAATGCTAATTTAGCTCTGGCCTCTGTACTCTCTCCTCTGTATTCTGTTTCAGCCTCTTCTAAAGTTCCTGTCATTGTTATTTCCGGTACTTTCATAGCAAATAAGTCAGCATAATTTTTAGCTATTTTCTCTATATCCTCTACAATTACACCTACCTGTACCAGTAATTTATTCTGCATTTTATCCATTTTTTTATTCCTCCCTTATATTCTTCTTGCTATATACCCATATATGACTAGAAATTAATATTAAAGATTAATCTAGTTGACTAGCTATATTAAAATTTTGAATTGATGTTTGACTCCGGTAATACTAAGATTAGTTTACTTATAAATCTACTCTATTTTCTAGTAATAATTCTAATAATTCTCGATCAACTTTAAATCCTTTATACATTTCATGTTTCGCTCCAGGACGTCCATGTTCGACAATCCCAAAGGGACCTTTGAAATTCCAAAGTGAATATGCCCAGCCAAATTCTTTATAGAGACTAAGTATATCTTTAAACCACTTTATAGTCACTTTATTGGGTGTCTTGTTATAACAACCAAATTCACCGATATGTACCTCAACACCTTTACTTTGTACATCTCGCCAGGGTTGATAAAACTTACGCAACATATCTTTATCCCAGACCTTGCCATAGCATTCTATACCTGGATATACTGGCTCAGGTATATCCATAAATCCTTCAGTCCATTCTGCCTTATAGTGACTAACAGCCATAGGTTGATATCCTCTACCACTATGAATCACATCAAGGTCAGCAAGCTCTGGTATAGCTAGATGTCCTCCAGCCAATCCATCAATAACTATCTGTCTTTCTGGATCAATTTTACGTATTGCAGCTGCAGTCCTTCTCATAATAGCCTCGTGATTTTCTCGAGTCATACCATACTGACCCTCTGCTGGTGGCTCATTAATAAGATCAAAACTCAAATCTTTAGATGAAATCCCCCTATACCTCTTAGTAAATAATTCCCATTGATAAACAAAGGCATCTTGTGCAACTTCATCAATCCAAAGATTATCCTTTTCAATATCATTGCGGTTAATACAATAACCAGGGGCTCTATGTAAATTAAGTGACAAATGAATATCTCTTTCCTGACAGGATTCTATATAGGAATCTATATTCTCAAAAACACTTTCATCTGCCTGAAAATACTTAAAGTCTTCTATCCAGAATCTATAATCAAGTGGTACTCTAACAAAATTAAATCCTGTTGCTGCCATAAAATCTAAGGCTTTTTCGTCTGGGACCCCAGGTTTTCTACCCTCATCCCAGCTAAACATCCACTGAAAATTAAATCCATATTTTTTCATTTTATTCCTCCCCATTACTATCAAGATATCAATATTACGGGTAAGCTTTACTGAATACTTTTAGATAAAGATATTGATTAGATATTTATTTAACAATTAAATATTTTAGAGTAAGCTTTATAATCACATCTAGAGTCCTAATTCTTCTCTTAGTTTCATATTTTTTTCAATTAAATCAATTCGCTGTTGTACACAATCATATGAATGTAAAGGATCTTCAGGTGTATTAATTACATAGTCCACTAACCTGTCCACTGTAGTTGTTGCCACATGAATTCGGGTATCTGAAGAGGCATAATATAGATAAACATCACCATTATCTCTAGTAATTACACCATTAGTAAAAACTACATTAGAAACATCACCAATACGTTCTTCACCTTTTGGTGCCAGTAAGTATCCCCCAGGCTGATAAATAACCTTTTCAGGTTGATCTAAATCAGTCATAATGGCATAAAGCACATAACGCAAACCAGCAGCTGTATTACGAACACCATGGGCAATATGAAGCCAGCCTTTATCAGTCTTAATCGGAGCAGGTCCCTGACCATTTTTTGATTCCTTAATAGTATGATATACCTTCTCATCAACAACAATTTCCTTCTCTATCTTTGCATTTTCAATAAAGTCTGATAATCCCCAACCAATGCCACCACCAGATCCAGTACTTATAAAACCATCCTGGGGTCTTGTATAGAAAGCATATTTATCATCAATAAATTTAGGATGTAGTACTACATTTCTTTGTTGTGGAGAAGCCGTTTTCAAATCAGCTAGACGTTCCCACTCCTTTAAATCTTTTGTTCTGGCAATACCACACTGTGCTATAGCACTTGATGTATCTCCAGCAGGTGCATCTGGGTCTTTCCTTTCAGTACAAAACAATCCATAAATCCAACCATCTTCATGTTTAACTAATCTCATATCATAGACATTCACATCACGATCTTTAGTCTCAGGCATTACAACTGGTTTATCCCAAAACTTAAAACCATCTATACCATTATCACTCTCAGCTATTGCGAAAAATGACTTCCTATCCTTACCTTCAACACGACAGACTAAGTAAAACTTGCCATCCAATTCAATAGCACCAGGGTTAAATACTGCATTTATGCCTAATCTTTCCATCAAAAAAGGGTTAGATTCAGGATTTAAGTCATATCTCCAATATATAGGAGTATGCTCATCAGTCAAAACTGGGTTTTCATATCTATCAAAAATACCATTACCCACTGATTCCTTTTCATTCTTTTTATTTACTAATTCCTTATGTTTATAAAGCAATGCATCTAGTCTTTTTTTAAATTCCTCTTTTGTAAGGCTCATTATAAATCCCCCTTATTTATTATTTCCTCTAGTCTATTGATTACTTCGAAACAACATCTACCATTATGGTAAGGAGACTTCCAAGCCTCTACTTTTAGTTTATCAGGATAAGGTTTTTTTTCATCATTTAAGATAGCAAACCATTCCCCATCTTGGTCATCTACAACATATTCCTCAATAAATTTCCAACAGTTAAAAGCAGCATTCAAATACCTATTTTCACCAGTAAGTTGATAGGCATTTACGAAACCAACAACATTCTCAGCCTGTGGCCACCAATGTCTATCAGTATCCAGCTCTTCGCCTTCTCTTTCATAATATATACTACCATCTTCCGCTAATCCTTCATTAATTGTAGCTTCTGCCATTTTAATAGAGACATTCTCTACTCTGCCCAATAGCTCTTTATCTCCTAAAACTTCTGCAGCTTCATATAAAAGCCAGCTTCCTTCAATATCATGTCCATATGAAACTATTTCGGATTTAGAATTCCAATATTCATCCATAAACAGAATAAAGTGATAGCTTTGATTATTAACAATAAAGTCTATAGATACTTCGATTAATTCTTTTAATTTCTTATATAAACGGTCACTTTCCCAAACTCTATACATATTTGTGTAAGCCTCAAGAATATGTAAGTGCGTATTCATTGATTTCTTTTCATTCATATCTTTAGCACTAAGACTCATATCCTCTTTCATGGACCAATCTCGATTACAGGCCTCTATATATCCTTTGTTTTCATTGTCATAGCTATGTTCTTCAATTAAGTTAAATAGATCAATAGCCCTTTTCAAAGCCTTCTCTTCACCAGTTGCACGATAATATTCAGATAAAGCATAAATACCAAAAGCCTCTCCATAAATTTGTTTCTTTGTATCTAATGGTTTTCCTTGATAATCTAGCATCCAATACATCCCTGAATATTCCTTATCCCAAAAATTATTAGTCAAATAACTATAAGCACGATTAATAAGAGCTAGGTAACTTTTGTCACCAAGTTCTCGGTAAGCCAATGAATATGTCCATAATAATCGAGCATTGAGGATTAATCCCTTAGGGGCTTTTTCTACAATACTTAAATCATTGGTCATCTCTCCATAGAAACCCCCATTTTCCTGGTCAATGGTTTCTTCTGGCCAAAAGGCAAGAATGTTATCTCTTTCCTTTTCAACAGATTTTTTGAATTCTAGCAGGCTTTTCTTATCCATAATAACCCCCTTAATTTAGCACTCTTATTCAAAACATTTAAATTTTTATTAAAACCCTACCAAAGAAAACTCCATCTAAATATCTTATTTAGGTGGAGAGGTTCACTAAACCCGACTCGTAATACTATAGAGATAAGCAAGATGATTATCCTTATTCTGCTTACCTCCATATTCTTATAAGCAATATATTCGGATTTATAGTTAATTACTCAAAATACTATTTAAAATATCTATTTGTAGGATGGCACCTTACAATGCCCCACTCTAAATAATATCTATCCAACTTTAAGGTCAAGCCAAGGCCTTCTGTGTTTCTTTCAGTTGCTTAATAATTTCAATCTTTTGAGGACATTTGGTTTCACAGATTCCACATTCTACACATTTTTCTGGTCCAAATTCCTCTTTTTCAC
>JADQBV010000130.1 GCA_016278415.1 Halanaerobiales bacterium
GTTTTTGTGATTATACCTGATAAAATATGAGAACAAAGTATATTATAACTAAAAATTTCTCCAGGCTCTCTTATAAGTGATAAGCCAAAGGTATATTTAATGGGTAAGTTATTTATAAAAACCTTTCTTTTTTTCTCCATATCCTTATTGTTCCAGTCTAAACCAGCTGTCATAGTCAACATATTCCTAATTGTTAACTCCTTAAATTTGGAATCTTCTATTTCATCAATGTATTCCGGAAAATATTTTACTACTTTTTCATCAATTCCCTCAATATAACCTTTATCAATAGCAATACCAATTAAAGCTGATGTAATAGTTTTAGTCACAGATTGAACTTCAAAAAGTGTATCGTTATCATAACCGTTATAATAGTTTTCAAATATTAACTGATCTTCTTTAATAACTACAACGCTGTTAATATTTGTATAAGGGGAATATTCATATTTTAGTTCTTTATCCATCTTAATAAGCATTTCAGAGTTTATACCTAACTTCTCTAAATTGGGTATATTCCAGGATATAACATTATTATCATTAGCGGTTGTTGTTAACTGAAAAACACCGAGAAAAATAAATAAGAATACTATTAAAAATGTTTTTGTACTTTTCATTAATCTACCTCCCTTTTTGTTAATTAGTGTAATTTCTACATTGCATTACACTATATATAACAATTCAAAATTAATTTTGTGACACAATATGAAAGATTCATCTAAAAAATGGCTCCTAAATCCTTCCTAAAAGCAGTGGGGGTAACCCCTTTAACCTTTTTAAAGACTTTGGAGAAATATAAGGGGTCACTGTATCCAATAGATCTAGATATTTCTCCGATGTTTAGGCTTTTATTATTCATTAATTCACAGGCCTTATTAAGTCGGAAGTTGATTAGGTATTCTTGTGGGGATTGTTCTAAAGCATCTTGAAAGACTGAGTATAAATAACTCCTATCAAGACCAATATAATCTGCTATTTCTTGTATAGTTATCTTTCTAGAGTAGTTTTTTTCGATAAAGGTAATGGCTTCTTTAATGTAGCTTAATTTCGTCTCATTATTACTGTTTAATTCATTACTATTTGTTTCTTTTACTAGAAGGGATAGGAACTGATAGAGTAGGCTTAATAACTTTAATTCATTAGCTTTAGTAATCTTATTTATAGAGACCATCTCTTCCATAATTTTAGTAAGCTGTTTATCTGTAGATGTGAAAATAGGATTTGAGATTGATAGATTTGCATATTTAAGGTAGTCTTTAGCTTTACTGCCATTAAAACCAACCCAGCAATATTTCCAGGGGTCTGTATTAGAAGCTTGATAGTAGGTGACTATTTCGGGACAGATAAGAAAACCCTGTCCTTTCTTAAGTTGATAACTTTTATTATTAACTGTATAATGCCCAGTACCTTCAATAATATAATGAATAAGATAATGATCGCGGAGAGCGGGACCATATGAATGACCAGGAGAGCAATCTTCTTCTCCACAATGGTACATATTAAGATCTGTATTTGAAAGTGTATTTAAGTTTAAAGATCTATTCATAACAAGGATCCTCCATCTAAATATTATTTAAGTTTCCCATATTATATCATATATAGACAACATTAGTCCATTTAGCTATTATCTCAGATACCATTAGATTCCTTACGAATCTAGTGAGTGGAACTTGAATATGAAAGGTATTTAATAATTATATAGAAATATTGTATATTAGTTGATTTTTCTTATATTATAGGTTAAACTATAACTAGTAATAATTACTAATAATTTTTATATGAATAGCTTTTATACTAATAAAAAGTAATATAAGAAGCGTTAATTAACTAAGGAGAGATACAATGAAAATTTATTCATGGAATGTTAATGGAATTAGGGCTATTAAGAGAAAAGGCTTTTTAGATTGGATAGAGGAAGAACAGCCTGATATAATTGGGCTTCAGGAAACAAAGATACAGGATGATCAGATTGTGGATGATTTGAGAAATATCGATGGATATCATTCTTATTTTTCTTTTGCTGAAAGAAAAGGTTATAGTGGTGTTGCCCTTTATACTAAGGAAGAACCGATTTCTATAGAACATGGTATTGGGATAAAACGTTTCGACAAAGAGGGTAGGATATTAGTTGCAGAGTATCCTGATTTTACAGTGTTAAATATATATTTCCCTAATGGTAAAAGGAATAAGGAGCGCTTACAATATAAATTAGATTTTTATGATTCCTTACTGGGTTATTGTGAGAGACTTAGAGAAGAGGGGAAAGAACTAATAATTTTTGGTGATTATAATACAGCACATCATGAAATTGACTTAAAAAATCCTAAAGCAAATGAAAGTACATCTGGTTTTTTACCTATAGAAAGAGAGTGGTTGGATAAGTTACATGACAAGGGTTATTTTGATACTTATCGTCATTTTTATCCAGAACAAGAGACATACTCATGGTGGAGCTATCGGACTAGAGCAAGGGAAAGGGATGCTGGTTGGAGAATAGATTATCATTTTACAACTAATGGTCTAAAGGATAAGTTAATAGACGCAGATATACTGACTGACGTAATGGGGTCTGATCATTGTCCGGTGGTTATTGAGCTAGATGTATAATTGGCTCTTTTTGACTGAATTCTTGTGTATTCACAGAGGATTTTTAACTATCTCCAGGAAAAAGGCAGGATATTTCATTTGATAGTCGAATATTGTAATAAGGATAATTGTATTTAAATGAAATCTAGCAAGATATTTTATTAGTATTACCAGGTATTTAAAAAACTTCACCTAAGTATTAATGTTGATTTAGATGCAAGTGTATATATAAAAGTTTTTTGTAGATTATGACTTATTAAGTAACTCTTGGAGGTAATTAAAGTGAATAAACAAGGGGATTTAACATTTACATTAGATATTGGGACCAGAACAGTTA
>JADQBV010000207.1 GCA_016278415.1 Halanaerobiales bacterium
CGTGTTCCGACAGCCTCGATGGCTTAGTACTGGCCCGACCTTGCGTTTATAATGAGGGGGCAGTGAAACAAGATTTTGTTAACCAGCTTCTTGCATTCAGTCGTAAATGGAGACTTTTTAAATTCATTCAGTTAAACAGCAAAATGCCTAGGCATAATACCCACGGTAATGGAATTTATCCCTCAAATCTTTACCTCTTAACCCTACCAGATGCATTACCACCTGCAAGAGATTCTACCTCTTTTACACTTACATGGTTAAAGTCTCCAGGAATGGATTGCTTCAAACAAGAAGCAGCAGCACCAAATTCAGCAGATTCCTGTAAAGTCTTTCCAGTCAGTCTAGAGTAAATCAATCCACCAGCAAAGGAGTCACCTCCACCTACTCTATCTACTATATGAATACTATATTGTTTGGATTTCACAAAGTTTTTTCCGTCATATAGAACAACTAACCAATCATTATCTGAAGCACTATGACTAATTCTCAAATGACTTCCAACCAATTCTAGATCAAATCTATCTATTAATTGTTGAGCAACATCTTTAAATCCATCAACATTAATATCTCCACTGTCGATATCGGAACCACTCTTAATTCCAAAAACCATCTCTGCATCTTCTTCGTTAGCTATACATACATCAACATATTCCATTACCTTTGACATAACCTGGCCAGCACGCTCTTTTGTCCATAGCTTTGCCCTATAGTTAAGGTCACAACTAACTTTAACTCCATTCCTCTTAGCAGCTTTAACTGCTTCTAGAGTGATTTCTGACATATTGTCACTAAGAGCAGGAGTAATTCCAGTAGTATGAAGCCAATCAACATCAGCAAATATCTCATCCCAGTCAAAGTCATCTGAAGATGCCTCAGCAATGGCTGAATATGCCCTATCATATATAACATTAGATGGACGCTGACTAGCACCATTTTCACAATAATAAATACCTAATCTATCTCCACCGCGAGCAATATAATCTGTATTCACACCAAAACGTCTCAAGTCATTCAAAGCAGCTTGACCTATTGGATTTTCTGGAAGCTTACTTACAAAGCGAGCATCTAATCCATAATTAGCCAATGATACAGAAACATTAGCCTCTCCTCCACCATAGATAACATTAAATGTATCTGTCTGAACAAATCTTTTTTGATCTGGTGGAGTTAACCTCAACATAATCTCACCAAATGTAACAACCTTCTTACTCATACTATCATCCTTTCTCAATATTATTATATTTTTAAAAATACCTAAGCATTCATTTCTTCTCTTGCTTCCTTGATTTTCTTAATGAACTCTGCAGCAGTTCTGGTAACTTCATCATAGTCACCTTTTTTAGCACCAGCTGTTAAAGCGCTTCCTACACCAACTGCAAAACTACCTGCCTTTATCCATTCTTTAACATTATCTAGGCTTACTCCACCAGTAGGAAGTAAAGGTGCCTGAGGTAAAGGACCTTTAATGGCCTTAATTATCTTTGGACCAAAAAGTGTTGCTGGGAAAATTTTGCATACATCTGCGCCAGCTTCCATAGCTTTTATTACTTCACTAGGTGTAACAACCCCTGGCATTATAGCTTTTTGATATCTGTTACATAGTTTGATAGTCTCTATGTCTGTTCCTGGAGAAACTATGTATTCAGCACCAGCTAATAAACACGCCCGAGCTGTCTCGCTATCTAGAACTGTACCAGCACCAATGAGTATTTCATTATTTGGGTATGCTTTAGCTAATTCTTTGATAACATCTACTGCCCCAGGCACTGTCATTGTAATTTCAATTGCCTGAACACCACCTGCCATTACAGCATCTGATATTTTTAAGGCTTGCTCAGCGTTTTCAGCCCTTACAACAGCAACAATTCCTGTTTCTTCAATTCTTCTTAAATTTTCAATCTTTGGAATCATAATATTAACCCCCCGTATATTTTTTTGTTTTGCATTGTGAAACGCAGTTTTATTATTGTCTGATAATATATTTCTATTTATAATACAAAATTCCTGCTCAAAACTTGAAAAATATAATTTAATTACTCTACAATTTTATCCTTCATATATTTGTTCCAGACATTCTCAAACCAACTATCTTCCTGAGGAATCTCCTTAACTGAATCCCACTTGAAATTACATTGACCCTCTTTATAAGTTACTTTTTGTACTTTATCTATCAAAGAACCATCACTTATTGAAAAACGAAATTCTTCTTTAAGTCCCTCTAAAGGTAATTCACCTTCAGGGTCATTGACAAGGTAAGAACCTCTACTTCTACCACCTTTATTTATAAAATCCTCAATTGCAGATAAATATACATATTGAGTTATTAGCATATCATAGTTTTGAAAAGCAAGAGTCAGTTCGTGTATATTTCTTAGTTTAGCAGAATCCTTCAATGAATTCAGCCTGATTCTAGCCTCCTCGGCACCCTCAGCAGCAGCACTGGCAGAACGTATATGGGCACCTTTTTTGGTCATTCTTTCACCAATTTCCTGACGTATCTCTAGTACATTTCCTTTCTCAACAATATTAGAAGCAAATGTCTCCCCCAATTCTATCTTCCTTAACACCTGTTTTTCCACTAGTGATATAAATTTTTCTGTCTCTATTGGACTATCCTGATACCTTGCCGCGATATATTGGGCTGCCCTTGTACTACCTACTTGACCAGAATTTAAAGCACTTCCTCCAGGACGGTATATTCCATGACTCCCATTCACTTCACCTACTGGGAAAAGGTGTTTCAAATTACTTTCCCACCATATGTTACCATAGAGACCACCATTATTATGCTGTGCACAAACTGCTATTTCTAAATACTCCTTAGTTAAATCAATACCATTTTCTTTATAGAGATCAATAGCCGGTTGATTCATATGAGCAAGTCTTTCAATAGGTGTACCAAACAAGGCAGTTGAATTCTCTAAATACTGATAACTCTCTTCCCCTAATTGGGAAAAATCCAGTTCACCGTCTTTACTACCCCACTCAGGGTTCTCCATAAAATCTAACCATACCCTTCGGCCTTTCACCATAGTCTCATTATAGACTAATATATCTATAATAGAAGATGCAAAGTCCTTTACTTTTCTAGGATCAAAGGGCCACTGATACCCTTTTAAAAATACTGCATCCAGCATTTTTCCAGGCTCTTCAAAGTATTCATTGAGAAATTCCTTCTCATCATTACCATCTTGATCTGTAGAAACATATCTAGGCAAAACCTGCTGGTAAGTACCAGATAAATTCCAGCGGAATTTAATTGAAGCAATCCCATATTGAGATTCTGTCAGGTTTTTTCCCATTACCCCTGCCTCAAAAGCAAGCCCAGATGCACCTGTTTGACTCTCTGGATAAACAGAAGTGGCATATATTCCTGCTGGCCCACCAGTAGCATAAACAATATTTGTACAGTTAAATAGAACATATCTGCTATCTTTATTCTTTATATCATTAATATTTAAGGCAAGTAGGCCCACTGCTTTACTTGTACCATCTTCATCTTGACTAGTTAAAATACCGATTACCTGGTAACCATCAAATATCTTAATATCTTTCTGTTTAATCTGTTTCTCTAACTTCTCTGTCATATATTTAGAGGTTAATGGTCCAGCAGAAGTTGCTCTTTGCCGCGGATCATGATCAGTTTTATAACCCACAAACTCACCAAACCTATTATGTGGGAAAGGAACACCTATATCTACTAAATGATAGAAAGACTGTGCTGAAAGGGCCGCCTCAACTAAGGCTATATCTCCATCCATGCTCCCACCATTAAATAGGGTCTTTGCCATCTCATCTACTGAATCTGTTTCTTCACCTGCTAGTGTTAATTTATAATATGTTTGTTTGTCAGACCCAGTATTTCTAGATGTACCCATCTTCATTCCCTCTGTAATAATCGCTATATCTTCTTGCCCGAAATTATATAATCTATCTGCAGCATTAAACCCAGCCGCACCTGACCCAACAACTGCTGTGTTGAGCGAAAAAACCTCAATTTTAATTCCTTTTACTTCAATAATATTTCTCTCCATATCTTTATACTCCCCCTTATTATCCGCCTCTATTAGAATAATGCTCATATCTTCTCTATAACCTACGCAGGTGAAAACCACCATCTACATTAATTACTTCACCAGTTGTGAATTTTAGTTTACCTGAACAGAAAACTGTAACCGCATTGGCAATATCCTCTGGATAACCCCATCTCTTTATTGGTGTAAGTCCTTCATCTATCAATTTATCATATTTGTCCTTAACAACCTTAGTCATATCTGTATATATAATCCCTGGTCTTACCTCATATACATTTATACCATTCTCAGCTAGTCTATCAGCAAAGAGTTTCGTCAACATACTAACACCTGCCTTTGATATACAATATTCACCCCTATTTGGTGAAGATGTATATGATGACATTGAAGCAATATTAACAATTACCGGTTCAAATCTATCTCCATTCCCTGCGACCTCTTGAAGCATAATGTTAGCAACCTTTTGAGTCATAAACATAGTCCCTTTCAAATTAACTCCTACAACAAAATCAAAGCTGTCTTCTGTCATTGAAAGTATATCTTTACGCTCTCGTGGTGCAACACCGGCATTATTAATCAATATATCTATTCTTCCAAATTTATTCATAATTACTTCGCTAAATTCTTCTCTATGATCATCATTAGTAAGATCACCTTGATAATATAAAACAGGAACCCCTAATCCTTCTAACTCTTTTATACTATCTTCTACCTCTTCTTTATTAATTATGTCAAATATAGCAATTGCATTTCCTTCTTCAGCAAGTTTCTCTGCTATACCATAACCAATTCCCCGTGCCGCACCTGTCACTATGGCAACTTTCTTATCAATCATTATAAATTACCTCCTAGTTTAGTAATAAAACAAATTGCTATCCTACCCACTTTTAACTACCAGACACAAATTCAAAAAATATATTTGATTTATTTATATCAAAATTTTCTTGGCAAGCTAATTTTGGAACTATCTATATATTTCTATCACCACATAAGATTGTATATCGTTCACTCAGAACTTAATAACTATATTTTCATCAGCAGATTGTCTGGCTTTTAGGCATGCTTCAGTAATGTAAAAGGAGTCCTCAGCACTTACTATACACTTGCCTTCACCCCTAACCTGTCTCAGGAAATCAATAAAAATACCCTCATTTTCTTCCAAACTTACTTCCTGTATACCTTCTTTTTCTTGATTAATCAAAAACACCTGCTCATCACGAACCTCTATTATCCCTTTGGTACCTGCAATTCTGATTCTATCATCACCATGTGAAGGTGCAGTATCTGGCCGCAAATAATCTATATTAACTGACCCCATAACCTGATTTGAAAGATTAAAATGTATCAGACCAGTAACTTCCAGTTCTCCATGATCTCCATTGTACTTACTGGAATGTGCTGCATAAACATCCTTAAATCGTTCCCCTGAAAACCAATATAACCAGTCGATAGCATGACTACCTACCCAGGGGATTGTACCACCATAAGTACTTCTTTCTTTAAAAAAGTCATCCCGAGACCCAAGCCGGTATGACTTTTGAGCATTAATCAACCTCACTCTTCCCACAGCCCCATCCTGAACAAGATTCCAGGCCGTCATAAACCAGGGCTTATATCTAATACCAAACATTGCCGCTAGACTTACTTCACTTTTTTTATAGGCAGCCTTAACATCCTCTAGTTCATTAATCTTAGTGGCAACAGGTTTTTCAACAAACACATTTATATCCCGTTTTAGAGCCTCTATAGTAATAGAAGCCTGTTGATTGAATTGACTAGCAACAACTACTATTTCAGGTTTTAAATCATCCAGCATTCTTCTATAATTTTCAAATACCTGTGGCTGCTGTCCTATTAACTCAAGTGTTAACGCTAGGTCGGCAATATTCTCCTGAGCTGTTCCAGGGGCTATACCCACAACATGGCAGTCTTTGTCAAGCTTTATTCCATCTATTACATAATTGGTATGACCTGATGAACCAATAATACAAATTCTCATCCTCTACCTCCCCATCTAGATCTTATTATGAAAATATTAAAATTATCTCAAGTATCAAACTTAAAATAATCAAATTATCCTTATTGAACAAAAGTTATTCCTGATTTGAGGGGTAATAATCATATGCTGTAAGGTTAATCTCTTTCCCAACCTTAGCCCACTCTACTCCACGCTCATGAGGCAAATTCCAATTATTATAACAATCCATCATTATATCACTTAAGCCCTCAACATATACTGCAGTATCATTATCTTCAGTATCTTTAGAAGTCTTAACTAGTTCCGCCGGGAAATTAGGTATTTCTTGTACAGCCTCCTGCATTCCATTTATAGCAGTTACATGAGGTATAGCAGCTTCAATACCACAAAGATGAGAGCCCTTACCTTTAATAGCATCCAGCATAATCCAAATTTTATTGAAACTATCCGCAAAGGGATTACCGTATACTTTTTGAGTCCCGTCCTTGAATTCAGCAACTATCTGACTGTCTCTATCCTGGTCAAAGTAAACTGTTGCCTTTTCAAATTCATAGCAGAATTTAGGGTTCACCTGGTTCTGGGTTGCATGTGTTACTAAATATAGCAATTCTACCCCCTGTTCAGTCCATATCCGAGCAGCTGAAGTATCAAAGTTCTCTATTTTATTTGCCCTATATAGCTCTGCCTGTATTCTTTTGGGCCAGGCACTTTCCTCAATTCTTTGTCCCAGAACATAGAACATATTATGAAGATAATGCGCTGTTGCATTATTAGCAACACTATCAAGTATCCATTTACCATTACTATCCTTCTGTTTTCCAGCCCAAGCACTTCGATTATAATATTTAAAATCTCTAGGCCATAACACTAAAGTCTTTAATCTAAGTGGTTTTCCAAGAACACCACCCAATATATCGTTCTTTAATGCCTGAATTGCCTTACTAAACGACCACTGATAGGCAATACCAACAGGTTTACCAACTTGCTGCTGTACCTCAAGCATCGCCTTTCCCTCCTGAACAGTAGCAGATAAGGGTTTCTCACAAATAACTCCAGCACCATTTTCCAAAGCAATAATTGTCTGGCTACTATGATACTGTATCGGTGAAGATATACACACATAGTCAGCAGAATTATTACCCTTATAAAAATCTTCCATTGAAGAGAATATCGGTATTCCTTTTTTTCTGACTTCATCTATCCTGGGAGAGTTTTCAGGATAAGGGTCAACCATAGCGACAATTTTATAATCATCTCTATCAGTATTATCTAAAAACTCATTAACATAATTTCCCCCATAACCACCCATACCAACAATTAAAACAGAAACTGTCTTAGACATAAATACTATCCCCCTAACTATTTCTAGATCTTTAAATAAAACCTAATTCTTATATTCCTCTAATAGCTCTTTATAGATAGGCATATATAGTTCCATATCACGAACAACACAACCACTATGTTTCTTTTTTGCCTTTAACTCAGCACATTTACTACAAGTAACACATACATTGCTTTTCTTCATCTTTCCTTCAGTAATAATGTCTTTAGGAAAATCAGGGTAAGCGAAAGCCTGCCGACCAAAACCAATCATACTTGCCCATCCGTTCTTAATTACCCCAGCAGCAAGATATGGAGCAAATTGCCTCAACCAGGTGAAGCCAGTACCAACTACAACACAATCCCTAACCTCTTCCTGAACTATCCGACCTAATCTTAATAACCTTTCCACACCAATAAATGGGTGCTCTGGTGATTCATATCCCAGATTGCCTGGAAGGTCATAAGGACGATTTATGTGTGGATAAATATAAGGTGTAGCAGCAGTAATATTTATTAGTTTAACCCCTAATTCCTGTAATTCCTTAACTAATTTCCTTGGTTCACTATGATCCTCATTACCATCCTGATCCGTTCCCCAACCATATGGAAAAGGAATTGCATCATAGACATTCATTCTAGTAGCAAGATCAATGTCAAGCTCGGCAGCTATCTTTTTTAAGGAGTTTTTTAACAATCTAGTACGGTTTTCATAATCACCACCGTATTTACCTTCCCTTGTATGAGCTGCCAGGTTTTCCGATAAAAGATAACGGTGACAAGCTTTTATATCAACAGCATCAAATCCTGCTTTTTTTGCTAACTTAGCAGCTGCTAAAAAATCCTCTTCAAGCTGTTCTAACTCTTCATCTGTCATGACATCTTTATCTTCCGAAATACTAGCAGCCTTATCTGCCAAATCTTCATGGAATAATATATTGCGATTTTCACCAAACCTACCTGAATGGGTTAATTGGATAACCAAATATGGATTAAACTCTTCTTCCATTGCTTCAGTCGCCTTTTGCCTTACCATGTCTACCATACTTTTTATAGAGTCAACTGTGTTTTCATTCAAGAAAAGCTGCATTTTATTAGCACGACCGGATTCATTTACAGCCACTGCCTCAAACCAGATAAGACCTGCACCACCCTCAGCATATCTCCTATATCTTCTTAGTGTTAGTTCACTAGGTGTCCCGTCATCATTACCATCAGCGCCTTCCATAGGATGTATGGCAAGTCTATTGGGAATTGCTTTATCACCAATTTTCAATTCCTCTGCCAAAACCTCAATCTCTTCATCTAAAGGACAATTAACATCCAACTGCCTGATGGCATCTTTCACGTCACCCAGTGATTTGTAATTAAACTTATTTTTTTTCACCTAATATCCTCCCTTGTTAATAATAAATTTTCAAACTTGAAAAATCAAAACAATGTAAATTTGATAAAATATAGATTATTTCAAACTCACTTTATGTTTTAATATTTAGGTCTTTAACAGACTCCCTCTCAACCATTACAAACTCATCATCGTACTCCACATTAGATTCAATTCCTTTTAAAGCCTTAATAAGATATCGCCCGATAGCAACACCTGTTTTATAAATAGGTAAAGACAGGGTTGTCAATGGAGGATAACTGAATTTTGCTGATGGAATATCACCAATCCCAACAACTGATATATCCTCCGGAATAGAGTATCCCTGATTCTTTAATTCCCAGAGAAGTCCAAGAGCAGTCTCATCATTTGCAGCTACTACAGCACTAATATTAGCTATCTTCCTAATCACTTTTAAGGCAGCTTTTCTACCACCAGCAAAAGTAAAATCTCCATTGAATAATAAGTTATAATCAAATCTCAAATCGTTCGCTTTAAAAGCCTGCAGAACCCCACGATATCGTTGATATGAAGTATTTAAAATCTCTGGACCATTAACATAGGCAATTTCTCTATGTCCCTTATTAAATAAATAATTAGTAACCTTTCTAGCAGCAGATATATTCCCAATCTCAAAATTAACCATAGCAAACGGATGTGGTGTAACCCCAACAATAATACTACCATCATTTCTAAGTTGCCCTATAATTGCATTAATATTTTTGTTATAATCATCATCTAATAAAGAACCACCAGTAAATATAACGGCATCTGCTTTATTAGATCTGAGCATATCGACAGCCATCAGTTCTTTCTCAACGTCACGGTAGGTATTGTATATATTAACAATGTATTTTTCTCCATATAGTACACTTTCAATTCCCTTCAATAATTCAGAAAAATAATCATCTGAAATATCATGGACTACTACTCCTATAATATTAGATTTATTACTGGATAAACCCTGTGCTAAGCGATTAGGTTCAAACTTTAACTTCTTAACTGCTTCTTCTACCTTAATTCTTGTAGTATCACTTACAGGATGGTCACTATTATTAATAACCCGTGATACTGTTGTAGGTGAAACACCTGCCATTTTTGCCACATCTTTTATAGAGACCTTAGCCAAATTAACACCTCCAATTTAATTTAATTTACATTATATATAATCCAAATCATTATCTAAGTAAAGGTTTTAGATTTTTCACAAATAAGTAAATACACAAATAAAAATTAGCTGACAGCTCTGTTACGGTTGCTTCCCTTTATAATAAAACCACTTGCGTGGAAATCGTTTTCCACAATGCTACAAAAAATAACGGAAATCGTTTTCCATCATGTCGTAAAAATATATCTAAACTAGCTTTATAATTTAGAAATTTTATTCATAACTTATATCTAATTACATTTATTAGGTTTGAGTTTTGAGAGTAAATTTATTGATTTTTTTTAATACAATATATAATTTATATAATCTTACAAATATTTTAACATAACGAAAATCTAAAAGCAAGCATTTGAATCTTAAAATAACTACTTATTCTTTTCTATTAACTGCACCAATGCCTGCCGGAAATTTAAGTCATCATCAGCGGTTCTTTTGCTTGCATTCTGATGTTTTACTCCAGCCCTTCTCATCTTTGCATGAACATGTCTGCGCATTAATAAATAATCAATATTATCATCATGATATTCCATACCTGATTCATTAACTGCAACCGCCCCATTATTTAATACTAAGGAAGCTAGACCGTAGTCCTGAGTTATAACAATATCCCCTTCTTGACAACGGTTATATAAGGCCATATCTACAGATTGATTGGCTTTATCAAGGACCACCAATTCATTCTCTGACTTAATCTGATGTGTAATATCTGTAAAAATAATAACTTCAATATTATTGTTTTTTGAGATTTCTTCTGTGATTTCAATTACCGGACAAGCATCCCCATCTATTAATATTCGCATATTATACACCTACTATGATATTAGTTTATTCTTAACAATAACAATCTGAATTTGACTGCAGCGAGCAGTGTAATCATAATCACCTATTTTTAAAAAACTCCTCCGCTACAGATGGAAACATAATATATGATAATACATCCTCTTCAGAACGATAATATCCCAAGTCCTTCAATTTATCTGTATACCCCTCTAGCATCGGTTCAAGATCATCTGCAGGTCTATAATCGATAACCCTCTCATCTTTACCGATCAACCTTTCCCTAAAATCAGGATCAATCTTCCCAGGTGCCTTACCATAATAACCCTTCAAGTAATTTTTAATCTCTGTACTAACTACTTTATACCGCTCCCCAGTAGCTACATTAAAAACCGCCTGGGTACCAACAATCTGGCTCATAGGTGTTACCAGTGGAGGGTAACCAAGATCAGCTCTAACTTTGGGAACTTCACGTAATGTCTCATCAAGACGGTCTAACATATCCATTTTCTTCATCTGACTTCTCATATTAGAAAGCATACCACCTGGTATTTGATAAATAAGCACCTCAGGGTCTACATCTTTGGAGATTATATTTTCCTCCAATTTATTACGTATATCTTTAAAATAACGATTTATTTCACTAATATACTCCAGATCAAGCCCTGTATCATGTTTAGTTCCCGAAAATGATGCAACCATTGTTTCAGTAGCAGGTTGCGAGGTACCCAATGCTAGTGTTGAAAGGGCACAATCAATAACATCTACACCTGCTTCCACAGCCTTCATATATGACATAGAAGCAAGGCCACTAGTATAATGGGTATGAAATTGCAAGGGAATATCTATCTCCCTTTTCAAGGCACTAATTAGTTCTGTAGCTTCATATGGCTTTAGAATACCGGCCATATCCTTCAAACAAATTGAATTTACACCAATACTTTGTAACTCTCTGGCAGTACTAATATAATGTTCTATATCATGTACTGGACTATTAGTATAGACAACAGTAGCTTGAGCATGACCACCATACTCTAAGGTTGCTTCTATAGCAACTCTCATATTTCTAATATCATTCAAGGCATCAAAAATCCTAAATATATCAATACCACTTTTAACTGCTAATCTGACGAATTCCCTAACTACATCATCAGGGTAATGTTTATACCCTACTACGTTTTGACCCCTTAAAAGCATCTGAAATGGAGTATTGGGCATCTTTTCCTTTAGAAGTCTCACTCGCTCCCATGGGTCTTCATTAAGATAACGCATTGCACTGTCAAATGTAGCTCCACCCCACATTTCAACTGAATGATAACCAACTTTATCAAGCTTTTCAGATATAGGTAGCATATCCTCTGTAGACATTCTAGTAGCAAGTAACGATTGATGTGCATCCCGTAATATTGTTTCTGTTATTTTAACTTTATCTGCCATAATTACACTCCTTATTTTACAAACTTATATATTTAGCATATTTTTTAACCAAGAAATGATAACAAAGTACCTGCTGCTATAGCTGAGCCAATTACACCAGCAACATTAGGTCCCATAGCATGCATTAAAAGAAAGTTGTTGGGATTTTCTTCTCGCCCGACTTTTTGTACAACCCGAGCTGCCATGGGAACAGCTGAAACACCAGCAGCACCAATTAAAGGATTAACTTTACCACCACTTAGCTTATGCATTAATTTACCAAATAGAATCCCTGCCGCTGTTCCTACAGCAAAAGCAAGTAAACCTAAAATGATTATTTTTATTGTTGATAGGCTAAGAAAACTTTCAGCATTTGCAGTTGCTCCAACGGTAAGTCCAAGAAGAATAGTCACAATATTTGTCAATGAATTTTGTATTGTATTAACTAAACGGTCCACAACACCTGATTCACGCATCAGATTTCCTAACATCAATGAGCCAATTAAAGCCGCTGAAGCTGGTATTAAGAGAATTACAAATATAGAAACAACTATTGGAAATAATATCTTCTCTAGTTTAGAAACAGATCTCAACTGTTCCATCTTAACAGTTCTTTCTTCTTTACTTGTTAAGACTTTCATTATAGGTGGTTGTATGATGGGAACAAGGGCCATATACGAATATGCAGCCACAGCTATCGGTCCAAGTAAATGGGGGGCTAATTTTGAAGCTAGAAATATTGCAGTAGGGCCATCTGCACCACCAATAATCCCTGTTGCCCCTGCCTCTTTTAATGTAAACCCAAGAAGCAAAGCACCTATAAATGTAAAATAAACACCAAATTGAGCAGCAGCCCCTAATAATATACTTTTAGGGTTGGCAATCAATGGTCCAAAATCTGTCATCGCCCCTACACCAAGAAATATTAAAGGAGGGTATATTCCTAGCTTAACACCTAGATATAAATAATCAAGCAGTCCCCCTTTTTGCATTATCTCCATAATATCTATATGACCCTGTGTAAATAACTCAGTATGCATTAAACCTGTCAATGGTAAATTAGCCAGAAGGAGACCAAAAGATATGGGTAATAATAATAATGGTTCATATTCTTTTTTAATTGCTAAATAAAATAGAAAACAGGCAATTAAAATCATAATAATTTCTTTAAAATTAATGTTAGCAAATCCAGTTTCTGCAATAAAATTGTATATACTTTCTAACACATCTAGCCCTCCTATATAATTCTTGCCATCAATTCACCTGTTTCTACCGAATCACCTGTAGATACATAAAGTTCTTGTAGGTTTCCATCTATTGGTGCAGTTATTTCGTTTTCCATCTTCATTGCTTCTAATATCATTATAATCTCTCCTTTAGAAACATTTTCACCTTTCTTAACTTTAACAGTGATAGTTCCTGGCAATGGAGCTAATATTTCTTCTCCCTCAGTCTCCTCTGTATTTTTACTATTTTTATTACTAGTATGATTTTCTCTTTTTGGCTCTTCATTTTTAATTTCTACATCTTTATTATTTAAACTTTCATTAGACTCATCTATTGCTTCAACCTCAACTTCATACTCTTTCCCGTCCACTTTTACTCTAAATTTTTTCATAATAGAAACTCCTCTTTTTCTTATTTATCTTTATAACACAGGCTACTAAGCAAACTTACTAGACTCAAACTTCACAGATGAATTTTACACATAGGGGTAACCATGACGGTCTCGATACCTAATTTCAAATTCCAGAAAGTAAGACAAAGTTTGCGTTACTAGATTATTTATTTTACACGTCTTATATTAACAATTCGCTCATCATCCTCTAATAAAGTTGCCATTACAGCACTGATCACTGCAATATCTACTATTTTATTGTTCTTGAAAACAGTAGTTTTTATATCTTGATAAATTCTATTCTTTTTCCTAACCTTTAGATCTGTCTCTTTATGAAACAAAAATTTAAACAACTCTAGTATAAGTGACAATACAAATAAAACGATAAATACTAGACCCATACCTATCACAGTAATTTTTAATCCATTCACTATTATACCGTCTATATTTATTACCTCCCTCTTATTCTACTATTACTATAACTAAGTGATAAAGCAAATTTACATATTAATATAAGGAAGTTAAACCTTAAAGAATCTACTTAATACATTTCAATGAATTCTGTTACATTATATGTTCGCGGTCTTTCTTTACTAATATAATCAAATAAAATTATATTTGTTTTTGGTTTAAAATTTTCTTTCATCTTCTCTATATTTATCTTTGCTGCTAATAAAGAACTATTGCTTACATCATATCTAAAGGGCTCAAAACGAACAGTTCGCAAGATATCTTTTACCCTTTGACCCTTATAATGAGGCAAGAGGTTTTTAATATTGTCTTCATTATCCAAAAACTTATAACGCTTGTCATTAAAATTACTAATACTTAATTCAACTGCCCAAGTGGGGATTTTTACACCTGAATTATAGCTTATCATATCATACTTAAGGTATTCTTTAAAAACATCCAAGTCATGCTCATTCTTGCTAATACAATCTTTATAAAAATTATATAATATTTTATAAAGGGAATTTTGGCTATGTGCCATTCTATGTAGTTTATTACTAATAAAATAAGCTGCAAAATCTTCGTAAAAAGAGAAATATGAGCTATAATATCCTGCGAAAATATATTTTAACACAGTTTTGAAAACACCTGAATTGTGATATTTATCAAGCAAATCCTCAATATCTTTAAGTTTTAACAATTCATTATAGGATATAAACTGATTTTCTAAAACCTCGTAAGGTGGTAAGGAAGTATATTTATAAGAATACTTATCTGCCTGATCCCTTATGGCTGACCCCTTCAATAGTTTGAGAAAACCTAGTTGTAAAACGTGGGGATTTAAATCGTACACTTCATCAAACGATTTTTTAAAAGAAAGATAGTCTTCTTCTGGTAGACCTGCTATTAAATCCAAATGCAAATTAATATTTCCTATATCTCTGAGAATACGGACATTTTCAGCTAATTGATTAAAGTTCACCTGCCTACCAATTAAATCTAATGTTTTTTCATTAGTTGTCTGTACTCCAATTTCAAATTGAAAAAGACCAACAGGAACTTTCCTTATAAAATCCAATATCTCTTCATCAAGTATATCTGCAGTCATCTCAAAGTGAAATGAGGTATCTTTTCTATTCTCAACCAAAAACTTAAAGACTTCCAGTGTTCTGTTCTTATCAAAATTGAAGGTTCTATCCACAAATTTAACCTGTTTTACATTATTATTTATAAAAAAAAGTAGATCCTCTTTAACTCTTTCCAGAGAAAATGATCTAACCCCCTTAATCGTTGAGGAAAGACAATAACTACAATTATAGGGACAGCCCCTTGAGGCCTCGTAGTATATTATCTTATGAGTTAATTTTTCTAAATCCCCTCTAGTATAGGGTAGTGGTATAGTGTCTAAGTCTTTTATTAATTGCCGATCTTCATTTTCAATAACCTTACCCTCTTTATTTCGATACACAATGCCTTTTACAGGTTTTAAGACTCTTTCATCTGATACTATACTCTTATAAACATCAAAAACTCTATCTTCTGTTATAAATTTCCCTTCCGCAGTGTATATATTAATTTCCCCTGCAATAATATCTATAAGTTCCTTAAAGCTTAGCTCACCCTCACCTTTAACTATAATGTCAATAAAAGTATTATCCTCCATTATATTTTTGGCTTCAAAAGATACCTCAGGACCACCAGCTATTATAATCAGCTCTGGTCTAACCTTTTTTAAGCGGTCCATCAGCTCAAAAGTAAGGTCTCTATTCCAAATATAGCAGGCAAAAGCCACAATATCAGCCTTGGTCTTATATATTTCAGCCATTACTTGGTCAAGGGGTTCATTTATAGAAAATTCCTTAGCGATTAATTGATATCTATCTTCCTTCATATATGTATTACAATACTTTTCAATATACCTCAGGGCAAGAGAAGAATGTATATATTTAGAATTTAAAGTTGTAAGTAATATTTTCATAATTATATTCACCAATCTTTTAGCTTTTTTTATTTTAAGCTTACTTTTACCTCGTGGATGAATTCATCCCATAAAATCTAGTTATCCATGACGGTTTCGATGATCTAAATTCCAACATTACTTTCAAAATTAGTAGTACCTTTAGGTGTAAATTATTAATGCGTAATTTATTCTTATTCTGTGTACATTTAATTACGCAAGACATAGTTCTAAAACTACTTTATAACCTGCTCATTTAGATTAGTAAGTATTATAACATAATTTATCCTACTAGGCTAATAATACACCTTTAATGTCTATTCTTGTATTTGTCATTTATATTTTTATTTATATTTATGTTAGTTTTTATGTTTGTCATTTATACTATTCATATATGTTTACCTCTTAATAAAAAACAACACCCCTATTCTTTTACAATCATAACAGGGGTGTCATATTATAATCTATAAATAATTAATCTAGAGAAATAACTATCAAAATCTTGTTGTAATATCTGAAAAGTGGTCACTCAAAAAAAGGAAATTACTGTAACATTAAATTACTCAGCAAAAAATAAATCCTGTTGCTGCTGATAGGCCAATCCTTTAGCAATGTCAGTGGCTACATCAAAAGGGATCTGTCCTTTTTCTACCATTCTTCCTATAGTATTGGACATTACCCTTCTAAACATTTCTGTTCTTGATCCGTATGAAATTAACTTTCTAGAATCTGTAACCATTCCTGCAAAATTAGCCAATAAATCTATTGAAGAAATTAGCCTTAGCTGTTCTTCCATACCATATGGGCTATCATTTAACCACCAGGCAGCCCCTAGACTTACATTTGGGAATGCCCTACTAATAGTTGACAGAGTACTCCAGTGATTTGCTGCCATTGAATATAATACTATTTTTAATTTCTGGTCAAATTCATTTACAAAGTATCTAAGATTGTCAGCTATCTCTATCTGGTGTGTAGATATATCTCCACCTGAATCAGGTCCAACTTCTTCAAATAAACTATCTCTATAATTACGTACAGCTCCAATATGTAACTGTGTTACCCAATTAGTTTTACTATTCATCTGACCAAATTTAATTAGTAAATAGGCCTTAAAATCCCTAATTTCTTTTTCGGTAAGCTTCCCTCCATTATAGGCCTTCTCATAAATATCAGTTACTAAATCTTTATCTACCCGGTAACTAATAGGTTCAAGTAGACCGTGGTCACTAGCTTTACAACCGTTATCATCAAAGAAGTCATGTGATTTTTGTAAAGAATTAAGAAAAGCACTCAAAGTACTAGTATCTTCATCATATCTTTCACCCATTTCATTAACAAACACTTTCCAATCCTCTTTCTCAATATTCATTGCTCTATCCGGGCGCCAGGTCGGAAGAATCTGGATATCTTCAATTTCTTTTGCAGCCTCTTGATGATATTCCAGGGTAGATGTCGGATCATCAGTAGTACACATTATTTTAACATTCATTTCTCTAAGCAATCTCTGTGGTTTCATTTCAGCTGTTTGAAGCATAGTCTGGGTTTTCTCCCAGATCATTTCAGCGGTCTCTTTAGAAATATTTTCCTCAATATCGAACCTGCGTTTTAAGTCCAGATGAATCCATTCATAAGTAGGATTACCTGCAATCTCAGGGAAAACCTGAGCTAATGCAATCCATTTTTCCTTATTTGTTGCATTGCCAGTGATTTTATCCTCTGGTACACCCCTTTTTCTCATCATCTCCCAAACATAATGATCTGTTGCACCCTCGATTTCCCAAATATCATTCCAACCCTCATTTTTAATAATTTCTTCAACATCACCATGATTATGTGCATCTACTATTGGTAAATCTTTTACTTCCTGATAGAGTTTTTCTCCAGTTTTGTTATCAAGCAAATAATTTTCTCCTAGAAATTCCATATGAATATCTCTCCTTGTATAATATGATTAGTGACATTATAAAAGCCACTATTAAAACCTAAGTACTATCCTTATAGAGTTACACCTGTTTTAAAGATAGCTATTTCACGGTAATCATTCTCTTCATTCTTTGTTTTTATATTTTTGGAAGCAAGATTAATTATATAATCAAAAAATTCCTCTGTTAGTTCTTCCATACTGCTATCTTCTAATAACTTACCAGCATTAAAATCTATCCAATTCTGTTTCTTTTCATATAATGGTGTATTTGTAGAGATTTTAACTGTAGGTACAGGTGCACCAAAGGGGGTTCCCCGACCTGTTGTAAATAATATCAGATGGACACCCGCAGCAGTCAAAGCTGTAGTAGAAACCAGATCGTTACCAGGGCTCTCTAGTAACTGTAGGCCCTTCCCCTTTACCTGATCACCATAGAAATTCACCCCTTTAACAATACTGGTACCACCTTTTTGTGTACAACCTAATGATTTCTCTTCAAGGGTAGTAATACCACCATCCTTATTACCAGGTGAAGGATTTTCATAAACAGGCTGGTCATTGGAAATGAAATAATCCTTAAAATCATTTACCAATTTAACAATCCCTTCAAATGTTTCCTTATCATGAGCTCGATTCATTAGAATAGTCTCTGCTCCAAACATCTCAGGAACCTCTGTTAAAATTGTGGTCCCACCCATGGTTTCTAGCTTATTACTAATTTTCCCTAGTAAAGGGTTTGCTGTAATACCTGAGAAGCCATCAGAACCACCACATTTTAAACCAATCTTTAATTCTGATACAGGCAGATCCTCCTGCTCAAATTCAGCTGCATAATCTACAAGACCCTCCAGCTGATTTAGAGCAGTCTCAATACCATTATCTACATCTTGTAATTTTAAAAATTTGACCCTTTCTTCATCATAGTCCCCGATAATATCCTGAAATTCTTCCAGAATATTATTCTCACAACCCAGACCAACTACTATAACTGCAGCAGCATTCGGGTGTTTGACCAAGCCAGCAAGGATTTTCTGTGTATTTAAAAGGTCTCCTCCCAACTGTGAACATCCATATGGATGTGGAAAGGCATTAAAACCATCTATTATACCCTCTAATATCTCTTTACTAAATTTCTGTTCTGCTAATAAAGCCATCTTTTCTACCGGCTTATTAATACAGCCAACTGTAGGTATTAGCCAGATTTCATTCCTGATTCCTACCTGACCATCTTTCCTACTATACCCCTTAAAAGTCGGAATATTTTCTACACTTTCCAGGGGAGCTCCCTCTTCAAAAGCAGGCTTATAGGTATATTCCTGTTTCCCTTCAAGAGCAGTCTTCATATTGTGAGAATGTACCCAGTCACCCTCTGGGATATCCTTAGTTGCTTTACCAATAGTAAAACCATATTTTATAATCCTCTCGCCCTTAGTAATATCACTTAGGGCAACTTTATGGCCTAATGGTATATTATTTCTAATTTCAAAAACTTTATTAGCAAATTCAATTTTATCACCAGGGCTTACACTTTCCAGTAGGACTGCAATATTATCATCCTTATCTATTTTTAACAATCTATTTGACATGGTTTTACCCCCATTTATCCCTAGATTATAATTTCCTTAATAACGCTTAGCTACTCATTCATATTAATAACACTACATGCAGGCTCACATTAGTAAAACAATATAATTTTTAATCTCTTTACATAACTACCTTAACAGGTTCTTTAAGCTTTTTTTAACACCATCTTCTTCAATTTGATTCAAATAAACTATAAGACCTTCAGTTAAACCAGGTAGTTCATTTAAGTCTCGCTTCCAGAAGTTTTGATTAGCTAATACTTCTTTTGCTAACTCTTCTATAGTTATATCATTATTTTTATATTTACCCCAGATATCTGCAAAAAACTCTAAAGCACCAATATCATCTTTAATCAAGTACTCTTGATTATCACGGTAAGCTACCAATTGCTTATCTCTGATTTCTGTCCCATTATAGAATGTAATTAATGACGCTAAAGAAAATACCAATTTTTCCGGGAGTTTATCATATTCTTCAATATACTTCACCAAAGATGGTAGTACACGGGTTTTAAATTTTGAGGTTGAATTTAGTGATATATCCAACCATTTATGATCAATATAAGGATTCTTAAATCTTTCTAATATCTTTCCAGCAAAACTTTTCAACTCATCACTATCGAAATCAAGTGTTGGTATGATATCTTCAAACAAGACTTTCTTAATAAAATCACCTAGAAGTTCATCATTCACAGCACCTCTAACTAAGTCAATTCCTGATAAATAGGATACTGGAACAGTTGATGTATGAGCACCATTTAGAATCCTTACTTTTCTGGAACGGTATGGTGTCATATCATCAACCCATTTAACATTTAATCCAACCTTATGAAAAGGAAGCTTTTCTTTCAAAGACTGATCCCCTTCAATGATCCAGAGATGAAATATCTCACCAGTATCTAGATTTTCATCATGGTAACCCAATTCCTCTTCAAGGGTATCTATCTCTTTAAATGGATAACCTGTAACAATACGATCAACAAGTGTATTTACAAAAGTATTATCTTCCTCTATCCATTTCTTGAAGTCTACAGGCAAATCCCAATCATCTGCTAATCTTAAAATAATCTCTTTCAATTTATCCCCATTACGATCTATTAACTCTACAGGTACAATTAACATACCCTTTTCCTTATCACCATTAAAATGTTGGTAACGATGATATAAATATGCTGCTAATTTACCAGGATAGCTACTAGGTGGGGCATCATCTAGTTTATCATCAGCAGAGTACACAATACCGGCTTCAGTAGTATTTGAAAAGACAAATTCTATTGTAGGGTTTTCAGCCAGCTTCAAGACCTCATCCCACTGAGTATATGCTTCCAATCCTCGACTAACTCCTGTCATAATTTCACGTTTATCAATAACTTCTCCATTTTCCATACCCCTAAGTAGCAGTGTATAAAGGCTATCCTGTTCATTCAAATTACTGACCCTACCCTGTGGAATCGGCTGAACAATGACTGTCCTTCCCTTAAAAACACCCTCTTTATTCATCTGGTGAAACATCCAATCAACAAAGGCCCTTAAAAAATTACCTTCACCAAACTGTATAACTCTTTCAGGATATTCCATTATTTCAGCTGAATAATCAGCTAGTTCTGTACCAAGCAGTTCTTTATTTAAGTATTCTTTATTTAACTTCGGTAAATTCGCTTTAGACATAATTGTCACTCCCTTTAAGAATTTAATCTTCATTTTATTTTATTTTAGCTTAAATAGATTAATCCTCCTCTACGTTACGGAACCTTTCCACTCAGTGTAAGCCAATTATATTTCTGTAGCGACTCTAGAAATTATCCGGAGTCAGAGGCCTAATCGAATATGGTCATTCCTGAATCTACAATGCGTTTATTATCGAAGATTCAGGTTACGACGGAGGATAATTTCCTGACAGTTAACGGAGACAGGACGTCGTAGTAAATGACAAGCGAAAGAAACATAATTGGCTGAAACGGAAAAAGGAAATTCCTACAAGCCGATATCAACTGATATATCTTGATCTACATTAAAAACTGACTCCAATATCAGTGTGGCAGCACCTACAGCAACTCCCTCATTATTCATTTTCGAATTTATAATCTTTACATGATTGACCGGATAAGATAATGCCCTATTCTGTACTGTTGATCTTAAACTTTCTAACACAATGTCACCAGCCATAACAATATTTCCACTTATAATAACAGCCTCCGGGTTCAAGATATTTATTAAGTTAGCAATACCAACTCCCAGATAACGGCCAGTATCCTGTAAAATTTGTTTGGCTAAATGGTCACCTTGATGTGCAGCTAACAATATCATATCTATAGATAAATCATTTAAGTTACTTTTCACTAGATTATTAATTATACTATCTGCCCCTTGCTTAAGCGCCTTTTGTGCCCTTTTAACTATAGCTGGGTTTGAAGCCATACTTTCCAGGCAGCCATAATTACCACAAGTACATAAAGGTCCTTCCTCATCTACCACATTATGACCAATCTCTCCAGCAGCATTACTAGCACCTCGATAAATTCTCCCATCTGTAAAAATACCTGATCCTATACCACTGCCTACCTTAAGACATATGAAGTTTTCGAGATTTTTACCAACACCAAACCAATTCTCTGCTAGAGTTAAAGCCCTAACATTATTTTCAATAATTACAGGTAGATCAAATTCTTTTTTTATTATCTTGGCAACAGGAACATCCTTCCAACCAAATGCAGGAGGATAAATTGAGATACCTCTTTCATAATCTACAAGTCCATGCATACCTATTCCAATACCAACAATCCGTTTTAAATAATCTTTCTTAAATAATAAATCTTTTACTACTTCTTTTACCTTATTCAAGATATCGTCTTTTTCTTTTTTGCCTATTATGCACAAACTATACTGCTCCAATATTTCTCCTTTTAAATCTATTACTACACCCTTTACTTCATCTATTTCTATATCAATTCCAATAGTCAAAATAGAATCTGAATTTAGTTCTAGCATGACTGGTTTTCTTCCACCATTAGATTCACCATAACCTGTTTCTGTTACTAAGTTGAATTTTATTAATTTGCTTACAATACGAGATACAGTAGCAGCTGTGAGATTTGTTTTTTCAACAATCTCTGAGCGTGATATAGGATTTAACTGTCTTATTACCCTAAGAATCTGTTTAGTATTTAATTCATGCATTAACTCTAGATTACCAGATAAGTAATTCATATTATAACCACCTACTTCTTTTCTTTTTGTAACAAAGTATCAATATTAAAAAGTTAAATAAACAATTATTTAAAATATCTTTGTTGATAACGCTTAGTTTGTTTCTTTGTGTAATTAAGTTGTAATTATATAATACCATATAGCAGTAATTATATCAAACAAATTTTCTCTTATATATCCTGCTATATCTCCTGCATTCAAAAAGGTTATAGACAGGAATAAAATTTTACATGAAACTCATTAAATACATGTAAATAGGAATTATAAATAAACTTATCAGTATTGTAGTGGTAATCTTTACTGTTGCATACTGATGGTCAGCATTATAGGCCTGACCAACAATAACTATAGTAGTCATGGCCGGCATAGCAGCCTCTAACAAAAATACTTTTGCCATTAGAGGTTGAACAACTGGAAAGAACCTAAGCATTAGAAAAACAAACAACGGAGTTATAATAAACCTTCCCAGTGTAATCACTAACATATCCTTATCAAACTTTAAATCATCCAGGTTAATAGAATATATAATTGTACCAATAATTAACATGGATAGGGGTGTTGTAAGATTACCCATATACCTGGTAGTATCCAGTATAAATTTTGGTAGACTAATTTCCAATAATATAAGAATTATAGAAAGTACATATGAAGCTAATATAGGAGAAAAGATTCTCTTGAAAGTCGATAATGAAAACAATTTATTGTCTGTTAATTGCTTTTGTCCCATTTCTCCATCTTTCCTAATACCATATATACCAATAGTCCAGAAAATAGTAGTATTAGCGATATAATAAAGTGTTACATATGGGATACTTGCTTCACCAAATAAAGCCACATTTACTGGCAAGCCTATAAAAATAGTATTAGCAAAGGTAAACAACGCACAAAATATACCCCGTCTGTCTTCTCTTATTTTAAGTATTTTTGCTAAAGCTACACTAATTACATAAGTAATCAAAACACCAAGAAAAGGAACTATAACACCACCCAATGTCTGTAAAAGCTCACTTTTATCAAAAGAGGTCATTAAATTATATATCATAACCGCTGGCAATGATATATTAACAATTATTTTAGAAAATAAATTTGTCGTTTTTTCATCCAACCATTTTTTTCTACTTAAAAAATATCCTATAGAAGCCATTATTATAATACTTAGTACACTTTGTAAGGCATTCATTACTACCATTATGGTCCTCTCCCCTATTACGTCTACTGTTTATTTCTCTTAGCAAAAATAGCTATGTTTTAATATCATTATACTTCAAAATATTCTCACAGTAATTAAATTGTATACTATTAAAAACAACAAACAATAAACTCATTAATTATTGTCCAATATACTACTAGTCCTGGTTTTAAGTTCTTGATAAGCTTCTTGTGGGGTTTGACTACCATCAAGTATTTTATAATGTACTTCATCTAATATTTCAATTACCTGATTATATTGAGCCGGAGGCGGTGAGTCAACAATACTGGAATGAAGGGAGATATATTCTATAAAATCAAACATCTTTCCCATAGTATCATCAAGTAAAGGTTCCATCTCATTCCTTACTATAGTTGATATTGGTATTCCTCTGTCTGCATCCATTATTTTATTTGCTTCTATATCATTTATTAAAAAATCTATAAATTTAGCAGCGATATCCGGATGTTTACTATTTTTTGTAATGGTCCAATACATTGACGGTTTTAAATAATAACCTGACTGTAATTGCTCTTTATCTTGAGGAAAAGGGAGCATTTTTAAAGGTTTTCCGGCAGCCTCAGAAATAGCAACAATTTGATTTGTCCAATATGCAGCCATCACTGTTCTTCCATTTACAATCAGATCATTTTCTATTGTATGATTTTCTAATCGAAGTTCTCCAGGGGCAAAAACTCCCTCATCAGTCAAGTCCAAATCCATATTGTAAAATTCAACAAATAAGTCTTCAGTAAAACCCAATTCTTTTGATGACATAGAAAATAATGACTGTCCATGTTGCCTAACATAATGCTCAAGTCCTGTTATATTCCTGGTTGCCATTGGCAGACTAGTAGCTGCATATATACCCAGTCTATTATTTAGTTGTCTACATATTTCTTTGTATTCATCCCAATTCCAATCATAATTAGGCTCTTCTAAACCAGCTTCTGCAAACTTATCTGGGTCATATAAGATAGTATAAGTATTAATTCCTGCAGGAATACCAGACAATTTACCATGAATTCTGGCTGAATCAAGTAAAGATTCATCTACATCACTAATTCTTAATATTTCATCAAGATAATCATCCATATCTACTAATAAATTATGGTCATAATAAGAAGTAAAGTACTTATAATCATGCTGCATTATATCAGGCAATTTACCCCCGGCCGCAAAAGTAGCCATCCTATCCCAGTACTCCCGCCATCCTGTATAAATTGGCTGAATATCTATATTAGGGTTCTTCTCTTCAAAAAGACTTATTACTGCTAAAGTCTTATCATGTCGCACCTGTGATCCCCACCATGATAGTCTAATGGCTACGGTCTCTTCAGCATATAAATCTACATTTATAAGAAATAATAGTACTATTAAAATAGATAACAATACTTTTCTTTGCATAAGAAACAACCCCCTCTTACCCTTTCTGATTCTAAAATATAGTACCCCGACAGCGTTACTAAGAATTCCTAACCCTTTCTTTTTCATATTTAGGGCTTATAGAAGTATTAGCGTCTACCACCAAGTCTTCTTTAATTATATACTAAATTTATCAGAAGATAAAGAATAGGTATAATCATTTTTAAACTATAGTTCATCTACTAAGATTTTTTTATTACAGTTTATGGTTTCTATTTTAAACCTACTCAAATTAGTCTTTAAACCATTAAAAGACGAGATGGGGTAAATTACGACTTATCTAGACTATCGCATTTATATTTAATAAACCATCTCGTCTTATATTAGAATAATGTTAGATTATCTATACCAACTATAATTAGATTTCTTTTAAAAATCCCACATATATAAACACTGAAATTAGGAAACAGTAGATTCTCTGTTTACCCCTTTAGTCCCGATGAGGCCATACCCTCTACTAAATATCTTTGGAAGAAAATAAATATTATTAAAGTTGGAACAATCGACAAAACAGTCATACCAAACATAGCGCCCCAGTTTGTAATTGAATTAGGATCAGAAAACATCCTTAAGGCAATTGAGATTGGATATTTAGTAACTGTCTGCAGATAGAGTAATGGGGTCATGAAATCATTCCAGGTCCAGTAAAATCTAAATATACCTGCTGTAACCATAACAGGCTTCAAATTAGGTAAAATAATTCTAAAATATATACCAAATTTACTACACCCATCAATAAATGCAGCTTCATCTAACTCTGATGGAATCCCACGAATAAACTGTACCATCAAGAAAGTAAAGAAAGGAACCGGCAACATCTGAGGAAGCAATACTGGTAGATACGAATCCATCCATCCCCAATTATTAAACATAATATATTGAGGAATCCTCAAAACCTGAGCTGGCAATAGTACAGTAGCAATCATTATTGAGAAAAATAATTTCTGACCAATAAACTTAGTACGAGAAAACCCAAAAGCAGCAAATGAAGAACTAAGGAGTTGACCAACTGTGGCCATTCCGGCAATAAAAAAGGAATTTTTAAAGAATATAGAAAAACTATATCCACCAAAACCCCTCCAACCCTCTGCATAGTTGCTAAAATGAAACCCATCTGGTATAAGTGTGGCCGATAACGCATTTCCAGAGGTTTTTAATGACCCAGCTAACATCCAGAGCAAGGGGTAAATCATAATAAGACAAAAAAGCCCCACAAAAAGCTGAAATAGGATATTATTTATTTTTTCTTTTTTTGCAAACGACAAGTCCATTAATTGTTCCTCCTTTCAAACAAATAATTATGATTCATAATGAACCCACTTATTAGATGTCTTAAATATAATAATAGTTGCCACAGTCAATATTACTAATATAATCCATGCTAAAGCTGAACCATATCCTAAATGACCAAAGCTAATACCTTTTCTATATAAATATAGTGCATAAACCAACGTCCTGTTTAAAGGACCTCCGTCAGTAATAATAAATGCCTGAGTAAACATTAAAAATAATCTAACCATTTGCATCAATAGGTTAAAAAAGATAACTGGTGTCAATAATGGAATTGTTACCTTAACAAACTGCTGCCATTTACTAGCACCATCTATTTTCGCTGCTTCATAAAGACTATTAGGTATTTGTTTCAAACCGGCTAAAAAGATAATCATCGGTGAACCAAATTGCCAGGCTGCCAATAATATCAGTGTCCAGATAGCAGTATCAGGGGTACCAATCCAGGAAATACGTCGGGATATAAGTCCAAGGGACATTAGTATATCATTAAAAGCCCCACGAGAACCAAATAACTGACGCCATACCACAGAAATTGCTACACTACCTCCTAAAATCGAAGGGACATAATATGCTGCCCTATAGAAATTTGTCATTGGTCTTGCTTTTTTAAATAACATAGCCAGAGCAAGAGCAGCTGCAAGTCTCAGAGGAACAGCAAAGGCTACATAAAAGAAGGTAACTTTTAAGGACATCCAAAACTTCTCATCTGTTAGAAAAATAGTTAAATAATTTTGAATCCCAATCCACTCGGGACTACCAACAATGCTATACTCGGTTAAAGAATAGTATAAGGACATTATCAAGGGATAAAACATAAATGCTACAAAACCAATCAGCCATGGAAGAATGAATGTATAGCCTTCCAAATTCATTTTTAGAAATTTCTTTTTACTCATTCCACGATCCAGCATTGATACATCTTTAAGTGCTTCAAATCTATTATTCAAATTTTATTCCCTCCCTTTTTAAACTAATCATAAAAACTATCATCAGTCATTTTGTAAAACAATCGCTATTCATAACAAAGCTTTGTATAACTTCTAAAGCCTTTTATGATATAAACCTTATATAATAGCTGTTTTATAGAGACATAAGCTAGTGAAAAATATTCACTAGCTTATGTTCAGAATTTAATCTAGTTATTATTACTCTTAATTAGACAGAATAGCAGTAGCTTTTTCTCTAAATTCTTTTGCTGCTTCTTCAGGACTAATTTGTTTGTAGATTACCTTCCAGTAAACCTCTTCATATGCACCTACAACTTCTTGATGTGCAGGAGGCTGAAGTGAAAGAGCTGCTCCAGAATAATTACTTGCTAAATCAATATAATCAAAAACAACTTGATCAATTTCACTAGCATCTGCTGCTAAAGCCGCTTTAACTTTACTTTCAGTTGGAACCCCTCTATCTGTTCCTATTATCTTACCTGCTTCAACATCATGTATTAAGAAATTAATAAAGGTAATAGCTTCTTCAGGGTGTTCTGTCTCTGCAGCTGCAGTCCAAAGCATAGCAGGTTTCATAAATCTACCTTCTACAACCTGATTTTCTGCTGCAGGCATTGTAGTTATACCAAGCATTTTACCAGCCGAATTAGTCAAGGCACTTAATTGATTACTCCAATATATTGTTGCCATAGCTGCTTCTTGTCTAGTAATTGGATCCTGTTCCACTCCTGTATCAGCAGTTTCAGATCTTTCAGGAGCAGACATAACAGCACCAGAATCAAGAGCATCTAAAGTCATATTCATAAAGTCAACATATACCTGGTCATCATCATAACCTAAAGCAGTTCCATCCTGGTTATATAAAGTACCACCAAATTGTCTTAGATAAACAGTGAAACCACCCATATCTGTCTGTGAAGTTAGGCCTGCAGCACCATAAATTCCTAATTTATCAGATAGTTCTTTGATAAGTGCAATTTCTTCTTTCCAGGTTCTATCTGGAGCAGGATAAGCAATACCAGCCTTATCAAATAGTTCTTTATCATAATATACCGCTGGAGCGTTTACACCAGTAGCCATTCCATATTGTTTACCATTAATTTCACCCATAGCAACTAAAGAATCAGGTATATTACTGGTATCTAAAGAACCGTCTTCTAAATAAGGAGTTAGATCCAATAAATTATTATTCTTAATATATCCACTCATATTCTTACGAACATGTTGAAGAACATCTGGTATATTACCCCCAGCCATCTGGGTATTAATCCTATCCCAATATCCACCCCAACCAGTAAACTCAGGTTGAATATCTATATTAGGATACTTTGCTTCAAATAATTCGATAACTTCCATAGTCATATCATGTCTGCTCTGCGAACCCCACCAGGCAAATCTTAAAGTAACCTTATCAGCAGCAAGAACCCCTACAC
>JADQBV010000304.1 GCA_016278415.1 Halanaerobiales bacterium
TAATAATGACAAATACTACTATTTTAACAGGTGTAGCCTTTTATTTTCTTAAATACCCCTATGCCATCCTATTAGCCCTTTTATCAGGAGTATTGGATTTAATACCTGTGGTAGGACCAGGTGGGGTATTATGGCCAATGATAGTATATAATATCATATTTAATCCTAAAAATGCTGTTATAACATTTATTCTGTACTTAATTGTAATTGGTGCTAGACCAATATTGGAAAGCAGGGTTTTGGGTAGACATATAGGTGTTTCTCCAATCGTACTTTTACTGGGAGTCTATATTGGTTTAATTACCTTCGGGCTTCAGGGTGTTATTTTGGCTCCTATTTCAATAATTATATTTAAAGCCATACTAAATGCAGGAATAGATTTCTAGTAGTAGGACTAGAGTTAGCTGTGCTAGAGACGTTACTTTTCATTATCTGAAAAGATGTTTGATTTTGACTTATAAGTTGACGGGCTTTTTTTATTCAGAGAAAGCCCTTTTTTGTTATGCAAAGATATTTCACAGAATATATTTTTATAGATTAGTGAATAATTAAAATAGAGTATAGATGATTTTTTAATACTAACGTAATAATAGACATGAAAGGTGAATTTATATGGATTTAAATATCTTTAAGAAAACCGAAAGTAATCAGAAAAGCATATCTTCAGTTGAATCTTTTAATATATGGAATTTATTAAGGGTAAGGTATATAAGCATTGAAAAACACCAATTATATCTCAATTTAGTTCATGATATGGATTTGAGTAGTTTTTTAAGTAATCACAATAAAGAATTTAAGAAAGAAGTTAGCTACTTAGAAGCTGAGGCTAAAAAATACCAAATCAAAGCACCTCCAAAGCCAGCTACAGAATTTAAATTTACTGTACAAATAGATAATATTACAGATAAAATGATCTTTAGACAAATACTTAGTGATCTAATGTTTGAGTTAAGTGGACTTAAACGGGCGACTGTAAGTAGCACAACTACTGATAATTTAAGGTCTAACCTTATAAAATTTACAATGAATCATCTGTATATGTATGAAAATTTCTACAAATATGGCAAGTTAAAGGGTTGGACTCCAGTAGCTCCAGCATATAAGGTAAAACCGGATGGGAAAGAGGCATTATCTGTAAGTGAGGCAAACCATATCTGGGATCACATTAATATGAGATATGACCAGAAGCAATTAACTGATATTTTTCTGGATTTTGTGCATGATACCGATCTTCAGCTAATATTTAAAAGGGGTAATACAATATTAGAAGAACAAATAAAATTGCTTGAACAAAAAGCAGTAGAATATGAAGTGCCTTTACCTGAAAGACCTCCTGCTGTAACGGAATCCCCAATTGACCCGGAAATAATGGAAGATAAGTTTGTTTATAGAGTTATTCTTGCAAACATTGGGTCTGCTATAAATTTACATATTAGGGCAGTAATTGAGACAATAAGAAATGATAGTTTGAGAGAAGTATTTTTTAAATTCCTTAAGTCCGAGTTGGATGTATATAATAACTTACTGAAATATGGGAAATTAAAGGGTTGGAATCATGTAGTTCCTATGTATAGAGTAAGTCATTAAGTAGTAATAAAACAATAATTTATTTAAAGGATATTAGTTAGTGATGAAGAATAGTAAAGATAGTAATAAGAAACCCTAGCAGGGTTTTTTATTTACAAATATTTTATAAGTATCATACATAATGCTTTACTATCTGCTTAACATATGAATTATATATTAGAATGAATGATGCTTATATATAAAAAAGGCGGGTACTTAATGGGTAAAAATATAACACATATGGTAATCTTTACACTTAAGCACGAACGTGGCTCAAAGGAAGAGGAAGAATTTCTAAATTGTGGTGAAAAAACCCTTAGCTCTATTCCCTTTGTAAAAAACTTTAAGGTTTTGAAACAGGTCAGTGTGAAAAATCAATTTGATTTTGGATTTTCTATGGATTTTGTTGATCAAGGGGACTATAATAGCTATAACAATCACCCAGATCATCTCTCCTTTGTGAAAGATCGTTGGGAGAATGAGGTTGACAAATTTTTAGAAATAGATTTGGAAACATTATGATAAGAAAAGCAGAATTGAAGGATGCCCAGATAATAGCAGAGTATAATTGTAAGATGGCATTGGAAACCGAGGATTTAGAGTTAGATAAAGATAAGGTGCTAAATGGTGTAAAACATGCTATTGAGGATCACTCTAAGGCTGAATATTATTTGTACGAGCTTGAAGCAATAGTTGTTGGCCAGTTAATGATAACTAAAGAATGGAGTGACTGGCGGGATAGTTATTTATGGTGGATTCAGAGTGTATATGTAAATAAGCAGCACAGACGTAAAGGCGTATTCGGCGAATTATATAAGTATGTTGAAAACTTAGTTGAGAAAGACCCAACTGCCTGTGGAATACGATTATATGTAGAGAAGAATAATAAAAGTGCACAGAGTACATACCAGAAAATGGGAATGCATGAAACACATTATATTTTATATGAAATAGAAAAGTAAAAATTGTTCTTCATCATATTTGTTGGTGGGAAACGTCCGACAATTTTGCTATTACTTCATTCATGAAAAATTCTAAACCCCAGTGACTCTTTCAATTAAGAAGCAACAAAATCAAACTCACTATCGTTCAGACAAGATTTTGTTAACCCGCTTCTTGCAATCAGTCGTAACTGGAGAATTTTTAAATTTCATTCAGTTAATAGTAAAATATCTAAGTATATTACCAACGGAAACAGAGAAGATTTGTAAAAATTAATATTTAAGTTATTAAGAGGAGAATCCATTATGGAGACTCCTCTTTAAACTTTATTCAGCTAATTCTTGTTTTCCAGTTACTTCGCTATCATCATCCATACTGAAG
>JADQBV010000076.1 GCA_016278415.1 Halanaerobiales bacterium
CAGTCTGGTCAGATAAATGTGCCTATAGTAAAACGGCTGAATTATCTATTTATATAGAAGAACAGCAAAGGGGCAAAGGTATAGGAAATCAATTAATGAATAGTATAATTGTGCATGCTAATAAAATTGATTGTCATACTATAATTTCAAGAATTGCTGGGGAAAGTGAAGCAAGTATTCATCTACATGAAAAATATGGATTTGAATTAATAGGAACAATGAAAGAAGTGGGGTATAAATTTGATAGATTCATCGATGTACATATTTACCAGTTGATGTTAAATAAAACTACTAGTGTACTATAATTATTATTTTTTAGTCTTTATAAAAAGAATATTGCAAAATCCTTTAAATGTTTTATATAATATAAAGGATTTTGTTTTTTTTTGGATAATTATAAAGTAAGTTGTTATTTAGATAAAACAAATGCGGTACAAAATTTTTTATCATTACTATTTTTCTTTTGGGATAATTAAGTCATCTACAATCTAAATGTATTCCAAAAAAGTAGAGGCTAGGTTTTAGGACAGATCACTACCATAATAGCATTTGAAAGTATAAATTAAAGAACAACTTAATAATATGAGAATTTTGTGGGGGGATTATTGATGAAAATTAATTATTCAACGATACCAGTAGTGCAGGTCAATTCAGACCTATGTCTCAATTGTCATAAGTGCATCAGTGCTTGTCCGGTTATGGCTAATGATGGAAGTGGTGATAGTGTAGTAATTGATTCTAACAAATGTATTGGGTGTGGAAACTGTATAGCAGCATGTACTCATAGTGCTCGAGAAGTTATCGATGATTTTGATGATTTTATCACAGATATAGAGAATGGAGAGGAGATAGTTGCTATTATTGCACCAGCAATAGCAGCAAATTTTCCTAAGGAATTTCTAAATATTAATGGGTGGCTGCAAGATATTGGGATTAGAGGTATTTTTGATGTTTCTTTTGGAGCTGAATTAACAGTTAAATCTTATTTAGAGTATATTAAAAATGAGGATCCAAAATGTGTAATCTCTCAACCATGTCCTGCAATAGTTAGCTATATACAAATGTATAAACCAGAATTGATTAAGTATTTAGCGCCAGCCGATTCTCCCATGCTACATACTATTAAAATGATAAAAAATTTTTATGATGTATATTCTGAATATAAAATAGCCGTATTATCACCTTGCTTAGCCAAAAAAAGGGAGTTTGCTGAGACTGGTTTAGGTGACTATAATATTACTTTTAGAAGCCTAAGTAACTATTTTCTTAATAATAACGTTATATTAGCGAAATACCCAAAGGTTGAATTTGATAATCCAGCTGCAGAAAGAGCAGTTTTGTTTTCGTCTCCAGGTGGACTTATGCGAACAGCTGCCAGAGAGAATGAGGATATTTTAAATAATACTCGAAAAATTGAGGGAATAGATTTAGTATATAAATATTTAAACCAGTTACCTAATGCTATTGAAAAAGGTTTAAATCCATTACTAGTTGATTGTTTAAATTGCGAAATGGGATGTAATGGTGGTCCTGGAACAATAAATACCGATAAAGATATTGATGAAATCGAATCTTATATCGAAGATCGGAATATACAGATGCAAAAAGAATATAAAACTGGATTAAAGTTTTTTGGAGAAAGAAAATTAAAAAGTAACATAGATAAATACTGGAAGGAAGAACTTTATCGAAGGGATTATACTAACTTATCAGAAGATGTAGATATCAAAATCCCCACTTCTATACAAATTGAAGATATATATATATTGATGGAGAAAAAATCCAAAGAAGATATTAAAAATTGTAATAGTTGTGGTTATGGGTCTTGTGAAAACATGGCTATTGCCATTTATAATAAATTAAACAAACCAGCGAATTGCCATTGGTACCAGCATATACTGTTAGAGTTAAAACAGCATGAGACAGAGAATCAGAAGAGAAGTACTGCTATTCAAAAGGAGAAAATAGAAAAACAAAGAAATACTGCAATCAATTTTTTATCTAACCTTAATTCTTCAATTCAACAGCTTTCTGCTACAATGCAAGAACTTGATGCTAGTAATCATACAGTCTTGAATAGAATTCAAGACAGCAATTCTAAGATAGAACTATCATCTGATAGTATTTTTGCCCTTAATAAAAATGCTAAAAATGTGCAAGAACAAGCCAATAAATTTGATGAGATAAGAGAGGTAATAGCTGATTTATCTGAAGAAACAAATTTGTTGGCTTTTAATGCTTCTATAGAAGCAGCAAGAATCGGTGAGAAAGCTAGAGGATTTGGCGTTGTTGCAGAAGAAGTACGGAAGTTAGCTGAAACATCTAGTGGTGAAGTATCTAAGATTCAAGAATACACTGAATATTTAAATGATAAGATAAATAATGTTGTTACAGAAATAAATAGAATGGTTAATGAATTTGAGAAAATAAAAAAGGACTCAAACTATATAATGGGTACTTCCAACGAAATCGGTCAGGAGATAGGCTCAGTGAATAAAGAAATCGAAAATATTATGATAGAAAGCGAAAAATTTCTATCTGAGTTATAGTTACTATTTTTTGCCTAGATATTTCTATTAATCACTTGATTAGTAGAAATATCTCTTTATATCTATTATAATATATGTAACAATAAAGAATATAATAATATCAATGGGAGGAGGTATTTACTTGAGAGAAAATTTCACTTATCAATGTTCTGAGTGTGAAAAGAAATTTAATACTTCGGGACCCTGGGAATTTTATCGTAATAAAAAAGGACAAAGAATGCCTTATGGACATCCGACTCCTATAAATGAAGAAGCACAATTGAGTGGGATTGATGGACTTTTTGCTGATATGTTATGCCTTGACTGTGGTAATGAGGTTAATGTAATAATAGAGGAATTTAATAGGCGTCCAATGCATTCAAAAGGATTTAAAGGTCTATTTGGATTTTTGCGTGGTAATAAAGAAAAAGATGTTGATAAACCTAAATGTCCTAACTGTAAGGGGGATAACCTTTTCTTAGCAAACAAAACAAAGGTAGAAAAAAACGAAGGAAATACTAAAGTAACTTGTCCTAATTGTAATAAGGGTAAATTGATGATGATAGATCATTGGACTCCATAATAAGAAAATAATCCTAAATTTTTAAAGCAAGGGGTTTTACTCTTTGCTTTTTTTCATATATATATAATGGTGAAGTATTTTTTTGTTTACAAATTATATATATATACTATAGTGTTAGGGGGAAAATATGAATATAAATGAGAAATACTCTATATTAGTACAGATGACTGAGGAAATGATTAAAAATGATTTGATATTATCTAAGATATCTCTACATCAATTAGCATATATTCTTCAAGAAATCTATTCTATTAGTGATTTTTATGATTTTAAATTATATACTTATGGACCTTATTCAGTAGATTTAACTGCTGACCTTGATTACCTTTTTGCTGAGGATATTTTAATAGTAGAATATTGTCAGGGACCTGAGTACTTTGGTTCAAAAATCACTTTAGGGGAAAATTATACTAAACTGCTTCAGCAAAATAGTGATTTCCTATTAGATAATAAAATTGCAATTTCTCAATTAATAAAATCATTCGGTAATAATAATGCTCGTTCCTTAGAGTTAATAGGGACTATAATATATTTTTATCTGAATGAGGGATACAGATCTTTGGATAAGATAGCCACGAGAATCCAGGTGCTCAAACCATATTTTAAAGAAGATGAAATCAAAGAGGCTTCGGAAAAATTAAAAGACGAATTAAATGACTATTTAAATTAGTATCCATTTTAATTAATCTATAGTTACAGGTGTAAAATATAGCCTGTGGCTTATTAAATTTTTATATACCCTTCATGATCATATTATTATTGTAAAGGATAATTGTAATATATATAGAATTAGTATATAAAGGAGTTGAATACAAAATGAAAGTATTATTTGTTGGTGGTACTGGATTAATAAGTCAGGCTGTTACAAATTTAGCTGTAGAGAAAGGTATAGATTTATATTTATTTAACCGGGGAAAGCACAGTCAATTTGCTCCAGATGAGGCGAAAATAATCAGGGGAGACATTAGGGATGTAAAAGCAAGCAAAGAGACTTTACAGGATTATCATTTTGATGCTGTAGTAGACTGGATTTCTTTTACGACTGATCATGCTCAGGCAGCTGTTGATATATTTAAAGGTATTACAGATCAATATATATTTATAAGTTCTGCATCAGCATATCAAAAGCCTCTTTCAGATTATTTGATAACGGAATCGACTCCCTTAGCCAATCCCTATTGGCAGTATTCAAGGGATAAAATAGCCTGTGAAAATCTTTTGATGGATGAATATAGGGAAAATGATTTTCCAGTAACTATAGTTAGACCTTCATATACATATGGTGATACTATGATCCCTGCTTCTTTAAATAGTTGGGAATATCCCTGGTCTTTAGTAGACCGTATGAAAAAAGGCAAGAAAATAATTGTTCATGGTGATGGTACATCATTATGGACTATGACACATAATACTGATTTTGCTAAGGGTTTTATCGGTTTGTTGGCTAATATGCAGACTATTGGTCAAGCCTTCCATATCACTTCAGATGAAGTATTAAACTGGAATCAAATTTATCAATCTATTGGGAAAGCAGTTGGAGTGGAACCTGACTTGATACATATAGCTTCTGACTTTATTATCTCTCAACTTCCTGATAGGGAAGGTGGTTTGTTAGGTGATAAAGCAGTAAGTTGTGTTTTTGATAATAGTAAAATAAAGAGATTTGTTCCCGAATATAACGCCACATTGCCTTTTGCCAAAGGTATTAAAATGACAGTAGAATGGTTTAAATCAGATCCTGAGAGGTGTAAGATAGATCAGGAATGGAATAAAGAAATGGATAATCTCATAGAAGTTTATGAAAATATATAAAACTACTTACAGAACTAAAGTTTTTTGAGTATATAGTCGAAAACTCCCATTGGGGGTTTTCTTTTTTGCAGGAATATATATA
Source organism: Halanaerobiales bacterium (assembly GCA_016278415.1). Next base: position 5,006 of record JADQBV010000076.1, read on the forward strand.
TTTAAATTGAATTATTATATTATACAGAAAAAATTTTTATTTATTAAAATATTTGGTGCTTAAAGATTTAAGGAGGGCTATTATGTCAGTTAAGAAGAAATATCTGTATTATATTTTTATATGTTTAATAATGTTTTTTACAGTAAGTAGTAATATATCTGCTAAAGATGGTGATTTAACTATTGCATTTGTTCCTCGCTCTCTGGATAATCCTATATTTTTAGATACATTTGAACATTCGCAAAAAAAGGCACATGAATTAGGTGTAAGGTTAGAATGGGTGGCACCTTTTAGTTTTAGTACAAATGGACAGATAGAAGTAATTGAAAATTTAATAAGAAGAAATGTTGATGGTATGATTGTTAGTGTTAATGATGTTAAACCTATACATGAGGTTATTAGTAAGGCTATAAAAAATGGAATAGCTGTGGCCACTTTTGATGCTGATAGTCCAGGAAGCGAGAGATTATTTCATATTGGTATTGATAATAAAAAGGCTGGTATTGCTATAGGTCAAGCACTGGTCAAAGTTATAAAAGATCAGGGATTAGAAGATGAAAGATTAAATACTATGATTATGACAGGAGTTAAGGATGCCTTAAATCTTCAAGAAAGGATCTTAGGTTTTTTACAGGCTACTGATAGTATTAATTTAGATATAAAGGATGTCATTGAGAATCATGATAATGTTAATTTAGCTGTGGAACTTGTAGAGGATTATGTAAAAAAACACCCTGAAGTAGAAGTTATATATTTCGTAGGTGGATGGCCTTTTTATGTACCGGCTGAGGCTATGCCTAATTATCAAAAATGGGCAAAAGATGGTGGAATAGCTGTAGGGATTGATATATTTTATAATGCCTTAGTACTGCAAAAAGAGGGTTTAATAGATTATTTAATAGGACAGGATTTGGCATCCATGGGTTCTGTAGGATTAGAACATCTGGTAGATTATATTCGTAATGGTGAAATACCACCCAGATTTATTGAAACTGGTCTTACACATGCTAATGAAGAGAATCTAGATGAATTATTGGAGATATATAAGCCATGGTTAGTAAAATAAAGCGATAATCTTAATCTATAATGGTATTTTAGAAGTTGCCTATGATAATAGATTACAAATAGGGTATTAGCGGTTATATTCCCCTAAACCTAGTTGGGGATATATGAGTGCTTGCCAAAATAAGGGTGAGTCATATATGTTAAAAAAATTGTGGAATAAAATAAAAAAAAGATTACAAGTCCATACTATAAGGACAAAGCTTGTTATATCTTTTTTATTTATTGGCTTAATTCCTTTAATAGTCTTTGCTTTGCTTTCTTATAATATATACTTTGGTGCTTTAACAGAGCGTATAACTACTTATTCAAAAGAAGTTGTATACAGGATGGAAAGAGATATAGATAGTTATTTTAAGGATATTGAAAGTTTTCTAAGACGTGAACAAGATTATTATATAAATCAATTTATTAAATTGAGCCAGGTTAATGATTATGCTAATAATCGTAAGTTTACCTTCAGAATTTGGGAAGATTTTAATAATCTAATCCAGATGAAACCAGGACTTGAAGATATCGCACTCACATTTGCTAATGGGAAAAGGATAAGTAGTTATGGATTATATTATGTTGATACTAGTAATTTTCAAAATATATTAAAAAAAGAATTGGAAGACGGAGATATTTCATTTATTGGTACACATCCTGATTTCTTTAATAAAGATGTTGTAACAATGGTAAGATCATACTACCCTGATGTTGCGGATGAGATTATATTTATAAGTGCAGATATAAGTCTGCAGGTTTTAGCTGATATAACTAATGTGAAAGTAGGGAATGAGGGTTATGTATTTATAGCTGACAAAGATGGTACAATTATATATCACCCTGATAATACCATGATCGGTCGTAAGAGTCCACATTATATTGCTGATATTGGATCTGGAAAATATGTTGCTCAAAACGATAATCAAATAATAACATCTACTACATCTAATGTTACAGGTTGGGAAATAGTAAGTATTGCTTATGCAGATGAGTTACATGCTGAACTTTATCCATTACAGAAAATTATTGTTTTTATTATTAGTTTGATTTTACTTATAATAATTTTATTAACTATTTACCTGTCGTATTCTTTATCTTACCCAATAAGAGAGCTGGAACATTTAACTCAACGTGCTGCAGATAATGATTTGTCTGTTAAAATTAGTACTAGGGGAGACGATGAGATTGCTCAACTTGGTAAGAGTTTTAATAAAATGATTAGAAGAATAAATAGGTTATTAAAACAGAATATACAGGAACAAAAGATGCTAAGAAAGTTGGAAATGGAGAGTTTGGATAATCAGATCAAGCCCCATTTTATATATAATACACTTGATCTTATTATTGGAGAGTTAGAAAGTAATAATAGTACAAGAGCTACTCATTTGATAGAAGCCCTGGGGAATTTCTTCAGATTAAGTTTGAGTCATGGAAAAGAGATGGTCATGATTTCAAATGAAGTTGAACATGCAAAGAATTACTTGTATATACAACATCTGCGTCACGGGGAAGAATATGAGTATATTGTTGACATTAAAGATTTAGAGATAATGGGAAAATATATACCGCGGTTAATTTTGCAGCCTATTGTTGAAAATGCAATTTATCATGGAATATTACCTTCAGAAAGAAAAGGATTGATTATAGTAAAAGGTTATATGAAGGATAAGGATATTTATATAGAGGTTATAGATAATGGAGTTGGAATTGAGGGAGAAAGACTTAAGGAGATTAATCAAGTCTTGAAGGGTGAGAAGATTATAGATGATGAAAAACAGTATTTTGGTTTGAGAAATGTCAACCAAAGATTGAAGCTAAAGTTTGGTGAAGAATATGGTTTAACTATTGAAAGCGAAAAAGGTGTTAAGACTCGTTCTATTATTAAAATCGGGGTACGAGGCGGTGAAAGCAATGTTTAAGCTATTAATTGTTGAAGACGAAAAGCCGATTCGAGAAAAGATGGTTAATAATGTTGATTGGCAGTCAAATAACTATCAAGTATATCAAGCTTCTAATGGTGAGGAAGCAATTTCTGTTTTGGAAAATGAAGAAATAGATATTATGGTTACAGATATTCAAATGCCTAAAATTAGTGGTATGGAATTAGTAAAACATGCAAGGAACTTGGATATTGATTTAAAGGTAATCATTATATCTGGATATGCTGAATTTGAATATGCTCAGAAGTCTATCCGTCTTGGTGTTGATGATTACTTGTTAAAACCGTTTCGGTCTCAACGTTTGCTTAAGGTAGTTGATAAGACAAAGAAAAAAATAATTGAGCAGAATAGAAAGAATAGGGAAATTGAAAATATTAGAACAGAAATTGATGAATATTTAGATAGAAATAAATTAAAAACAACATTAAATTGGTTAACTGAAGATGAGTTTTTTGAGAAACAGTCTTTTCTGTTAGATAATAACAGATTATTTCAAGTGTTAAAAACAGGTAGCAAACAGGATTTAGAAGTTGAAATTGATAAATTATTAAAGGAAATAGATAATTACAGCTCTAACAGACAAAAATTTTTGCTGCTTATTAATAATATTATTTTGAATACCTTTAAAACAATGAAAGAACTTGGGTATGATTTTGCTGATTTAATGAGTATAATTGAAAGCGAATATTTTGAACAAATAAATAGTATGAATGTTGAGTTAGTAAAGGAATGGCTAAAACAATTTTTAGATGATGTTAATCAGTTAGTTACCTTTAATAAGGACAATCGTAATGAAAAATTAATTAAAGATATGAAATTATATATAAAGGAACATTTTTCTGAGGGAATAACCCTTAATGAAATGGCCAAATATTTTAATGTTAGTACAGGGTATTTAAGTAAACTATTTCTGGAACAAGTTGGGGAAAATTTTACTGATTATCTTAATATGATCAGGGTTAATAAAGCTAAAGAATTATTAAAAACCACAGATAAGAAGGTATATGAAGTGGCCGATGAAGTGGGTTTTAATGATTCTTATTACTTTAGTTCCTGGTTTAAAAAGATAGTAGGCGTTACTCCTACAACATATAGAGATAATCTTGATTTATTATAAAAAATTATGGATCATCTACATAACCGTTGGTAATATACCTAGATATTTTACTATTTAACTGAATGAATTTAAAAAGTCTCCAGTTACGACTGAATGCAAGAAGCTGGTTAACAAAATTTTGTCTGAGCGATAGCGAGTTTAATTTTGTTGCACCACAGGCACCACGATTCTATTATAACCTTCACATTAATGACGCTTCTTAATTGAAAGAGTAAGTGGGGTTTAGACTTTTTCATGAATGAAGTGCAGCTAAATTTTCTTTTAAATTACGCAATGATAATTTAGAAATTAGGCCATCGAGGCCGTTATAGCAAAATTGTCGGACATTTCCCACCAACGGAAAAGGAGAAGAACCAAAATTATATTAATCAAATTAACTAATATATAGGGGGAAGATGAATGTCAATTAAAGAAGAAACTCTAAAAATGAAGAAGTGGGCAGTGGTTGGTGCTACTAATAATCAGAATAGGTATGGGTATAAGATAGTTAAGAGATTACAAGAACACAATTATGATGTTTATCCAGTTAATCCAAATTTGGAGGAGATAGATGGTATTAAGTGTTATAAGACTGTTTCGGACATTGATGTAGATATAGATGTGGTAGATATGGTAGTTAATCCTAAGATAGGTATAAAAGTCATGGAAGAAATAATGGAAAAAGAAATACAATATGTCTGGCTTCAACCTGGTACAAGGTCAGAACTGATAAGGAGTTATGCAAATAATTCCAGTATTAATATAATAGAAGATTGTATTTATGCTACTTTAGGATAGGAATAACGTTCTTAAAACAATTCTATCTAATTATTCATTTAATATACCTTCCAATAAAAAAATATTTAAAGGTTTTAAAAAAATATTCAATTGTACTTTATTCTAAATACTAATACAATTAGTATAGAGTTATTGATTACCTTTCCGAGGAGTATAACTTACATAAGGTTTATAAGGATTCTCGTTGAGAGAACTCAAAACCAAAAAACGGGAGGTAAATTAATGAAAAAAATTATTATTTTAATGTTAGCTGTTTTACTTGTTGCTTCAATATCTATGTCTGTTTTTGCTTCAGAGGGTGGTTGGTTAAGTAACCTTTTAGGTGGAGATACAAAAGAAGATGATGGAGTTATAAAAGTCGGTTTCTTGTTGAAAACAATGCAAGAGGAAAGATACTTAAAAGATAGGGCTGCTTTTACTGAAAGAGCCGAAGAATTAGGAGCAGAAGTTTTATTTGATTCTGCAAACAATAATGAAAAAACCCAGTTAGCTAGATTTGAAAACATGTTAACTAGGGGTGCCGATGTCATTGTACTTCAACCTGTTAATACAGGAACTGCAAGTAATATGGTAAAGAAGGCACATGAATCCGGTGTAGCTATTGTAAATTATGATTCTTTAATTGCTAATGCTAATGTTGATGTATTCTTAACACAGGATAGTTGGTCTGTAGGTGTATTGCAGGGTAAAGCAATGGTAGAATGGTTTAAAGAAAATCGTGGTGAAGTTAAAGGTAATGTAGTACTCTTAAGGGGACAGCCTGGTGATTCTAATGCAAGGGCTTTCTCACAGGGTGTACTTGATACAGTTGCAGAATATCCTGGATTAGAATTAGTAGTTGACCAGAGTCATGAAGGATGGTCACCTGATTTAGCGATGGCTACAACTGAAAATGCTTTAACCAAATATAAGAACAATATTGATGCTGTTATAGCTAATAATAGTGGTATGGCTTCAGGTGCTATTAGAGCATTAGAGGCTCAAGGTTTAGCAGATGTAGATAAGGTATTTGTGGCTGGTTCTGATGCTGACTTAATTAATATTCGTTATATAGCTCAAGGTAAGCAAGCTGTAGATATCTTCAAAAAAATTAAACCTTTAGCATATCAATCAGCTGAAGTAGCTGTTGCACTGGCTAAGAATCCTGACAAACCTATAGAAGAAATAATTGATATTGATCGTTATGTTGATAATGGAAAGATTGAGGTTCCAACAGTTGTAACTCCAGTTGTTATTGTAAACAAGGATAATATAATGGATACTGTTGTTGCTGATGAATTCCATTCTGAAGCAGATATCTATGGGGAATAAAAAATTATAGAACTATAAGATTATAAGTAATAAAAAGTATCCAATCCCATTCATGTCTTAAGGCAGGATGGGATTGGTTTATGAATACTCTATATGGAGGTGTGAATGCATTGACTGAAATAATTCTTGAAATGGTGGATATAGTAAAAGATTTCCCTGGAGTGCGTGCTCTTGATCATGTTAATTTTAGAGTTAAAAAAGGCGAGATTCTGGCTTTGGTAGGGGAAAATGGTGCTGGTAAATCAACTTTGGTTAATATATTGAGTGGTGTTTATCCGTATCCTGAATATGAAGGTGATATTTATCTTAATGATGAGCTTGTTAGATTTCATAAAACCAGGGAAGCTGAAGAAGCAGGAATAGGTATAATTCATCAGGAATTAAACTTAATTCAGGATTTAACTGTCGCTGAGAATATTTTTCTTGATAGACATCCTAAAAACATTTTTGGCAGAATAAATTGGGATCAATTATATTCGGATGCCCGTAAGATTTTGAATCGATTAAATATGGATATTGATCCGACTATGCTTTTAAAGGAGCTAACTGTTGGAAAACAGCAAATGGTTGAGATAGCTAAAGCCCTTTCATTAAATACAAAAATATTAGTATTTGATGAACCTACCTCTGCCCTTACTGATACAGAAATAAATGAATTATTCAGAGTAATAAAAGAATTGAAAGGAAAGAATGTTTCAATAATCTACATTTCTCATAAGTTAGAAGAAATCAAAGAGATTGCTGATGAGGTAGCTGTTTTAAGAGACGGCTCGACTATAGGAGATGTAGAATCGGTGAAAGGAATAACCCTGGATGAAGTAATAAGCAAGATGGTTGGTCGCGATATTGAAGATATGTTTCCAAAGCAAGCTTTTGAAAGGGGAGAGAAAACCCTTGAGGTTAAGCATATTAATGTTAAGCATCCAAAGTTAGCAGATAAATACCTTGTTAAAGATGTTTCGTTTGATGCTTATAAGGGAGAAATACTTGGAATAGCAGGATTAATGGGGGCGGGGAGAACTGAATTAGTTAGTGCTATTTTTGGTATTTATGATAAAATCAAAAGCGGAGATGTATATTTAAATGGAGAGAAATTAAATATAAAATCACCTCAGAATGCTATTGACTATGGTATTGGGTTTATTACTGAAGATAGAAAGGGTGAAGGATTACTACTTGATAAAGATCTTCCTTTTAATATGACACTACCAGCCATGCAAAAATTTATTGAAGGTAATAGCATAGATCATTTAAGAGAAATCAATACAACTCAAAAGTTTGTTGATGAATTGAATATTAAAACACCTTCTGTTAATGTAATGGTCCAAAAATTGAGCGGTGGGAATCAACAGAAAGTGGTTATTGGTAAATGGTTGATTACTGAACCAAAGGTACTTATTCTTGATGAACCTACCAGAGGTATTGATGTTGGAGCAAAAATAGAGGTTTATCGTTTAATGAATAAACTAGTTGAAGATGGTGTAACTGTAATTATGATATCATCTGAATTACCGGAGATAATGGGAATGAGTGATCGAATACTTGTTATGTGTGAAGGTGAGAAAGTTGCAGAACTTAATCATCAAAATGCAACTAAGGAAAAAATTATGGAATATGCTACAGGAAGCTTTAGAAGGGGTGAGAAGAAATGAAGAAGTTTTTAAAAGAAAATGGAACAATTATTGCCCTTATTGGTTTAATAATTATATTAACGGTATTGTCTCCGGGTGTATTTTTTACTCCCAGGAATTTAACTAATTTAATCAGACAGGTAACTGTTATAGGTATTATAGCAGTAGGTATGACCATGGTAATTTTAATTGCAGGTATAGACTTATCTGTAGGGTCAATTGCAGGGCTTGCCGCAGTTGTTGTTACATTATTAATGCAGGCTGGCATATCAGTTTGGCTAGCAATTATTCTTACGATTATTTTGGTTGGGTTTTTAGTTGGTTTATTTAATGGTTTTATGTCTGCTAAATTTGATATTCATCCATTTATTATAACCCTGGGTATGATGACTATTGCTCGTGGATTATCTTTAACTTTAACACAGGGAGTCTCTATACCAGTAACCAGTGATTTCTTTGGGATAATTGGTACTGGCTATATTGGGAAAATTCCATCACTTATATTGCTATCTCTTGCTCTTGTTTTTGGAATTTATAGTTCGTTCAAGAGAAGTTCTAATAAGAAAAAGCATGGTATGGATAGTAGTAAAGGTGAAGTTGTTGGAGGAATCACTTTATCTATAATAGGCTTTATTGCAGGTGTATTTATATTTTTGGGGTACTTAGGAATTCCTATCCCTGTTGCGATATTTGCAGTAATTGTTGCCTGGGGTATTTATGTACTACAAAAAACTGGTTTTGGTCGCAAACTATATGCTATTGGTGGTAATGAAAAGGTAGCCTGGCTTTCTGGTATAGATATTATAAAAACAAAAACTAAAGTCTTTATAATAATTGCTATCCTAAGTTCCATATCTGGTATCATTCTGGCTTCTAGACTAAATGGTGCTTCACCTAATCTTGGTACTGGTTATGAACTGGATGCTATTGCATCAGTTATTATTGGTGGAACTAGCTTTATGGGTGGTATAGGGACAATTAGCGGTACTGTTGTTGGTGCTTTAATTATTGGAGTTATTAATAATGGAATGAGTCTATTGGGAATAAACACCTTTTATCAAATGATTGTTAAAGGTTTTATTATAATCTTGGCTGTATTAATTGATGTTTTAAATAGAAAGCAAAAAGCATAATAATATATAGCTAAAATCAATTTATTTTTTTTAGTTTATATTAAAGATTAATGTATATTACAAAAGAGAATATTTCAAAAGTGATTTTGCAAATGACCTTATATTTTTTAATCTTTTGTGATATTGTATAATTAATAAAATCAATTAATTTACTACCTTAGAATCAAGTCTATTAATTAGTAGACTTGATTCTTCTTTTCATACAGGATTCGGAGGTTAGATATGAATAATATCATGAAGTTATGTCTAATTATTATAGGTTCTATATCATTAATACTGGGTATTTTAGGAATTTTCTTGCCATTATTACCAACCACTCCTTTTCTATTGTTAGCTGCAGCTTGTTATACTAAAGTGTCAGATAAAATGTATAAGTGGTTAATTAATAATAAGTATTTTGGAAGTTATATAAAGAATTACCAAGAAAACAAGGGTTTAGCTATGAGGACTAAAGTGAGTGTAATCTCTATCTTGTGGTTAACTATTGGATATTCTATTTTGTTTATAGTTGAAGTTTTATTAGTAAAACTGTTACTATTAATAATTGCAGGGCTTGTTACCTGGCACATATTATCCCTTAATACTTTAGAAGAATGATATATGTATATATAATTAATACTGCTTTTTAAAATCAAAGATGAAAATATCGTAATAGGTATTTCTATGATAAGCTATTATCACTAGCTATCATCCAATAAAGGTGAGTCATCTTTTTTGAGGTTAATGGGATGCACATGAATAATTACATCTATAATATTTTCTTTTAGATTATCCATCAGTCGGTTCTTAGCCTGTTCAGCTATATAATGAGCTTCATCGACATGTAAACTAGTTTCTACACTTATCGTCATTTCAATGATTTCTGATCCTGCATGTTTTCTCACCTTTATACTGGATACTTTTTTTATTGAACCATCATTTTGTGTAATCTTTCTTATAGAATTGAGATATTCTTGAGTAGGGGCTTTTTCCATGATTTCATTTATAATTGGAATGAATATTTGAATACCAATTTTAATGATTATGAAGGCTACAATAATACCTGCTAATGGATCTAAAGATGGATAACCATTACGTGCCGCTATGACACCTATAAGTGCTGCTACTGAAGAAAGAGCATCTGATCTATGGTGCTTGGCATCTGCGATAATTGCCTTACTATTAATTTTTTTGCCAACAAAGTTAGAATATCGATAAGCACCTTCTTGTGCTAAAATTGAAAAAAGGGCTACCCAAATATTGATTGTTGCTGGAGTATGATAGTCTTGATTTAATATACAGATAATATTACTTTTTACAATCATTACCCCACTTAAGATTAGACTTAATGCTAAGATATTAGTTGCTAGTGTTTCTGAGCGCTCATGACCATAAGGGTGACAGGTGTCAGGAGGATTACTTGCTACCTTTAAACTAATTAAAACAATTATAGTGCTAAATGAATCAGATGCTGAATGAATACCATCTGCTATGAGGGCTTGACTGTGCGCTAAATATCCTATGCTAGTTTTGCAAATAGCTAGTATACTGTTAATAAAAAGTGTTATAATTGAGACCTGTTTTCCTTCTTTGTATTTCATTATAGGATCCATAATTTGAGATTCCCCTTTTATATCGAAATGTACATAATCTTATTTAATCCACATATAAATACAATATAACATTATTTATACAGGAGTAACTTTATTAGCCCAGTGTAAACTATGGTATAAGGAGGGAGTGCATATGCTTACCCCAAGTCTGGAAGATTACTTAGAAGAAATATATAGATTTTCTATTGAATTGGGATTCATAAGAATTACTGATGTAGCTAATAAATTGGATGTCTCACTACCATCTGTTAATAAAGCAGTAAAAGTACTCTCAGAAAAAGGATATCTTGATTATATACCATATAAAAATATAGACCTTACAGATAAAGGGATTAAGTTAGGTAAGTTCCTTGTTGAAAGAAATCATATGTTACAAATATTTTTAAAAGTAATTGGTAGTAAAGCTGATAAAGAAGATGAGGCCGAGGCCATAGAACATTATTTGTCAAAAGAAACTGTTAATGCAATGACTATGGTAGTAGAATTCTTTAATAAGAATCCAGATATACAAAAACAACTAATCTATTTCCAACAAAAGATTAGAAACAGCAAACTAAGTCTTACTGATATTTAATAGGTTTAGTAAGCGTTAACTATATTTGTTTATCTTTAATTTTTTTTGTTATCCTTTTCTAACTAATTTTAGTTACATAATATGTTCAAATAATTTTTATGTGCATACTAGAATATTTAAGTGTAATTTTACCTTTCACCCATATTATTTTAGCTACATACTTTACAAAATAATAATTCTGTGGTAAAATTTATCTGATGAATAATTCAAAATAAAATAAAAAATACTAACGAGGATGGGTGAAATTCCCTACCGGTGGTTAAAGTCCACAAACCCCTCAGGGGTTGACCTGGTGTAATTCCAGGACCGACAGTAAAGTCTGGAAGGGAGTTAGGTATAATAATGTTTGTATATAGTAGTTGTAATAACTATAAATTACCTTATGATTACATATATAACCTAGAATTTAACCCCTTTCTATAAAAAGAAGGGGTTTTCGTATTTTAAAGAATAAAATTTTTTTGCTCATAAAGAGTTTGCTTAAATTTTTCGGTGGAGGGATTTTTTTGATAGATAAAAACGAAGACTTATACTATATGAACAAAACCTTAGAACTGGCAAAAAAAGGGGAAGGATGTACAAGTCCTAACCCAATGGTTGGCGCAATTGTGGTTAAAGATGGTAAGATAATTGGTCAAGGATACCATCAATATTATGGTGGTCCTCATGCTGAAGTATATGCACTAGATCAGGCTGGAGAACAAGCTAAAGAGGCTACCATTTATGTAAGCCTGGAGCCCTGTAGTCATTATGGAAAAACCCCTCCTTGTTCCCTAAAAGTAATTAATTCAGGGGTGAAAAAGGCTGTTGTAGCAATGAAGGATCCAAATCCTTTAGTTGCTGGTAGAGGAATATTACAAATGAAGGAAGCCGGCATTGAGGTTGAGCTTGGTGTTTTAGAAGATGAAGCAAAAGATTTAAATGAGGTATTTATAGAATATATCAGCTCAGATATACCTTATATTTACTTAAAATCTGCTCAGACTTTAGATGGCTTTTTAGCTACCAGAAAAGGCGATTCAAAATGGATAACCAATGAAAAAGCACGCCTTTTTGGGCATAAACTAAGACATAAGGTAGATGCTATATTAGTTGGGATAGGAACAATATTACAGGATGACCCTTCGCTTACAACACGTTTATCTAGTGATAAAGGAAAGGATAGCACACGAATTATTCTCGATGCCCGCTTAGAAATACCCCTTGAAGCAAAGGTTATTAATCAAGAGTCAACTGCAAATACTATAATAGTAGTTGGAGAAGGCTGTGATAAATCGAAAAAGCAGCTTCTTATTGAAAAGAAGCAAGTAGAAATTTTAACAATACCATTAAATAATGATGCTAGGATTCCACTGGATTTATTACTTAAAATATTACATGATCGCTGTATTAGTAGTGTCTTAGTCGAAGGTGGAGGTAGAGTAAACTATTCATTTATACAAGCTGGACTTGTTAATAAGATATATTCCTTTATTGCTCCGAAAATTTTAGGAGGTAATGATGGTATTTCTGTATATACAGGAGAGGGGCCAGAATCTATGAAACAGGTTAAGGAATTAAGAGATGTTAAATATCAGGTACTAGATGATAATATTCTCATGGTAGGTAAATTGTAGTGTTATATACAGACTTAAGGAATTATCTAGTAATTAAAATATAATAGTAATTTAGAAGTTATTATTTGTGTGATGGGATAAGATAAAATTTGGGTATAGTATTAACCTAGTGCATAACTGATTTAACTGACATTTAGGAGGTGTATTTTTGTTTACAGGAATTGTACAGGAAGTTGGTATTTTAAAGGAACGAAAAAATTCAGAAGACTGTTATCAATTAATGATTGAAGGCTCAAAGGTCTTAGAAGAGATTAGTAAAGGCGATAGTATAGCTGTTAATGGAGTTTGTTTAACAGTTGTTGCATATACAGATAAGATGTTTACTACAGATGTTATGCCTGAGACTTTAAGGGCAACTAACCTAAGTAAATTAAAGATAGGTTCAAGAGTAAATTTAGAACAGGCGGTTCGGGCAGATGGTTTTTTTGGTGGGCATCTTGTAACTGGTCATGTTGATGGGCCAGGGATAGTTAAAAAAATAAGGAAAGAAAAAAATGCCAGACTGGTAGAAATAGAGCTTGCAGAGGAATTAATAAACTATATGGTAGATAAAGGATCAGTGGCCTTGAATGGTGTAAGTCTTACTATAATGAATGTTTTTAGTAATTCATTAACTGTCTCTCTAATACCAGAAACCTGGAATTATACAAATCTAAATGATATAAAAGTTGGCGATGAAATAAATATAGAAACAGATTTGATAGGAAAGTATGTTTTTAAGATGTTAAACAATGATAGAGCTAAACAAAATAATAAATCTAATATAAATAAGAATTTTCTATCAGAAAACGGCTTCTTATAGGGGGAATATTAAAATGAATAAAATTGAGGAAGCTTTACAGGATATTAAAGAAGGCAAGATGATTATAGTTGTCGATGATGAGGATAGGGAGAATGAAGGGGATTTAGTAATGGCTGCCGAAAAGACAGAGCAGCAGAGCATTAACTTTATGATTAAAGAGGGTAAAGGATTGGTCTGTGTTCCTATGGAAGAAGGAAGATTAGAGGAATTAAATCTTCCGATGATGGTTGCTAATAATACTGAGGTACATGAAACTGCCTTCACAGTATCAGTAGATCACCAAGAGACTACTACGGGTATATCAGCTGCTGAAAGGGCATTAACAATACGAAAATTAATAGATGATGATAGTGTAGCTGAAGACTTTAATAGACCAGGTCATATATTTCCCTTAAGTGCTAAAAAAGGGGGAGTTTTAAGGAGAGCTGGTCATACAGAGGCTGCAGTTGATCTGGCTAGATTGGCAGGTCTTAAAGCTGCTGGTGTAATCTGTGAAATTATAAATGAAGATGGAACTATGGCTAGATTATCAGAGCTGGAAAGTTTTGCAAAAAAGCATGAGTTGAAGATTATAAGCATAAAAGACTTGATTGAATATAGGGAAAAGAAAGACAGACTTATTAAGAAAGCAGCAGAAGCAACATTACCTACCAAATTTGGAGATTTTAATATAAGGGTTTATACAACAATCATTGATAATAGAGAACATGTGGCTATTATTAAAGGTGACGTAGAGGGTAAAGAGGATGTTCTTGTACGTGTCCATTCTGAATGTCTAACAGGTGATATTTTTGGTTCTTTGCGCTGTGACTGTGGAGAGCAATTAGCTACAGCATTACAGATGATAGAAAATGAAGGTGAAGGACTTGTTCTCTATATGCGTCAGGAGGGTAGGGGTATCGGGCTTGTTAACAAAATAAAGGCATATGATCTTCAGGATCAGGGTATGGATACTGTTGAAGCTAATGTTGCCCTTGGTTTCCCACCGGATTTACGGGACTATGGAATTGGAGCACAAATTTTAGCTGATCTAGGGTTAAGTTCTTTAAGGCTTATCACTAATAATCCTAAGAAAATAGTCGGTGTTGAGGGTTATGGACTTACTGTAAGTGAACGAGTCCCATTGGAAATAGATCCAAATGAAGAAAATGAGTTCTATCTAAAGGTAAAACAGGATAAGATGGGTCATATGCTAAATATACATCAGAAAAATGATTTTTAAGAAAAACAAATAATAACTTAAGTAATTTCGAAGTTTGATTTAGGTAATAATAAAATCAGGTAATTATAATTCCAAAGATTAGGTAAATGTTGGAATGAAATAAACTTAAAATAAAAAAACATAGGATATTGAAGGGAGAATAATATGCAAAATATAATTGAAGGAAAATTAATAGGTCAAGATATTAAAGTAGGACTCGTAGTTGGTCGTTTTAATGAATTCATATCAGGAAAATTACTGGAAGGTGCTGTAGATGGTCTAAGAAGGCATGGTGTGTTGGAAGAGGATATTACTACAGCTTGGGTTCCTGGTTCTTTTGAAATACCATTAGTTGCTCAAAAAATGGCTAAGTCAGAAAAATATGACGGAATAATATGTTTAGGTGCAGTAATTAGAGGAGAAACACCACATTTTGATT
Source organism: Halanaerobiales bacterium (assembly GCA_016278415.1). Next base: position 20,189 of record JADQBV010000076.1, read on the forward strand.
ATGTATCAGCTGAAGTTACTAAGGGAGTGGCCAAAGTAGGTCTTGATAGTGAAATACCTGTTATATTTGGAGTATTGACTACTGATACTATCGAACAGGCAATATCACGTGCAGGAACAAAAGCGGGTAATAAAGGTTTTGATGCAGCCATGACTTTAATTGAGATGGTTAATCTATTGAAAGAAATTTAAAAAAATGATAACCTTTTATTCAAAAAGTTAAATATATTACAGTAAATTTCTTCTTCAGTATTAGATTAGTAAAAGAATATATTGCTGAATGATGTGATACTTCTAAAGTAGACATTCTAATTAAGTAGAATAGAGTGTTTACTTGGAGGTATTTTTTTATGTTTAGAAGAATTGTAACAAGTTACTACATTAAAAAATTAAAAAGATTCTATATACAATACAAAATAGTATATTGTATAGTGATTTTACTTGTAAAAATTATTTCTATAGGTTATAATTATTAATATATGGTATTACGTGTCAGAAAAAAAGTAATCTTTAAACAACTATTATTCTAATGGGGAGAGAAGCAAATGAATAGCCAGGTGAGTTCTGTTATATTGAAGGAATTTATGGAGAACAGACTGGATTATTTTCTGGAATATTTACAACAGTCTATAATATTTATAAACAATGATGGAAAGATTGTAAAGTTTAATCAGAATGCTAAAAAATTTTATCTTTCTCAAGGTTTGGAATTAAATAGAGGCCTATATCATTATAATTGTTCTTTAAACAAAGAGATAGATAAAGCTATTGATAATGTTATAAGCAATGGACTTGAGCAACTCGGGCAACATTCAGTGTTTGAAACAGATAATAGTAGAAATTATATCAAATGGGACTTGATTCCTTTAAAAGATAAGAAGGACGAAATTAGGGGAGCGATTATGCTCTTTGATGATATAAGTGAGATGAAAAAGTTGAAACTTCAAATCCAGGAACAAGAGCGTAAAGTAATTGCTGGTAATCTAGCAGCTGGTTTTGCTCATGAAATAAGAAACCCGTTATCTGTTGCCGGAGGGGCAATTCAATTATTGGAAATGGTTGATGACAGCGAAAGGCAAAAGAAATTAATTCATAAATTACGGGGAGAAATGGATAGTATAAATCAGATTCTCACTGATTTTTTAGATATTGCCAAACCTCATAAGAAGAGAGAGTTAAAACCTATAAGATTGCCTAAAATTATTGAAGAAATTAGATTTTTAATAAAAAGCGATGCTAATTTTAACAATATTAAACTAATAATACATAATAGTTCTGATGATTTTCCACTAATTAAAGGAGATAGTACTCATTTAAAACAGGTATTTCTAAATATTATGAAAAATGCCATTGAAGCAATGGAAGATGGAGGTAAGTTAGAAATATCATATTATAATACAGATAATTGTATAGGTGCAGTTTTTAAAGATTATGGGTCCTGGAATTCCGAAAGAAAATCTTTCGCAAATATTTGATTCTTTCTTTACTACGAAAGCTGAAGGCACAGGTTTAGGATTATATGTTAGCTCTGAGTTAATAAAAGATATGGGAGGAGAATTAGAGATTGAAAGTGTATTTGGAAAGGGCACTGCTGTACGGGTGGTATTCCCTATCTGTAAATTACCTAAAAATGATAAAGGTAAGTAATAAAAGAAATTAAACTAACTAATGCTTGCAAAAAATATTGACTAGGATCTGATACAGGGAATTTTTTGAAGAGTTTAAATATTTTTTATATATTCACTTAATGAAAGGAGATATGATGAGTAAAATTGATGTGGTTGTAATTGACGATGATGATGGAATACTTTGGTTAGTAAAAGAAATTTTGTCAGAAAAATACTCCTGTAAAACATTTCAGTCTGCTTTTATTGGTCTTCAATGTATTGAAGAAAACCAGTCTCCCTTAGCTATAATAGATTTAAAATTAGGAACTAGCATGAATGGTCTTGATGTTGCCAGAAGAATTCACGAAAAATGTAGCGAGACTTATATTCTTTTTCTGACTGGCTATAGTCAGATTGTTATGGAAAATTTAGACGAAAATCTTCCAGTAATTAAAGTCATTGAAAAGCCCTTTGATATAAATAATTTTTTATATACAATAAGTGGGTTTTTTGGAGGGAATATGAGAAAAAGTATTTAGATTTAGGATATTTCATCACTATCAAATTCACTGATTAAATATAATAAGAAATCTTTAAGAGGTATGTCTAGACCATTTGCAATTTTATATAGTGTATTTATTGTAGGTGATCTTTTATCTTGCTCCAAATGGCTGATAAAAGGTTGGGATAAGTCAGATTTTAAAGCAAGCTCCTGTTGTGATATATTCTTCCCTTTTCTAATCTCCATTATTTTTTTTCCAATATTATTTAGCATAATTTACACCCCTCGCGACAAATTAATTATAACTTATAGAAATAAAAAGTCAAGTAAAATAACTATTGTTGTTAAAAAAACAGCAATACTGTCACTTTTACTTGAAATTTAAAAGATTTTATATTAATATATAACTATAGTAATAAGGAGGGGAGCTACAAGTGGATATTGGAAAAAAAATAAAACATTTAAGGGAATCTAAAAACATAAGTCAAACTAAGTTAGCTAAAGACTCTAGATTGAGTCAGGCTTTTATTAGCTCTATTGAAAATGACCATAAGAGGATTTCTTTAAATGCCCTTGAAAAAATATGTAATGCTTTAAAAATAGAAATAGTTGATTTTTTTATTGGAGATAAAAAAACATTATATTTAAATGATGACATGAAAGATAGCAATCCTGAATTATTTAATTTAATGAAAGAATTGGAGAAATCTAGCCCTAGTGTAATCAAAAAGTTACAAGAGCTCTTAAAGGAAATTAATAGGGATCAAAAAAAGTAGTAAGTCATATTAAAGATTAATTGTTCCATAGATTTGACTTATTACTTCTATTACCATATACTAATAAACGATTAGGTTTAGACGATTAATTAAAAATAATCATCTAGGCCATTTTTTTATGAATACATATATTTTAGAATAATCATTTTACATAGTTAATATAATCATAAAAAAACCTTGGAGACTTTCTTTCTATAAATTTTTAAAAAATACATAAGAATTATGATTTTAGAAGAATAAATATTAATTATTTTAATTCATGGACACAATACTATACATAAATAGGGCAGTGGTAAATTGCAAGGGGGAAAATCTATGGTTAAAATTAAAGTAAATAATCTTTTCAAAGTCTATGGAAGAAGACCTAGGAAGGTCTTTCCTTTATTAGAAGAAGGATTAGATAAAGATGATATACTACAAAAGACTGGTAATACACTAGGCATTAATAATGCTAATTTCGAGGTTCATGAGGGTGAAATATTTGTTTTGATGGGTTTATCAGGAAGTGGTAAATCTACTTTGCTTAGATGTATTAATCGTCTAGTCAAGCCAACAAAAGGGCAAGTTTTGATTGATGGTGTAGATATAACCAAAGTAAACTCGGAAGAATTACAGGAAATACGAAGGAAAAAGTTAGGTATGGTTTTTCAGCACTTTGCACTTTTCCCTCATCGATCTATTTTGGAAAATGTTGAATATGGCTTAGAGGTTCAAGGTGTTGCAAAAGAAGAAAGGGAAAAGATTGCATTGGAAGCTTTGAAACAAGTAGGCTTGGGAGAATGGGGTTCCTCTAAACCCGAAAATTTAAGTGGGGGAATGCAGCAGAGGGTTGGATTGGCCAGGGCATTAGCTATTGACCCTGATATCTTATTAATGGATGAACCCTTTAGCGCCTTAGATCCATTGATTAAGAGAGAAATGCAAAATGAGCTGCTTGATTTACAGTCTCGTCTCCATAAGACTATAGTTTTCATAACACATGATCTTGATGAAGCCTTAAGAATAGGAGACCGGATTGCAATACTTAACAATGAGGGTAAGATTATTCAAATTGGAGAGCCTGAAGATATATTATCAAATCCTGCTGATGAATATGTTAGTGATTTTGTTAGAGATGTAAATAAGATTAAAGTATTAAAGGCTAAAGATGTTATGTTTAGACCGGATGCCCTAATACATATAAAAGATGGTCCTAATATGGCTCTTAAGATTATGGAAGATGAAGGGTTTTCTAGTATATATGTAGTTGATAATAATAAAAAGGTTATAGGGATATTGGATGCAGAAGCTGCAATGGATGCCAAAAAGAAGAAGAAAAAAGATATTCGACCATATTTACATAAAGAATATCCATCTGCAGAGTCTGATACACCATTAACAAAACTCTTACCTATAGCTTCTAATACTGATTACCCAATAGCCGTTAAAGACAGTGAAGAAAGATTAGTTGGGATTATTGTCAGGGTCTCTGTATTATCTGCCTTAACAAGAGGAAGTGATGAGGATGTTTAATGTTCCAGTTGGTGAAGTATTTGAAGGTCTTGTAAATTGGTTACAATTATATGCTTCAGGATTATTTGATCTTATATCAGTTTCTATAGAGTTTATAGTTTCAAACATTCAACAGGGGTTGTTATTTATACCAGTACTATTCCTTATAGCTTTGGTATCTGCTTTAGCATATTATTTAAGCAGCAGAGGTGTAGCTATTTTTACACTTCTAGGAATGCTTTTAATCTATAGTATGGGCATGTGGGAAGCGACTATCCAGACATTGGCAATGATATTAACCGCTGGTGTTGTTGCTTTAGGTGTAGGAATACCAATAGGTATATTAGCAGCAAAAAATGAAGTAGTTAATAGTATTTTTAGACCTATTCTTGATTTTATGCAGACAATGCCCCCATTTGTTTATTTAATTCCTGCTGTTATATTTTTTGGAATGGGTAAGGTTCCAGGGGTAATAGCCACCGTTATCTTCTCTATGCCGCCAGCAATTCGTTTAACTGACTTAGGAATAAGACAGGTAGACGAAGAGGTTGTAGAGGCAGCTAATGCCTTTGGTTCCACACCATGTCAAACATTATATAAGGTACAATTCCCTTTGGCAATTCCGACTATTATGGCCGGAGTAAACCAAACTATTATGTTAGCCTTGTCAATGGTAGTAATTGCTTCAATGATTGGTGGGGGTGGTCTGGGTAGTGTAGTTTTAAGGGGTATTACACAACTGGAAATCGGTTTAGGTTTTGAAGGTGGGGTTGCTGTTGTAATTCTAGCAATAATACTCGATCGTCTTACCCAGAGTTTAAAAGACTAAGTAGGTCGTAGAAAATATGTAATATTGTACAAAGATTATCTAATGAGTCCATAGTAAAAATATAAAGAATGTATCAAAGATTAAGATTTAATGAGCAGGTTTAGTGATTATTTTTTAAAAATATAGGAGGGTTAATTTGAAGAAAACAATATTAGCTGTATTATTAGTAATAATTTTAGCAACAGGTTTGTTAGTAGGTTGTGGTCAACAACAGGCGGAGAAAAAAGAGATTAATCTTGGTTATGTTAATTGGGCTGAAGGAATCGCTATGACTCATTTAGCACAGGCAGTTATTGAAGATGAGTTTGATTATGACGTTACGACTACAATGGCAGATGTAGGGCCGACTTTCCAGGGTTTAGCAAGTGGTGATATTGATGCATTTATGGATGTCTGGTTACCAGTTACACATCAAAGTTATATCGAAAAACTAGGAGACGATATTGTACGCCTTGGTACAAATTATACTGGTGCCAGGATTGGTCTTGTAGTTCCTGATTATGTAGAAATTGATTCTATTGATGAAATGAATGAATATAAAGATGAATTTGATGGCGAAATAATTGGCATTGATGCTGGTGCTGGAATAATGAAAACTACCCGTCAAGCCCTTGATGATTATGATCTTGATTTCGAATTACTTGAAGGTAGCGGGGCTGCAATGACAGCTTCTTTAAAGACAGCTATTGATAATAATGAGTGGATTGCTGTCACTGGCTGGAAGCCTCACTGGAAATTCGCTAGGTGGGATCTGAAATTCCTAGAAGACCCTGAAGGTGTTTATGGTGAGATAGAGACTATTTACACATATTCTCGTGAAGGCTTAGAAGAAGATCATCCAGAAGTGACGAACTTCCTAAAAAACTTTGAAATGAATACAAGTCAATTAGGTGATCTCATGGGTGCTATTGCTGATTCAGATGAAGAGCCAATTGAGGTTGCTCGTCAGTGGAAAGAGGAAAACTCTGACCTTATTAACAATTGGATAGAATAGTGAAATTATATTTTTTATATTGTAAAATATAATATAAAAAATGTTATTTCATTGAATATATGATAAATACTATTTCAATTTATAGGATATGGAAATAGATTAATTTTTATCTTAAGTAAAATTGTTGTTAGCAAAGTGGAAATATTGATTAGTAAGTATAAAAATAGTGAATATTACTATTATATATATTTATATATGAGACATCCTTATAGTAAACTAAGGGTGTCTTTAGCCTTTTTATAGATAAATTCTCTAAAAAACCCTTGACAAGTATAAGTTCTTTGTATATAATAGTAATAGTTATTGTTACTATTATAACAATACAGTATATTTGAAGTGGATATAAAAAATTAGGAGGGATACATAATGGATTTAAAATTTGACAATCAAGTGAAGTTAGCTGTTACAAAGGGTACTGAAGTTGAGGAAGCAGTGGATATGAATTTTGCAGGAGAGACTGAAGAGACTGGTTTATATTTAGCTATGGCGCGTCAAGCGCAAAGGGAAGGGTATGCAGAGGTAGCTGAAGTTCTAAAAAGAATTGCTTGGGAAGAGGCAGAACATGCATCTCATTTTGCTGAACTTAATGGTAAAATATCTGCTAGTACAAAAGAAAATATAGAAGATATGTTAAAAGGTGAACAAGGAGCTAATAAAGGTAAAAGGAAGGCTGCTGAAAAAGCTGATGAACTTGGGATAGAACAGGCAGCAGCATATTTTAATGAATCATCAAGAGATGAAGCCCGTCATGCTCAAATGTTGAAAGGTATTTTAGATAGATATTTTGGAGAATAGCACAATTTAATTGTAGTAAATTTAATATTTTACTGAGGGACAGCTTATATGGTTGTCTCTTTTTCACGTTATCTTAATGTACAATTATAAATAAATTGTTTAAAAAATTATTTTTAAGTAAAAAAATCCAGCAGTAATATATAACTGCTGGATTAAGACTTATGCATAGTTCTTTTGTCTAAATGTTTTACTGTTCAAAAAAATCACCACTTAAATAACGTTGACCAGTATCTGCCGCTATAGCTAATATCTTTTTTCCTGAACCTAATTCTTTAGCAACCTGGATGGCTGCCCAGACAGTTGCACCAGAAGATGGTCCCAGTAGAAGACCCTCTTCAGAGGCCAACCTTCTGGTCATATTTATTACCTTATTATCAGATATATGATATATCTTCTCGTAAATTCCTGTATTTAATGTAATAGGAACAAAACCTGGTCCAGTACCTGGTATTTTATGAGGACCGGGTTTTCCCCCTGCAAGTACTGGAGAGTTTTTAGATTCTACTGTATAAATTTTCAAGTCAGGCAATTCTTTTAGTAATGCTTCTCCAGTACCAGTGATTGTACCACCTGTTCCCGCACTTGCTACAAAGGCATCAAGAGTATTATCCATCTGTATTAATATTTCTCTAGCTGTTGTTTTTCTATGTGCATCAGGGTTAGCTGGGTTTTCAAATTGGTTAGGGAGATATGATCCTTCAATCTTACTTTTTAGTTCATTAGCTTTGTCAATAGCACCCTGCATCGACTTTATTGCAGGTGTGAGAATAACTTCAGCCCCATAGGCCTTTAATATCCTGACTCTTTCGTCAGATGCACTATCTGGCATTATTATAATGCAGTTATAACCCTTAGCGGCAGCAACCATAGCTAAACCAATACCAGTATTTCCGCTGGTAGGTTCTATAATGGTTCCACCTGTATCTAACTCGCCTTTTTTTTCAGCAGATTCTATCATACTAAGGGCTGCCCGGTCTTTGACACTACCGCTGGGATTAAAATATTCCAGTTTGACATATACATCAGCAGCCTCTTTGGGGACTATATTTTGTAACTTAACAACCGGTGTCTTGCCGATAAGATCAGTAATGCTATTTACTGTTATCATCTAATATTTCCTCCAAATATGAAGTGTTTATAAAACCCTCTAAATTTGAATTTCCTTTAATAAAACCAAGACTAGCAGAAAGGTCAGCCAGTTCCTGAACAACTGCAGAGTCAAGTTCACTAGTCATGTTAGTCCTGGAAAGTGAACGTTTAATAACTTCTAAAGGTAGTTCTTGTTTAGTAATTTTCTTAATTTCATCCCTTAATATATCAGCAGATTTATCAGGATTATTAATAATAAAATCAATTGCCTGTTGGTTAGCTTTAAGAAATGACTTAATTAATTCTGGATTATTATTAATAAATTCATTCGTAGAAACAATGATAGTAGCAGGGAGTTTTCCATCCCATGGTACCTGATTCCAGTCAACTACAACTTTAGCACCTAGGTCATCTTCCATTCTAGCTGCCCAGGGTTCAGAGACCATAGCTGCATCTAATTGATTTGTGGCAAATAGTCCAACCATAGTAGCAGGTTTTTGACCCCTGTGATCGATAGTACCACCCTGTCTATTTGTAGCCATACCCTCACTGTGAATTAGCTTACGGAACAGTAGGTCATGAGTACAACCCAATGCTGCTGTTGCGACAACTTTACCTTCAAGGT